>BBSY01000003.1:0-300000 GCA_000974665.1 alpha proteobacterium U9-1i | reverse complement strand
CGCGAAAATCCGCATGCAACGTCTCAATCGCCTGGACACCCGCGCCGTGCGCCGCGAGCAGAGTGAGCGAACGCGCCATCTTATAAGTAAAGCTCCACGCGCCATCGGCGTCGCGATTGGTGGATGCTCCAATCGCCGCGCTCAGATCTTCCGCGCCCCAGGTGATGCCGGAAAGCCGCTCGATCTTCTGGCCAGTGACATAGGCGCCCAGATTGAACACCGCCGCCGGCGTCTCGCTCGCGACTGGAATGATCTTGATTGTGTCCGGCGCGCCCAATTCATCGAGCCGCTGCGCCAATGCCCGCACATCGTCCGGCCCATCGGGCTTCGGCAACATCAGCCCATCGGGCTTGGCTTCCAACACCGCTTCGAGGTCGCCCTGAATCAATCCGCTATCCAGCGGGTTGAGCCGCACCCAAAGCGCGCTCTTGCCGCTTCGCGCGCTCACAAAGTCGCGCACCAGAGCCCGCGCCACCGGTTTGCGCTCCATCGCCACCGCATCTTCCAGGTCAAGGATCAACGCATCGGCGCCGATGCCTTCGGCCTTGGCGAGCTTCTTCTCGCTGTCGCCCGGCACAAACAGAAGCGAACGCAAAGTCATGGCTGAGGCTTTTTCAATTGCAGACCGGTGCGCTTGCACTCGGCGACCAACTCGCCCTTCTGGTTGAAGGCGCGATGCTTAAAGACGACGATGCCCTGATTGGGTCGCGATTTAGACTCACGGAGTTCGATCACTTCCGTCTCGACGCGAACCGTATCGCCATGGAAGAGCGGCTTCGGGAAGCGCACCTCATCCCAACCAAGATTGGCGACGGCGCGCGCCAAGGTCGTGTCACCCACGGAGATGCCCACCATCAGCCCAAGCGTGAAGCACGAATTGACGATCCGCTGTCCATATTCAGTGTTCTCACGGCAGTAATGCTCGTCGAGATGCAGCAGCGCTGGATTGTGCGTCATCGTCGTGAAGAGGACGTTGTCGGTCTCCGTGATCGTCCGCGATTGGGCGTGTTTGAACACTTGCCCGATGTGAAACTCATCCCAGTACGGCGCGCTCAAACTTGCCTCCCGTTTCGCCGCGACGGCGCATGTTCAAGTGCCATAGCGTAAACCCAGCGCACGTCCTAGCCGAAGGCCCCGTAGAAGTGCGAGATGGCCACGCTGATTTGCTTGATCTGAGCGTCTATCGCCCGCAATGGCTGGGCGATGTCACGGCCAATCGCCGGGTAGCCGGCTTGAAGATCGTGTTCGCCGGCTTCGGTAAGCTTCGCGAACGCTGCCGGCGTGTCATCCATCGCGGGGAAGATACCGGCCAAGGCGTCGGCCACCTCCGCGAACCGGAGCTCCAACGCTTGGTCCACCAACGCCTCGCGGCTGATATCGTGGCGCGGCGAGAATGCCGGGATGGCGCCGGCGAGCGTGAAGCCGCGCACGATCAACACCATCCGGACGGCGTGCAGAAGATAGAGCTCGGCCTCGAACCCTTGATCGCCCGGGGCGGTCGGCAAGAACGCGCGGCACACCGTGTCAAAGCGGCGGCGATCGCTGGACAGCAGGTTGGCCAACCGGTCGATCGAAATGTCGAGACCGAACGCATCCAACCGATCAGCGATGCGCAGCGCGATCTCCGCCCGCCCGTCATCGTCGCCACGCGCGGCGCGGATGGTCCAGAAGCCTGGACTATAGAGATCGGCGTAGGTGCGCAGGATCGAAAGACTCGTGAGCTGACGCGCCTTCTGCGCCATCCGGACCAGCCGCTCCAACCGCGGAGAACCAGCGACGTGCGTCGCGAACTTTTCCGGCTCGCGCGCCGCGGCGTGACCGAACCCGCCAGAGACGTTCGCCGGCGCGGCGAGCTGTTGAAGGATGGCGTTGTGCGGGATCGCGCGCAACGAGCGCGCCACGTCGTCCTTGGAAGAGCCGCTCTGCCGACGCGTCTTGCGTGAGCCGGCGCCGGGCAACAAATTTGGAGCGAATGAGCCAAGCACAGCTTGGTAGTGGCGGTTCGCAAACAGCGCCTCCTGCCAGCCCTTGATGCCGCGATAGATGTCCCAGCTGAAATTGATGTCGCCATAGAACGCATCGTCGATGCGCCCACTGGGCGCCGGCGCGAACGACCAAGCGGCGAAGGCGCGCAACGTCGCATCCGCCAGTTCGGGCGTCTCGAAATGCAGATAACCGTCACCGCCCTGGAAGCTCACCTCCGGATGCACGGCGATGCCTTGGCTGGCGAAACGCGCCCGCGACCAAGGCGTAAGCAAGTGATCGAAGCGCTCTTCCAGCGTACCCGGATAGCCGCCGCGTCCCATGGACTCGCCGTGGGTATCGAAGATGACGACTTCCACGTCGCGCACATTGGCCTTCGCGAGCGCGCGCGACAGTAAGACATGGACCCGCTCGATCCCCATGTCAGCCGCGATCTGGCCCATGAAGCGGCCGCTGTCGGAAAAGCCGAGCTGCACGCAGAGCCGCCCGCGCGCGCGGATGTAGGCGAGGTATTCCTCTTCTTCGAGCAGGCGCTCCATGAAGCGCCCACCGCGTTCCAGCACGTCCGGCGTCTCAAACAGCGGCGAGATGTCGAGCCGATCGTACACGCCATAAAGCCGCGCCAGATAAATCGCGCCCATGATTGTCGCCGGACTTTCGATCTCGGCGATCAAGAAACGCACCGGCGTGTCGGCATCGATGTGCTTGACGATCTCCGCGCACAACATGAGCTGGCGCCGGGCCGTCATCTTCTCCTGAAAGATCGAGCCAAAATTCACCGATTGGCGCTTGGCATGGGCGGTCTTATCGGCCGCCGCGCTGACGGCGCGACGATCGAAGAAGTCGTTCAACACCTCCAAGCCAAGGTCGGCCTGCACGGCGGAGCGGACTTGCGATGCATTGACCCGCAAATGAATGCCGCCAACACCGAGACCAATGGCGGCCATCTCTGCGCGCACGATGGCGAGCGCCTTACGCTTCGCTGCGTTGCCCTCCACCTCAAGCATCGCGCCGATCTCGGCGATGACGCCCTTCAGAGAGACAAGCCGATCTGCGGTTTCCGCAGTCAGCGCATTGGCCGCCGCGACAATCGCCTCCGGGTCATCGAGGTCGCCGTTGAACAAGGCTGCCTGCTTCGCCACAAGCGCGCCCGCCTTCGCCAAGCTCGCCGCAAGCTTGCCCGCACCTGCAGCGGTCAGCGCTTCGGTGTAGCGGCCCAGTTGCGCCGCTTTCTCTTCAAGGCGAATGCGAATGGTCTGCGCCCAATGAATGTCAGTGCGCCCGTCGAGATCGTAGCCCACCCATGTCGCGAGGCGGATCGGCGCTGGCATGAGCGACCACCAAGGCCCATCGGCATTCGCCTCAAGCCAATCGAATGTCGCTGCCGATAAGCCACGCAGCGCGACCTGTGCGCGCACCAATGCGGCGCTGGCGTCTGCGTGTTCGTCGGCCAGCGTGATGTTCGGATCGGGCGCGTGCGGACCCAGGTCAGCCCTGGCGGCCGGTTCAGTCGCGAGCGCGCCAAGTGCGGTGCGCATCGCGCGCGACAGCGCAAACGTGGGGTGTCCGGTGAACACCACACCACCGCGCGGCGCTTCAACAGCCTTGGCTATTTCCGCGAACGTTTTGCCCTTCAGCGGCGCGAGCGCCGCTTCGACCAGCGCGCGCCAAGTTCCGCCGGGATGCGTTGCGCGGAACCGCGCCGCGCGCTCGCGCAACGCCTCATCGCCGATCTGTTGCACGAGCGCGCCCAGGTTCGACAAATCGATCTCGCCGGCTTCAACACGCTCCAACAGATCGAGCGACAGATGCCGTACGCCGGTCGCCATTGGGTCGCGCAGCGCGGTCGCGCTGTGCGCGGTTAAGCGAGCGCGGCACCAATCGCGCAGGTCTTGCTTCTTAGCCATGGCGCCGGTGTCGCGAACGCAGCGTCAGATGGCAAGACAGCACACGCGCCGAGCGCGCATGCGCCCCATGCATTAGACGATGGAACCTCAGTGCGCGTGTGCGTCCTCGTAGCCGAAGCCACCTTCATCACCCGGCTCGTCGGCAATCGTCGACCGCTCGGTCGGGGCGCGGATCGCCACTGCCGGCGCAAACGGGCGGACACCGAAAGCGGGGTAAATTTCCGATGGGAAATAGACCACGCCGCCGCGCACCGTCATCCGCACCTGGCGGATGTTGGTGATGTCCTCGGTTGGATCGCCGCTGACAAGGATAAAGTCCGCCAGCTTGCCGCGCGCGATCGAGCCCAAACGTTCGGAGCGGCCGAGATACTGGTCCGCGCGCAACGTCGCCAGCGCCAAAGTCTCAGCTGGCGAGATGCCAGCGCGGACGTAGAGCTCCAACTCACGGTGCAAGGTGAAGCCGCTGCCTTCATCCGTTCCCGGCAAAAGCTGGACGCCGCGACGGTGCAGCAGGTTCATGGTCTGCAACAGCCGCTCAAACGCGGCGTGGTAGCGCGCGTCTTCGGCGGCGTCCGCAAGCGGGACGAAAGTGCGTTTGCGGGCGCGTTGATAGCCGATCGGCATGTGGTCGAGATTGTAAGCAAAAGCTGGCGGCGCCTGACGGGCCCGGCTCAGCATGAAGTTCTCAAGCGTGATCGCCGTCGTATCGAGGGCCACGTTGTTGCGCACCATGAGGTTCACGGTCCGCCGAACGGGCGCGCTGTTGAGGTTTAGATCGGCCGCGCGTTGCATAGCGGTGAGGCGGAAGGCGGTGCGCGTGTCTTCGCCCTCGCGGATCAGCCAACCCAGCATCAATTGATTGATGTGAGCGATGTCGTTGTACCCGGCCTCAATGGCTTGGTCGGGCGTCACGAACGCCGGGATGTGTCCGGTCACGCCCATGCCGAGCCGATGCGCTTCGGCAACCACGGGACGCACCCATTCCGGATGCAGCGAGTTGTAGATCTTGACCTGATAATAGCCGTGATCTGCGTACCAGCGCACGCCCGCGATGGCTTCGTCGAGCGTATCGGCAAGGATGCCGTTGCGCGTCGAGAAAGGGCTGCGGCCTTCGAGCATCCCCGCGCGCACGATGCGCGGGCCGGCCAACGTTCCCGCCTCAATGTCTCCGATCATGCGCAAAAGGCGCTGGTTGTTGTTGCCCTGATCCCGCACCGATGTGACGCCGGCGGCGAGATACAGAAGCGCACTCTGCGAGGAGGTGTGTGCGTGCATGTCATGCAGGCCCGGGACGAGAACGCCGCCCTCGCCATCAATGTCGTAGGTGTCGCCGCGCGCTTCGCTGGCGCCGGGTTCGATCGAAACGATGGTGTCTTGGAAATAGGTGACGGTGCTTGCGGGGCCGACGCGACCGCTCACCGGATCGAAGATGCGGACGTTGCGGATGCGGACAACGCCATCAAGACGATGCGCCAATTGCTGTTGCAACGCTTGGAAACGCTCTCGATCAAGCTCCTGCGCCAAGGAGCGCAACGTCGCTTCTTGATCTTCGTAGCCCTCACGCACCGCCGCGCCGCCGCTTTGGACTTCGGCCAACAAACGGTTGTCGCGATCAAGCATGAAGTAGGACGGCGAAAGCCCGAGACCAATGAGACGATAGATCGTCGCGTCCACCGCGCGCGCGCCAGCTCCGAAACGCGTGCGGCGCACTTGTTCGAGTCGCAGCGTGCCGCCGGGCAGGACGTTCAAGGTTTGATTGGGCGCTGCCAACAATGCGCGCGCATAAAGCCCTTGGCTCCAAGGCGTATCGTCGTTGACGACATAAAGCGCCGGAGCGGTGACGGGCGCCGAGCCTTCATCAGCCTGGCTCGACCAATTCGCCGTCCCACCGGTTTGCGTGAAGCGTTCGCTGACCGCGCCGCCGAAGGTCGAGCGGCCTTCGACGGTCCACTCAGTCGGCAGTCCGCCCGCGCCGAGAACGATGCGCTGTTGCAAACGGGGGCCGCGACCATTGTTGTCGACGACATAATCGATCGCGACGTTGGCGCCGGTGGTCGTCGCGCGGACGTGCCCCACCTGTTCGCCATTCTGCAAGACCACGTACCGCTCTTCGGCTGGCGCCTGCGCCACTGCGCTGGACGCCGCCATCGCCGAGCCCAAAACAGCTGCCGCCAACCAAGCCATGATCCGCATGAACGCCCCTCCGCGCTTTATCCGTCCGAGCGGTCAGCAAAGGCGGGCGGGATGCGTCCGTCAACCATTCGCCGGGTGTGTTTTGTGTCAGCGGGCAGCTCCTGGAGCCTGGACGGCGCTTGCCTGTGCCGAGCGGTCCCGGTAAGCGGGACCCCGCCGGAGACGTGGCCGAGTGGCTGAAGGCACTCCCTTGCTAAGGGAGCATACGCTAACCGCGTATCGAGGGTTCGAATCCCTCCGTCTCCGCCATCTACACTCGATTTTCTCCATACAATTCAGAACGTTAAGGGCGGTTTGTGGATCGCGCTGACCGCTACAACTAAAGGGCGAGCGACGTAGCAGTCCTGGCTGCTTGGGTGCGCGGACGGTTGCTTGCGCGAGCGGCGCACAGATGGATCAAGGCGAAGGCGATCCGCGTGGCCCCCAACAAAAACCTAGTTAGACGGAGACAGGACGCGCGCGATGAACTCAAGTTCGACTGCGTCCGAGTGCGCAATCTCTTGAGGTGTTGAGCCCGTGTTGTGTCCTGCTCCTTCCATTACGTCTAGAAAGACCGGCGTGTCGCAACCGGATTGGTTCTGACGTGCTGCCGCGTATTTGTAGCCGTGAAACGGGGGAACTGTACGATCGTTGGGGCCAACACGAATAAGCGTCGGCGGCAGACAGCGTCCGGAAGCACCGATGTTGTGATACGGAGAAATGGCCATCAGCCAACGCAACGCATCCGGATCAGCCGGAGAACCCAGTTCATCCACCCAATAGCGGGCGTGTCCAAATTCACTGAACCGTGCAAGGTCCAGGACGGAATAGTCGAGCACGAGCGCACCGTAGAGTTCAGGCCTCTGGTTAACCGCCGCTCCGACCAAGCTGCCGGCGATGCTGCTCGTGTTGGCGACGAGCAGGTTTGGCGTCGTGTAGCCTTGAGCGATCAGATATTCTGCGGACGCGTTATAGTCATCGATCGCAACTTGCCGGTTTCGGCCGCGGCCTGCCTCGTGCCAAGCCGTGCCGAATTCTCCCCCGCCCCGCACACCTGCAACGACAAAGACGCCGTCATCGTGCATGAGCATGTCTATCACGTGTGGCTGGTACCAGAGAAAACTCACCCAACCGAAGGCGCCATAGCCGTACATCATCAAGCGATGCGGCTGGCTCAGATCGAGCCCTCGCCGGTGCGCGATGATGATCGGAACCCGCGCGCCGTCTGGACGCTCCACAAAGCGGCGTTCAGCAACAATATCGTCGCGGTCAACCGCGCTCCGAGCTGCTGAAACGAGCGTTGCGCGGCCAGCGTTCAGGTCGAGCCGATAAATACTCGCAGGTTCAGATGCTCCGAGGAATTGGTAGTACGCCTCCGCCCGTCGCGGATCGCCTTTCATGCCGCCACCGGAATTGCTCCAGACGCTTCCGGTGGGCGGAATTTCATAGCTCGAGCGCAATCGCCCATTCAGGTCAAATAAGCGCATGGTTGGAATTGCGTTCTCTCGATAGAGCAGAGCTATCCTATTTCCGAACATGCCGTAGACATTGCCGCCGACTTGGCTGCCCGCCGCGATCGCACCGGGACCTTCTGCTATGATTGTGCGCATTGTCGGGACTGTGCGCGAGAGCCGGTCGACCCTCACGACTCGGCCGTTGGGAGCCCCCTCGTTGGTGAAGACCCACGCGCTGTCGTCTCGCGCGCCGAGAAAGAGCCACGTGCCGCCGCCTTGGGACAAATTTCGCGGCGGCCCCGTTTGGCGCAGATCCACGATGTAGAGATCGCTCGTTCCACTCGTTCCCGACGTCGCCTCCACGAACAATCTCGAAGAGCGATCAAACGCCATGCGGGGCGAGAGCAGTCGCTGGCGATCATCTCCATCAGCAATTGCGGAGAAAACTTCGCGCTCTTCGCCTGTGAGTGTCACCAGAACAATGTGGCCGCGAGCGGGCGCGCCGTCTTGGCTGTGATAGGCCGCGTAGACGTACCCTGTCCCGTCGGCGAGCCAGTCCGCCGATGAGAAGCTTCTGTGAACGTCCGCTCGCCTTGAGATCACCCGACCGCTTGCAACATCAATGAGCCGCAACTCGCTCCAATTGCTTCCCTGTGGCGCCGTAAGCGAGAGAACGAGCCTTCCGTCCGGCGAAGGCCAGAAGTTCACAGTGGTCTCAGTCGCGCTACGAGACGGATCATTTAGGTCAATGATCGGACCATCAAGGTAGCGCGCCTCGCCCTCCGGATCGCCGACATAGAGCCCCTGATACGCCGAGCCGATCCACCCGCGCATAAACATCATCTGGCCGCTGACCATTCGCGCCCCACGCGCGGAGATTTGATTGGCGTATTGGAGGAGGCGGCCCTCCCGGGTCGCTACATCCGCCCCGGCGTACCGTTCTGCGGCAACGTTTTGCGCAGCTGCCCAAGCCTCAACCTCCGGCGTCCCCGCTTGCTCAAGCCACCGATAGGGATCGTCGACGACAATGCCGTGCGTCGTATTCGTGACAGCTTCACGTCTGGTGGCCGGCGCCGTCTGCGCCAACGCGCTCGGTATGGCGGCGATCACGCTCAGTAAAAGTGCGAGCCCGGTACAGCATAGGTTGCGCATGGCGGATCCCCGATCTTGGGGCACGTCGTAAGGGTTCGGTTGACACGCGGCGCGCCGCTCTAGTTCAAGCGACACTTTTCAGCGACGACCGCGGGCGCGCCCTCGCAAGTGGCGCCCACGGGGAAAGCGTATTGGCGCCATCAACCGCTGCGCTTGATGCCGAGCAGCCTAAATGACAGCGTTCGCAAATATCACGTCATCAGCACGCGGCCTGCGGCAGGCGCACATAAAGCACGACCCGTCGTAGGCAACATTTCTCCGGAGACGCCCATCCTTCGATGGATTGTGAGGCGCTCGGAGATGTGAGATCGACACCGGGTCAAGCAAGTTCCGAGAGCTTCGCTGCAAACTCGGCACGCGATTTGGATTCTGACTTTCGAAGGAGTTTGTGTACGTGATCCTTCACTGTCGCGACGCTGATTCCCAGCACATCCCCAACCGCCTTGTTCGAGAGTCCACGAGCGACACATCTCGCAACGTCTCGCTCGCGAGCCGTCAATCGTCCCCAAAAGGAAGCTGGCGGCGCCGCTCGGCGCGCCACCAAGAGCGGTGCGCCCAAAATGCCCGTGGCGCGGAAGTCGATCGTCAGCTCGACGCTACTGACGCCGATGGCGCCAAGAGGCGCCAATGCGTGCCAGGGTATCAGCGCGGGCGATCGCGCGCGGAACGCTGCAAGCGCCTGAGCAATACGACCAAGATCCTCGTCTTCTAAACTCGCCATCACCACCCTTCATTCGACCAAGGAACGCCCAATGTCGGAAACGCCGGAAACCGTTGCAAGCTTCTTTCGCGCCATGCAGTCCGGAGCTGCTGCTGAGAAGGAGATGGAAAGCCTGTTCGCCGACGACGCCCTCTACATCGAGCCGTTTTCTGGAGCGCCCACCGAACATAAGGGCAAGGCCGCCATCATGCAGGCCATGCGCACCGGCTGGGCCCATCCCTTGCCCGAGATGACGATCAGTATGGACCGCGTAGACGTGTCGGGCGCAGACATAAGCGTTGCCTGGACGTGCCATTCGCCGGCGCTTCCCGGCGGCGCCGGGCGCGGCTTGAATCGCTTCAAGCTGCGCGATGGCAAGATCGTCAGGCTTGAAACAACGCTAAGCTAGCGCGCGTGAACGTCCAACGCGCCGCCCACCTGCGCAATATCAGCGTCCAGAGAGCCTGCGCGCGGCGCCTTCATTCGCCGGGATACTTCCGCCTAGGGTGAGGATCATGCCGGGGCCGCTGTCGAGCGCGATGGGCGTGTGGCGCGATACGGCGCCGGAGCGTTCGCGGCCGTTGCACAGATGGCCGTCAGGGCGACGACCGACCGGATTTCTCGCAGTACTCACGGCGCCTGTCGTGGAGGCGCCAATGCGCGGAGGCGCGAAGATCGCAGCGGAGAGCGCGACGTCCCGGCAGGCGGGGACAGCGTCGCCCCAGAATTCGCTAAAATTATAGATCGTCGCGGGGTTGATTGCGTTGCTGCTCGCGGCCACGCGGAGGTCGCCGATCCTGGTTTGCACAACACGCCCGCCAGCTTCACGCCTGTCGATCCAACCACTCCACCATTGCCCCCCCGCGTCCGCGGCGCCACGGACAACGCGCACACGATAAAATGCGTCGGCCGAGATCGCCCACGGCAGTTCGCAGGTCATGCCAACGCCTTCGCCATCGAAGCGGCGGCAGGCCGCGCCGCGCGCGCTGGTAGCGTTCCACAAGGAGAAGCGCACATTGTGCGCGCCGGCTTCGTCGGACTGCAAGCCGATGTAACCGCCTTCGCCGACTTCGAAATCCCAGTTGAGCGTAAAAAACGAGGCCCGCCCCGGTTCGGCGACACGGATCTCCTGCTCCGCGCGTGCGGCGGCCGTCGCATCTTCAGCGAAGGTCCAATCGACATAGGCAGCGGCCCATTGTTGTTGCTCAGCGGCAGCGGGCGCCACGAGGCCAAACGCCATGAGCGGCGCGGCGAGCGCCGCGAGTATTCGCCGAAAACCTTGCTGCATCGGCTCGCCTCTCACCCAGGTATGCGCGCACTGAAGCGTCGGGCCTGGGCGCGGTCAAGCGGCCTCAGCGTGTGCGACTTACGCTATCGTCCAGCCATTGCACGCCGAACGGCGCAGCGACGCGATTCATCGGGTAGGTTGCGATGTTCTCCGCGCTCTGCAGCGCGTGGAGATCCGGACATTGAAAGTCGGGATCGTCAGCATATTGACTCCACGACCAGCCCAGTCCCGCCAGCAACACGCCACCGCCGTCCCGCGTAAAGCGCTCGATCGCGGCGACTTCGTCTGGCGTGAAATCACCCCAGGCATTGCCGATGATGAGCACCCCGGCCTCCGTGAGCGCTGCATCGTCGATCAGTTCGGGCGCGGTGCTTACGCTGTAGCCCCAATCTCGCAGCAACGTCGGCAGCCGCCAATCCGGCGCATCATTCGGCACCCATTCGCAATGCCCGCTCGCGATCAGCACGCTTTGCGGACGCACCGGCCCGCGTAGCCAACCGATCGTGCGACGGAGGAACGCATCTCCACGGGTTGAGCGCACGCCCTGAAGCACCCCGTCATGCGCCACCGCCAGCACACGGCCCAGCCCAAAATCGCGCGCCGCGGCGAACGCATTCTGACGCCGCTCCATCAGGATGATCCAATCCACGGGTGAACTGATCGTCAGCGCCCCGGGATCGTTGCCATTCGCCAGCACCTGATTAATCGCGCTTTCGCCGATCATGGAGAGATACTCGCGCTGCAGCTCGATGCGCGCGGCGGTAGCGATCTCCGCTTGACGGCGAGCTTCCGCGGCGTTCCGGCGAGCGCTGACGCCCAGCGCGATCGCAGTGATGGCGAGGACTGCGAACACCGTACTCACTGCACTCAGAACCATGATCGTACGGCGCTGCCGCGCCTCGGCGCGACGTCGGTCGCGCTGCCAGAGATCGTTGAAATCGACGCCCAATATGCCGGCCGCCAATCGCGCGCAAATACGCGCTTTGCCATCGACGCGCACATCGAGTCCGACCGGTTCGATCGGCATGGAATCGTCTTCCGTGGGATCGGTCACGACGCGCAGAGCGGGTGGAAAGCACTCTCGCGCCAGATCGTCGGCGTTGGGCTCGCCATCGATGATGACGGCGAAAATCTTGCCGCTGGGATTGGCGCGGCGAAAATATTCGATCTCCGCTTCGACCCATTGCGACTGCGCCGAGCGCGGCGAGCAGATCACGATCAGGCTTTCGGCCACCTCGATTGCGCGGCGCACCACCGCAGCGATATCGGTCGCGGCCGGCATCTCCTCCTCGTCGCGGAAAAATCGGCCCAAGCGGCGGTCGGTGCTGACGTCCACCATGACGCCAACCGGCACGCGATAGGTTTCAAGCCAATTGTGGATGCGCTTACCCCAGGCCTTGTCGGCCTGCGAATAGCTGATGAACGCGGTATAGAGCTTCCCGTCCGCCATGGCCCCTCACCTGCCGCCTTGCTGTCGATCGCAAGGCTTTGCCGGTTCCCCAAATTCGTCTAGCAGACTTTTAATGTCAGATCAGGCGCCCGCAATTGCACCGCACCCGCCGCGTGTGCGCCTCTCTCTGGGCGTGACTGGGCATCGCCGGAGCCATCCTGCCTATTCCGCTAATCTGGCGCGCATCGAAACTGCGCTCCAGGAGGTGCTCAACCTCATGGCCGGGGCGCTCGGCGAGGTGTCGCCGCCCTTCGGCGCGCCCTTCGCGGCGGTGCGCATGCACTCGATGCTCGCTGAGGGCGCGGACCAACTCTGCGCGCGCGCCGCGCTCGCGCGCGATTGGGAGCTCGTAGCGCCGCTGCCGTTCGGGCGGATGCTCAACATCGCTATCAATGCCTTGCCGACGAGCGCCGATGACGCGCGCGCCCTGCTTGCTGGCGCCGCGCCAGCCGATCCCGCCACAGCCACACGCGCTCAGGCGATCCACGAACTCCAGGAAAGGGCGCATCTGTTTGAGCTTGCGGACGCCGACGATCCTATCGCGCTGGCCTATCTCGCCATGCACGATGCGCCCGACGACGCGAACGCCGCCAACATTTACGACGCGGACGCATCGCAGCGCGCCGCATTGGCCGCGCGCATCGTGATTGAACAATCCGACATCCTCATCGCCATCTGGGACGGCGCACGCACCACGTTCGTCGGCGGCACCGGCCACACTGTCGCCGCCGCCTTGGCGCTTGGCGGCAATGTCGTTTGGATCGATCCCGCGGCGCCGGAGGATTGGCGAATTCTTGGCGCACCGGAAGCGCTCGCCGCGTTGCACGCAGCGCCCTCGCGCACCGATCGCGATGGCCAACTGAAGCGCCTCGTCGCTCAAGCAGTCTCGCCACGCGAACCGCAAGCCAAAGGACATGCGCCTAACAGCTATGGCGTTCATTCGCTCGACGGCTTGCACTGGCGCACATGCAGCAATCCAGTGTGGCACGCCTATCGCCGGGTAGAAGCGCTGTTCAGCGGCGAGAAGGCGTCCAATCCCTGGCGCGACCTACAGCAAATCTATGAACGCCCCGACGCCATCGAACAGGGCTCGGGCGCACGTGTGTTGGATGCGCTCGCCAACATGCCGGGGGCCGATGCAACGCTCCCGGAGCGCACGGCGCCTATGGTGCTGGCGCGCTTCGCTTGGGCGGATGGCATTTCGTCCTATCTGTCCGATCTCTATCGGAGCGGCATGAGTGTGAACTTCGGGCTGTCCGCGCTCGCCATCATTTGCGGCATCGCCTATTTGCCGCTGGTCGGCAGCGCATGGAAATGGCCGTTCGCGCTGTTCGAATTTGTGCTGCTTGCCACCATCGTCGGCATAACCTGGCAAGGGCAGAAGCGGCGCTGGCACGGGCGCTGGTTCGAAACACGACGCGTCGCGGAATATTTGCGGCACGCGCCAATCTTGCTAGCGCTGGGCGCGGCGCGCGCGCCGGGCAATTGGCCGGAAGGCGCGGAAACCTCGTGGCCCGAACATTATGCACGTCACGCTCTGCGCGAAGTGGGCCTGCCCAAGACCGTGGTGACTGCTTCGTATTTGCGCGCGGCGTTGACCAATATTCTCGACGTCCACGTCTCCACGCAGCGCGATTATCACCGCGCCAAGGCGAAGCGGCTGAGCAACGTGCATCACAAGCTCGACAAGCTCTCAGAAAAGCTCTTCCAGGTAGCTGTCGCCTCCGTCGCGATCTATCTGGTGATGGCCGCCGCAGCCGGCGCGCATCTGATCGAGAAGGACGCGTTCAAAACGCTTTCGAACATCTTCACGTTTCTTGGCGTCGCGCTGCCCACGCTCGGCGGCGCCATTGCCGGCATCCGCTATTTCGGCGATTTCGAACGCTTCGCCGCCATCTCGGAAATCACCGCCGGCAAGCTCGACGCAGTGCATGATCGCATAGCGCTGCTCGCCACCTCCGATGCGCTGAATTACGGCGCCGTCGCGGAGCTGGCCCACGCGGCCGACGAGATCGTCGTTAGCGAAATCGAAAACTGGCAGGCCGTGTTCGGCGGCAAGCACATCACCGTCCCAGTGTAGCATTCCGCACCGGCGGCGGCGCAAACGATTAGTCCAGCAATACACGCGACAGTTCGCGCCAAACATCCACAGCTTGCTTCGTCGTCAGCCGCTGCTCCTGCCGGAGCCGCCGCCACGCTTCGAAACTGAACGCCATGTCAAACGCCTCCATACGCACCGCATCGGCGCGCACGCTGTCAGGTAGCATGGCCATCAGCGTCTCGCGCTGCAATTTGGTGAGCTTACGGTGCTCGGCCTGGAGGAATTCAGAGCGATGCCGATGCGCTTCCGACGCTGTCTTGATAGGACGCATCACTTCGAAGATTCGCGCGCGTCGATCGATCAGTTCATCGAAGCGCGCCCGCCACGTTGTCGCGGCGAACGGCTCTTGGAACATCGGCAATATCTGGCCGACCATCAACGCATGCATCTCGCGATAGACGCCCTCCATGTCGCTGAAGAGCCGGAACACCGTACGCCGGCCGACACCCGCGCGCTCAGCCACAAGGTCCGCACTCGGCGCAACATCGCCCGCGCGCGCGAGCTCCAGCATGGCCTGCGCGATCCGACGCCGGCTCACATCGGCGCGCTGGCGCCGGCCATCGATTTGCGCGGCTGCGCTCACGGGTTCACGAACCTGTCGATCACGTCGGCCACGGCGTCCGGGCGATCTTCCTGCAGGAAGTGCCCGCCATCCATGATCGTCACGTGCGCCTGGCCCTTGCAGCCGGGAATGCGCGTCTGCAAGCGCTCGTCGCCGCCGCGTGTGATCGGATCCTGATCGCTGAACGCGGTGAGAAACGGCTTCTCAAAACGCTCGAGCGCCTTCCATGCTTCCAGATTCTCCGCCACCGACGGCATGCCCGGCTTCACAGGCACGAGCGCGGGAAACTGGCGCGCACCCGCTTTGTAGCTTTCGTCGGGATATGGGGCGTCGTATGCCGCGCGCTCCTCTTTGCTCAGCTCACGCACCGCGCCACTATTGACGATGAAGCCCGTCGGAAATTCCGGCACGCTCTGGCTGAAATTCAGCCACGCCTCGAACGCCGGCGTCGCACCCTGGCCATGCGGCAAAAACGTGTTGGCCGCCACCACGCGTGCGAACCGCTCCGGCATCGCAGCAACCAGACGCAAGCCGATCAGCCCACCCCAATCCTGGCAGAACAACGTGATGTTGGTCAGGTCGTTGGCCTCGAGCCAATCCTTCATCCACGCGACGTGGCGCTCATAGGTGTAGTCGGTTCGCTCCGCCGGCTTGTCGGAGCGCCCAAAGCCCACGAGGTCCGGCGCAATCGCACGGTGACCCTTGCCGACAAGCCGCGCAATGATCTTGCGATAGAGAAACGACCACGTCGGCTCGCCGTGCAGCAGCAGCACTGGCGCCGCATCGCGCGGACCTTCATCCACAGCGGCGATGCGCAATTTCACGCCGGACGCCGCGTCCGTCACTTCCGTGTAGTGCGCCGCGTATGGAAAATCCGGCAACCCAACGAACCTCTCATCCGGCGTTCGCAACACCTGCATTCCAACCGCTCCCTGACTCAGGTTGACCGTCTCATGTAATGGCACTATTAGTGCCACTATCTTCAGAGCGCAAGGTGGGCATAAGTTTGGGAGCATCGCGGTGAAGGAATGGGCTTGGGGCATCGGCGCGCTCGCCATTCTCGCCGCCGCCATCGGCGGGACCTATGTTTTCCGCGGCGAGATCGCGACCGTGCTGCTGACAAGCGCCGCGCGCGACGGCGTTCGGGCCGACCTGCCGCAAAAGCTACCTGACGGTTTGCACGCCGTGTTTTGTGGCACAGGTTCGCCCTTGCCCGATCGCAGCCGCGCCGGACCCTGCTTCGCCGTGATCGCCGGCGAGCGCGTGTTTGTGTTCGACGCTGGCGAGAGCGCAGCGGAGACGCTGTCGCTGATGGGCATTTCGCTTGGAGACGTCGAAGCCGTCTACCTCACGCATCTTCACTCGGATCATTTCGACGGCCTGGCGCCGATGGCGCTGCAGCATTGGGCGATGGCGACCGCGACCGAGCCGCTCGGTGTGATCGGCCCCACCGGCACGACACGTCTCGCCGCCGGCCTAAATGAAGCCTACGCCATCGATCACGCATACCGTACGGCCCATCACGCCCCGGACGTGCTGCCGCCCACCGGCGGCGGCTTGCGCCCCACCGATTTCGTCGTGCCAACCGTAGACGGTGAAACGGTGCTGCTCCGAGACGAAGAGGGCCTACGCATCTTCGCGTTCCGCGTTGACCACGCGCCCACGGACGCCGTCGGCTATCGCATCGAGTATGCGGGCCGCAGTATCGTCGTCAGCGGCGATACCGCGCGCTCGCGCTCGCTGACCATGGCGGCGCGCGGCGCGGATTTGCTCGTCCACGAAGCCATCTCGCCCGAGCTCGACCGCATCATGCACGACGCGACAGCCGAAGCTGGGCGCGACACGCTGGCTTCAATTTTCACCGACATCCTCGACTATCACACGACGCCCGAACAAGCGGGCGAGGTTGCCGAAGAGGCTGGCGTCGGCGCGCTGGCAATCACGCACTTCTTGCCACAGACGCCCGTGCCGGGGCTTGCGTCCACCTTCGTTCGCGACGCCAAGCGCGCGTATCGTGGCCCTGTCTGGGCGATGCGCGACGGGGACGTGATCTCTCTGCCGCGCACCGGGGGTGTTCGCCGTCACAACTATCTGCGCTTTTGAGGAGCCGCCGATGAAACGCTGGCCCGTCCTTGTTGGTGTCGTCGCGTTGGTCACGGTAAGTGGCTTTCTCGCGTTCCGCGCTTACTGGCACTACTTGCCGGGCATCGTCTCCAATATCCGCGACCCGATCGCGCCTTATCACGAGATCGCATGGCAAGCCGGCCCGACCGAAGCGGCGAGCGGCGCGCGCCCGCCGAACATCATCGTCATCGTCGCTGACGACCTTGGCTACAACGATATCTCGTTGCACGGAGGCGTCGCTGGGGGGCGTGTTCGCACCTCCAACATCGATGCGCTTGCGCTTGAGGGCGTACGCATCGACGCGGGCTACGCGGCCAACGCCACCTGCTCACCCTCACGCGCGGCAATCATGACCGGCCGCTATGCGTCGCGCTTTGGCTTCGAGTTCACCTCCGCGCCGAAGGACTTCGCGCGCTACATCTCCCACGCCGCGCCCGACGCACTGCGCCAACCCATCTTCCACGAAGAGCGCGTCGCTGACGTCCCACAGCTCGAGACGCTGGGCCTGCCGCCGGAAGAGATCACCATCGCCGAACACCTGCGCGACGCGGGCTATCGCACGCTCCACATCGGCAAATGGCACTTGGGCGAGGCCGCGAACCTCCGCCCTGAGGCGCAGGGCTTCGACGAAAGCCTCGGCTTCATGATCGGCGCCTCGATGTATCAGCCGCGCGGCGATGGCGACGTCGTGAATGCGGAGCTTTCGTTCGATCCGATCGACCGCTTCCTCTGGCCCAACCTCCCATACGCCGTGCAATACAATGGCGGCCAGCGCTTCCACCCGCGCGGCTACATCACCGACTATTTCACCGACGAAGCCGTCGCCGCCATCAACGCCAACCGAAATCGACCGTTCTTCCTTTATCTCGCCTACAATGCCCCACACACGCCGCTGCAAGCCTCACGCGCCGATTACGAGGCCCTCTCAGACATCGAGGATCATACCGAGCGTGTCTATGGCGCGATGATCATGGCGCTCGATCGTGGAGTGGGCCGCGTCATGCAGGCGCTCCGCGACAACGGACTCGACGAAAACACGCTCGTCATTTTCACCAGCGACAATGGGGGCGCCTGGTACGTGGGGCTGCCCAACATCAACCAACCCTATCGCGGTTGGAAGGCGACCTTCTTCGAAGGCGGAATCCGCACGCCTTTCTTCGCGCGCTGGCCCGCGCGCTTGCCTGCGGGCGGCCGCGTGGCCGGGCCTGCCACGCACATCGATATCTTCGCCACCGCCGCGGCCGCCGCCGGCGCGCCTCTCACGCGCCCCGTCGATGGCGTGAACCTCTTGCCCTTCATGACGGGCGAAGCGCGCACGCCGCCGCATGATGTCCTGTTCTGGCGCTCTGGCCCCTACCGCGTCGTGCGGGCGGGCAATTGGAAGCTGCAGGTGTCACAAACACCCGACCGCGTCTGGCTCTTCAATCTGGCCGACGATCCGACCGAGCAGCACGATCTTTCCGCGCATGAGCCCGAACGCGTCGCAACGCTGCGCGCCTTGATCGAAGCGCAGAACGCCGACATGCCGCCGCCGCTGTGGCCGGCTCTAATCGAAGGCCCGGTGCGCATCGATGTGCCGCTCAACACGCCGTGGCGCGAGGATCAGGAATACGTCTATTGGTCGAACTGACTTGTCGGGAGCGCTGACGAGCGCGCTCACGTGCGGATCTCGCGCTCACTTATTGGCCCCGCGTCGCACCAGTTGGCTGCGCGATCGGCCATAGGCTAGGTAAGTCAGCACGCCGACAGCCAACCAGATGCCGAACGCCCAGAGCGTTGTCGGCGGCAAACGAATGAACAGGAATGCACATCCGGCCATCGCCAAAGGCGCCAAGAGCCACGCGAGCGGCAATCGGAACGGGCGAACAAGCGAGGGTTCGCGTCGGCGCAATATCAACAATCCCGTCGACGTCATGAAGAAAACGAACAACGTGCCCGCGTTGGCGACGTCGGCGAGCCGGCCCACCGAAAATAGCGACGACGTCACCAGCGAGATTCCGCCGGCTAGCAAGATCATCCGTGCTGGTGTGCCAAATCGACGACTTACCTTGGCGAAGCCGGACGGCAGCAATCCGTCGCGGGAGAGCGCATAGAAGAGCCGACTAAGCGCGAACAACGTGCTCACAATCGCCGACGGCAGCGCCAAGAACACGATCACACCCAATACGCTGGCGGCGCGCTCGTGGCCGATCGCGTCCAGCACGGAGGCCAGCGCCTCGTTGCTGCACGCCAAAGGAGGGCGATCGCCGAAAGCGACGCACGCGGCCAAAAACTGCTCGGAGCCTGGGGCCAAAGGTTCACCGTCCGCGCCCAGCACCGGGCGTGCGCCCACGGCTCCCACCGCTGTCGCGGCGACAATCATGTAGAACAGCGTCGCCAACCCCAGCGAGCCTAATATCCCGATTGGCAAAGCCCGCTGCGGGTTGCGTGTTTCCTCTCCTGCCGCGGCCACCGTGTCGTAACCAAGATAAGCGAAGAAAATCGATGCCGCCGCCGCGCCTACCCCGCTCACGCCGAGCGGCAAGAAAGGTTCGAAGTTCGCGAGATCAAGCGCCGGCGCGGCCAACGCGACGAACAGGCCCAGCGCGAACAACTTCGCCGCCAATAGCGCAATCGCGAAGCCAATGCCTACGCGCGTGCCGATGATCAGCAGACCGGTAATCACCGCGACGATCAGCGCCGCCGGCAGATTGATCAGCCCGCCCGCAAAGAGCCCAGACGTCAAAGCATCGGGCAAATCGAGCCAGGCGAAGCCCGGCTGGCTTGCGATGCGTTCCATAAGGCCGATGACATAACCCGACCAGCCGACCGCGATTGCGCTCGTCGCCAGCATGTATTCGGCCAGCAACGCCCACGCCGCGAGCCAAGCTCCCAGTTCGCCCACGGTGATGTAGGCATAGGTGTAGCCGCCCCCCGCGACGGGCGACACGGACGCCAGCTCCGCATAGCAAAGCGCCGCCGCTCCGCAGACTGTCGCCGCTAGCGCAAATGAAAGGATCATCCCCGGGCCCGCGCGCTGCGCGGCTTCCGCGGTCAGGATAAAAATGCCAGTGCCGACGATCGAGGCAAGCCCCAGCAACACCAATTGTGTTGCGTTTAGGGTCCGCTTGAGTTCGCTCGCGGGCGCCATATCGCGCGCCGCGATTGGTCGAATCCGCCAATCCATCCCCGCCCCCTTGTCGCGCTTCATTCCGGAAGCATTTTGCCTGGATTCATGATCCCACTGGGATCGAACGCGTGCTTGATGGCGCGCATGAGATCGACGGCGGCGCCGTGCTCCTCGCGCATCAGGCCGCGCTTATGCACGCCGACGCCGTGTTCGCCGCTGATCGTGCCGCCGAAAGCGAGCGCCAGGCGCGCAACGCCCAGCGCCAACGCCTCCGCTTTGGCCTGCTCCGCTCTTGAGGCTGGATCAAACAGCACAAGCAAATGGAAATTGCCGTCGCCGACGTGGCCTACGATCGGACAAATCAACCCTGCTTCAGAGGCCATCGCTTCGGCGGCGAGCAGGCAATCCGGCAATGCTGAAATCGGCACACACGCGTCGGTGGCGATCGATTCGCTGCCGGGGCGCAAGCTGCGGCCAGCGTGGTACGCGTTGTGTCGCGCCCTCCACAACGCGGAGCGTTGCTCCGGCGTGCGCGCGTGCCGCAGAGGCGTTCCACCGAATTCCGCGACGGTCGTCTCCACCTGCGCGATCTGGTCTGTCACAGAACAAGACGAACCATGAAACTCCATGAAGAGCGTTGGCTTGGCCGCCATCTCCTTGAGTTTCGAGTACGTGATGCATGCGCGCATCTGTAGTTGATCAAGTAATTCAATCCGGGCGATGGGCACGCCGGCCTGTGAGATCGCGCAGACTGCTTCCACCGCGCCGCGCAGCGTTTCAAACTGGCAGACCGCCGCCGCAATCACCTCGGGAATGCCGAACAGCCTGAGTTGTAGCTCGGTTATCACCCCGAGTGTGCCCTCGCTACCCACGAACAGGCGAACCAGATCGTAGCCAGCGGCGGACTTTCGTGCGCGACCGCCGAGACGCATGACTTGCCCGGCCGCTGTAACGACAGTCAAACCGAGTGTGGCCTCCCGCATCGTGCCGTACCGGACGGCGTTCGTGCCCGAGGCGCGCGTCGCGGCCATTCCGCCAAGCGTGGCGTTGGCCCCCGGATCCAGCGGAAAGAACAACCCATCGCCTTTCAGCAGCGCATTCAATCCCTCCCGATCGAGCCCTGCTTCGACGCGGCAATCGAGGTCGGCGGCGCTAACCTCTAACAGCCGGCGCATACGCGTAAGGTCGATGCAGACACCGCCGTTCACCGCTTGCACCTGACCTTCGAGAGAAGTGCCTGCACCGAAGGCGATCACCGGCGTGTCGTGTGCGGCGCAGATTGAAACCATCGCCGCGACCTCGTCGGTCGATTCTGGCCAGGCTACGGCGCTTGGCGCGAATGTCTTGATCACGCCTTCGCCACGGCCGTGCGCCTGCCGGATCGCCTCTGTCGTACTGATACGTTCTCCGAAACGCAGGCGCAGCGTCTCGATCGCCTCCGCCCACGCCGCTGCCCCAGCCCTCACGGCGCCGCTCCCGACGCGTAGGCGCGCGGATCGAGCTTGCGCAGCACGGCATCGATGCCTTCGCGATTGAAGCCCTTGTAACCTTGGTTGCGCTCGATGTTCTCCAAGTGCGTGATGATGGCGCCGTTGAGGCGCAGATCCTCCGCCTCCTCGGCACTAATGTGTCCGCGCGCTTCAAGCAGATCCACGCGACGTGGATCCACGGCGCTCCGGTCGCCGTGCGTCAGCTCCTGATAGAGATGAGGCGTGTCCGAGAACGGGGCCATCATCGAAATGCCTTCGCGCGCAAGTTGACCTCGCAGCGCACGCTGATCGAAGCGCCCGGCGACGTGGTTGAGTCCCGCCTCAAGCAGTGACTCGCCTAGCAATTCCGAAAGCAATCCCGCCCGGCGATGCTTGACCAGATCAGGCAAGGGCTCGCGCGAAAAATCCACCGTCAACTCTTCCGGCGCGAGGTCGACGTCCGCGAAGATGGTCGAACCGATAACCGGTTGCTCCAGCACTTGGCTGCCCCAGCCCGCCAGCTCCCCGGCATAGAGCATCTCCCTCAGCTGATAGCCGAGTTTT
Organism: alpha proteobacterium U9-1i; assembly: GCA_000974665.1. Classification (NCBI taxonomy): domain Bacteria; kingdom Pseudomonadati; phylum Pseudomonadota; class Alphaproteobacteria; species alpha proteobacterium U9-1i. The sequence continues at coordinate 277,965 of BBSY01000003.1, read as the reverse complement.
TGCATGATCCGGACCGTTGTGCGGAAGTGGCGCCGCGAGCCGTCGTAGGTGTGGTGGTCGATGTTCGACCAACCGATGCCCACCGCGTCCTGGCGGGCTTTCTGCCGCGCACCGGCGACGCATCTACCCATCCAATACTCACGCTCCGCCTTCAGCCAGAGTTCACAGCTCCAATGCGGCCCGATCGCGCCCACGGCGGCGTCAACCAAACGCTCGGTGTGCGCGAGCCCCTGCTCCACGGAATCGAACTCGCGCCTTCGTGTACGAAAACTTTGCAGATGAACGCGCGCGGCGCGGATCGCATCCGCGCCAATCAGAGCAGGTTCAAAGCCCGCGTAGCCGTTGCGCTCGATGACGCCGAACGCTGTCGGTCCGGAGAAGACGCGCGCGCGCCGCAAAGGACCGTGCGCCGGCCCTTCGATCGGCGCCTCGAGACCATTGGCGGCGAGGAATTGCTCAACATTCTCGACCCGCATCCAAATGACGTCGGCATCGCCGCGCACGAACGGCGGAAACAGAGCGCCCTCATGCGCCCAGACGGCGCCATCGCCGCTCGTCCAGCCGGCTGCTTCAAGCTCGCCCCGTAGCGAGGCGTCCCGAAAAACAATGTGGTCGACTATATCGAACACCCGCACGCCCGCGCCCGCCAACAAGCGGCTCGCGAGGGCCAAGGCCGACGGCGACGCTGTCACCTCGCGCTCCATCAGGGCGACATAAAATGCCTCCGCCTTCGGCGCGAGCCGCCACCTTGGGCCAACTATGCGATCCTGATCGTGCATGGCGTCAATTCGCCCGCGACGCCGCTTGCGTATAGCGCGTTGGCCGCACACCATATGCCGATTTCTGCATAGTCGGAGACGACGATGACCCGCATGCTCGGCACCGCCGATCTCGCCCTGCTTGAAGCCATGTTCGACGCACTAACCGAATGCCCGTTCTTCATGAAGGACAGACAGTTGCGCTACGTCGCCGCCAATCCCGCCATGGCGCGACTTTGCGGCGTTCGCCATCCGGAAGAGCTGATCGGTCGACACGCCAGCGATGTGTTTTCAGCTCCACTCGCGCGCAAGTACGAGGCCTGGGACAAGGCCGTGCTTGATACAGGGAGAGCGCAGCGCAATCGTCTCGCCGTCGCAGCGCCACCAGGTGTTGCGCCGTCGTGGCTGTTGTTTTCGAGACTTCCAGTACATAGCGCCACGGGCGCCGTTGTGGGCGTGGCCGCCACCGCACGCCGTCTTCGGCCGCACGACAGCGCAATTTTGACGTCGCACCGTCTCAAATTGGTCGTTGATCGGATTCAAAGACGCTTCACTGAGCCGTTGAATTTGACGAAGCTCGCGGCCCTCGCGCGCATCTCGCCCTCGCAACTCGAACGCGATTTCGTTCGCCTCTTCGGGATGACGCCACAGGACTTTCTAACCAACGTGCGCATGGAGCACGCGCTCGCGCTGCTGGATCAGAATCTCAGCATCGCCGAGATCGCCTACAGGTGCGGTTATGCCGACCAAAGCGCATTCACACGTAGATTTCGTCTGACTATCGGCGCGACTCCGCGGGAGTATCGAGCTCGCCAAGAGGGGAAAGTACACGCAAAGTGACAACACTATGCGCGGAAGCAAATGCCGCGCGGACGCGATGTTGGCCACCCATCGAGTCGGTCCATCGCGGTTTCGGCGATTGGCTGATGAGCGCTAGCTGTCATTGGCGTGGCGATCGGGGTGGTCAGCGCCACCGCTTTGAATGCCAGCGCGCAGCCTGCTTACGCGCTCCTGATAAATTGGGGATTCGATCGGGTCTCGGCCCGTACGCCGTGCCCACTCCTGTATTTCTTGCTGCTCTTGTTTGGCGGGAGCGATCTCTGGATGGAATTTCAGGGGCCGAATGATCCGCGTTGTCGGCCTCGGTCGGGTTTCCGGCAAACCCCAAAAATACCGGTTACGCTGGGCTATGGTCAGGTTCGTTATCCAGAGCGAGTAGGCCGCTCGCGCTGTGCCGCAATGGTGAATCAGGCGCTTGCTGTGAACGCCGTGGCTAGGATCGCGCCAGATTCGAACCGCTTCCCATACGCCCACTGCAAAAACTAACCGCAGCCAATGGGGCGGAACAAAAAAACGGCGCCAGCGGGGAATCTCGTCGTGCATTGGTGAATGCCTCCTACCCTATGCGACGAGATTCCATTTTTGCGCCCCTGTTGGCCCGACCGTTGCTGACGCTGGCCGACTGCCGCCGCCATCGCCCTCTCAGATCATAGGAACCGGCGTTCCCCGAAGCAGGCGAAAGGCGCGCCGGACAAGGTTAACTGGCGCCGCCTTTGCGCGAGCCAACCCCGACGAACTCATCCGAGGGGCGAATTTTCGATGCTGCGATTGGCTTACGACCGGGCCTGCGCCGAATTGGACCAGGAAGCAGCGATCACGTCCGCCGAAAGCGAGACGGGTGCGCCCCTGACCGCGACCCAACGCGAAGCGGCGTTTCTGATGTTCGGCATCCGCGCCGAACCGGCCGTTTACGAATATTCGTTAACCGATGCGGAGCGTGAAGCGGCGTTTCTGATGTTCGGCGTCCTTAGGGAACAGCCTCACCAAGAATGGGCCGAGCCGGTATGGCCGCCGAGCGCCGACGTCTTTTTCCGCGCCCTCGCCGGCCCAACAGAAGCGGCAAACGAATCCAGCGAACCCCGCCCGGCGTTTCCGCCAATTGCGCGGCGCGGAGTTCACATTGAGCCCGGCCTCGCCATCCGCTTCGTGCAAGCGGTCGATTGGATCGTCGTTCTCACAATCGCCGACTTCGCCGCCCGTTGGGGCGCGGGCGTTGGGCTTTTGAGCCTCGGCATTGGCGATGCGATGAGCTTCATCGTCGCTGCCGGCGGCTTGAAGCTTGGGTTGTGGTTAACCGAGGTTTACCGCACTACGCCGGCGCAGATCCGTCCCGAACGGGCCATTGGCGGGCTTGCGCTGGGCGCCATCATGGGCCTGCTGCTGGCCAACTTCTTTGCCCCGGATGCGCGCGGCGCGGCGGCGCTCGCGGCGATCATGCCGGCAGCCGCCATCTTGCTCGCCGGCGTCCATTTCGCGCTGGCGACTTTCATCCGCGCTTTGCATGCTAACGGCGTCTTCTCGGAGACCATCGTTCTCATCGGCGCCACCGACGCCGCCCAACGCCTCGCGCAACGCGTCAGTGAAACCGGCGACGCACGAATCTTGGCCGTTGCAGATCACCGCACCGGGCGTGCGCCGCATCGCATCGGCGATGCGCCGGTGTGTGGAAATGTCGATCAACTCCTCGCCTGGGAAGGCCTGCCGCATGTGGACCGCATCGTCATCACGGTGACGCCGCGTGCGGAGGCGCGCGTGCGCGATCTGATCCAACGGCTGCGCGGCGCGCCGAACCGCGTCGATCTGCTGTTGGATCTCGACACCGATTGCGTCCGCGGCCGCCGCGTCGAGCGTCTTGGCGCAATGGGCGTTGCGTGTGTTTCTGGGCGTCCGCGCAATTGGCGGCGCGAGTTTGTGAAGCGCACGCAAGACGTCGCGATCGGCGCCATCGCCGCAGCCGTATTCGCGCTGCCGATGCTGGCGATCGCCCTCGCTGTGAAGTATGACAGCAAGGGGCCGGCGCTCTATCGCCAACGCCGTCACGGCTTCAACAACCGCATCATCACCGTCCTCAAGTTCCGCACCATGCGTCACGACCCTGGCGCGCCGCTGACGCAGGTCTGCAAGGATGATCCGCGCGTCACGCGGGTTGGACGCTTCCTCCGCCGAACCAGCCTCGATGAGCTGCCGCAGCTTTGGAATGTCCTCATGGGTGAGATGAGCCTGGTCGGGCCGCGCCCGCACGCCATCGGCATGCGCGCCGCCGAACGCGAGCTCACCGATATCGTCGCTGACTACGCGCATCGCCATCGCGTGAAGCCTGGCATCACGGGCCTTGCGCAGATCAACGGGTCGCGCGGCGCCCTTGAGACGCCGGCACAAGTGCGCGATCGCGTGAAGCTCGATCTCGACTATGTGCAGCGCATGTCGCTCTGGACGGACCTGAAAATTCTCGCGCAGACGGCGCCGGTTCTGTTCGGCGACCGCAAGGCCACACGGTGAGCGCGCGACGACTCCTGGGCATTCTGCCTTTGCAGATCGCGCAGGCCCTGATCGGGCTTTGCGCGATCGCAGCGTTCACACGGCTGATGAGCCCCGAGCAATTCGGCCAATACGCGCTCGCGCTCTCGGCCTCGATGCTGGCGCACACGCTCACGTTCACCTGGGCCGAAAGCGCGGCGTTTCGCTACTATTCCGCAGCGAAAGCCGAGGGCCGTCTGGGCGATCACTTCGCGACTTTGATCGTCATCGCGCTCGCACTTGGAACTTCGGCTTTCCTCGGCACGGCCTTGGCGCTTTTGAGCGCCGGCGCCGGTAGCGACATCGCTGGCATTGCCGCCTTTGCCGCGAGCGCGGCCGTTTTCCGTTTTCTCACGCGCATGGCGCGCGAGACAGATCGCGCGGCTTTGCACCTCGAACGCTACGCCGCGCGCGAAGCTCTCTATTTGATACTTGGCTTCGGGGCAGGCGTCGCTTGCCTCACCCTATTCGACTTCGGCGCGGCGGCGCCGTTCGCTGGGCTCGCGCTCGCCGGGCTTGTGGTATTCGCCTTCGATGCGCCGGCGTTCGTGAACCAAGCCAGGCATGGCGACTCCGACCTCGACCGAGCGCAGGCCTATCTGAGTTACGGCGCGCCGTTGGCGTTGGCGCTCGCCATTGACCTTGGCGTGCAAACCGTCTCACGTTTTGTTCTCGCGGCGCAGACCAGCAGCGCTGAAGTCGGCGCCTTCGCCGCAGCCTTTGGGCTGGCGCGCCCGATCGACCTCATCTTCATGGCTGCCAGCGCCGCGCTCGCGCCGCTTGTGCTCTCGGCTTACGAAGAACGTGGCGTGGAAGCCGCGCGGTCGGTTGCGCGAACGAATGTCGCGTTGCTTGCCGCGCTCACGCTGCCAATGGGTGTTGGCCTGGCGCTGGTCGCAAAGCCGCTGAGCGCGCTGCTGGTGGGCGAAGGCTTAAGCGCGAGCGCAGCAGGCGCCTTGCCTTGGCTTGCGCTGACGGGCGTGTTCGCGGGCTTTAATCTTCATTATTGGTCGGAAGCATTTCAACTTACCCGACGCACGGGCCTGCGCGCGCTCATCATGCTGGGGCCGGGCGCCGTGCAGGTGGCGCTCACTTTCGTCCTCGCGCCAACATTCGGCGCCGCTGGCGCGGCCATGGCCGCCGCCGCGTCCGCTTTGCTGGCGATGGTATTCCTCGTTGTTCTCGGCCGGCGCCTGTTCGCTTTGCCAATAGCGGCGAGTGCGCTGGCGCGCATCGCGCTCGCAACAATGATCATGGCACTGGCCGTTTGGTTCACACCGAACGGCTTGGCGCTGCGCGTTGTTGTCGGTGTGTTTACCTACGTGGCGGCGGCGCTGGCGCTCGACATTCTCGGCGTGCGCACGGCAGCGTCAGCGGTTTCTCAAACTCTTGTCGCTAAGCTCCGGGCGCTTGTTCATTTCCTGTTTACGGATCGATCGAATGCCCGACGTGCGCCTTAAGGAACGGGTGATCCGCCTCGGGCGTCAGCTTGAAGCACCAACGTTAAGCGTTCTGACGCCCTTTCATCGCGACGATCCCACGCCGCTGCTGAAGCGCCTTGAGGGGGCACCTGACGGTGTTGAGTTTGTTCTGCTCGACGATGGTTCTGGCTCCGCGCACTTGCTCGCGGATGTCCTGTCGCACGCCGAAAAGCTTGGCGCGCCGGCGCGGATTGTCGTGCTGGAACGGAACGGAGGCCGCGCGGCGGGACGCAATCGCTTGATCGCCGAAGCACGAGGCGAGTACGTGTTGTTCCTAGACGCGGACATGCTGCCCGACAGCGACGAATTTTTGGCGAATTGGCTCGATGTTATTAAGCGTCAGCGGCCTTTCGCGGCGTTCGGCGGGTTGTCCGTGCGACAGAGCAAAGCGACACCGGAGACGGCGTTCCATCTCGACCTTTTCGAGCGCTCCGACTGCCACAGCGCACGCACGCGCGCGCAATCGCCAGCGCGCTACACGGCTGCAGCCAACCTCTTGGTGCGCCGCGACGTGTTTGCGCAGATCCAGTTTGACGACAGCTTCTCGGGTTGGGGTTGGGAGGACGTGGACTGGGCGCTCCGCGCTGCACGCCACGCGCCGATCCTGCATATCGACAATTCGGCGACGCACGCGGGGCTCGATAGCGTCGAGACCCTCATGCGCAAATCGCGCGAGGCTGGGCCGAATTTCGCGCGGCTCGCGGCAAAGCATCCGAACGAGATCACGCGCTATCCGGCCTTCCGTATGGCCAACGCGCTGAAGCGCGCGCCGGCGCTGACGGCGTTACGCGCCGCGTTCTCTTGGCTCGCGCGCGATCCGCTTGAGGCGTCGCCCATGCCGCTCCGCCGTGTCGCATTCAAACTCTACCGGGCGAGCCACTACGCAGAGCACCTCGCGTGAGCGATGTGCTTGCCTACGCGCCGCCGCGGACTTTGGCCGCGAAGGTCAAACGCCGACTGACGCAGTGGCGGGCAGCGCGACCTGTGGTGTTGCGCTTCGATGAGCCGATCCTGTCGATCTGCTTTGACGATTTTCCGAGGAGCGCTGCACATGAAGGCGCAGCGATCCTTGCGCGACATGGCGCGCGCGGCACTTACTACGCCGCCGCTGACATGGCCGACAAAGACGGGCCATGCGGTCAGGGCTTTTCCGCTGCGGATATTGTTCGACTGGCGGAAGCCGGTCACGAGATCGGCTGCCATACATTCAGCCATGCCGATTGCGCCACACGCGACGCCTTCGACACATTGACAGACATCGCAGCCAATCGCGACGCACTCCGCGCCATGGGCCTCACCCACGCCCCCGTGGCGTTGGCGTATCCGTATGGCGAATCCACGAACGAGTTGAAGGATGCGCTGCCGCCACGCATGCGTTCCGCGCGCGGCGTTTTGCGTGGATTGAATGTTGGACGCGCCGATCTCGCGCAGCTTCGAGCGGCGCCGTTGTTCGGCGCCGGCGCCCTCTCGGCCGCGTATGACGCGCTGCGTCAGGCCGCCAAGCGCACAGCATGGCTCATCGCCTTCACCCATGACGTGTCCGACACGCCATCGGCCTGGGGCACGAGCGGCGCCGATCTCGACTTGTTTCTCTCCGCCGCGCGTAAGCTCGGCTTTCACATTCTGCCGGTGACTTCGGCATTGGAGCGCGCACGACCATGACCCGCGTCAGCGTCCTCATCCCAACATTCCGCCGCCCAGAGAGCTTCATTCGGGCCGCGCGCAGCGTGTTTGCACAAGTCGGTGTCGAGAACGTCGAGTTGGTCGCAGTCGACAATTCTCCAGAAGGTTCGGCGATCGCGACGTTCCGCTGGCTCGACGCGCGCGCTCCGATCCCGTTCCGTTGGGCGCACGAGCCACGACCTGGCGTCGCCCACGCACGAAACGCCGCGCTTCGCTTCTCGCGTGGCGACCTTGTCGCTTGGCTCGACGATGACGAAGAAGCGGCGCCAGGCTGGCTTGCAGCGCTTATTGCGCAGCGCCGCGCGACCGGCGCACAAAGCGTGTTTGGACCTGTACACGCCCAGGCGCCGGACGCTGACATGGGCCGCGCATTCTTCGAGCGCCTCTATTCTCGCACCGGCCCTCGCAACAGCGGGCCGTGCCAAGCGTTTGGGATCGGCAATTCGCTGCAACCGCGGGCGATGTTTGACGAGCCCGAGCCGTTTGCGGCAAGCGCCAACGAAAAGGGCGGCGAAGACGACCTTCTGTTCTCATCATGGGCCGAGGCGGGTGCGCAATTCGCTTGGGCGGCGGAAGCGGTCGTCACCGAACATGTCGACGCCAAACGCACGCGACTCGCGCATGGCTTGAAGCGTGCCTTTGCTTATGGGCAAGGGCCGTCTGAAACGGCATGGGCAGAACATCGCTATGCGTCGCTCGCGCGACATATGGCGATCGGCGCGGGCCAAGCGTGCGTCTACGGCGCAAGCGCCTTGGTTGTCGCCGCCGGCTCTGGATCGCGCGCCTTGTTGCTGCTGGACCGCGCCGCGCGCGGGGCGGGCAAAGTGCTCTGGTTCTGGGAACAGCGCTTCTACGGCGAGACGCTCGCGCAGGCCGCTTAGGACGCGCGCCGCAACAAGCGATCCATCGCCAGCACTGGCGGGCTTGCCTTCGTGTAGACCAACCCCATGAGGTTGGCGCCTGCTGCCAACAAAGCCGTTCGCGCTGCGAGCGCCGCCGGCGCGGCGCCAGCATCATCGCCAACAACGAGCACAACGCCGTCCATGTGCGCACACACGCGCAATGCAATCTGGCTGCGCTCCAGAGCTGGAGCGTCCACGATTGTCACGGCGCCGCCGGCGCGTGCGGCGTTCCAATACTCAGCGCTCGATGAAATCTGAACGCGCGCGGCGTCGGGCAGGCGGCGATGATCGAACACGCCGACATAAAGCCGCGAACGCGCGACACGATGGTAGGAGAACGCTGTCTCGTCCTCATGCACGACCTGCCCGAGGGCGTTTGTCACACGATAAAATGAGACGCCGTTGAGTCGACCGTTGATGCGTGGGCCGAGGCCCTCGCCCGCGTCTTTGAAGGATTTCGCCAGCGCGTTGCGCCGCAATTCGAGGTCAATGGCGTAGGCCGTGCCTTCCGAGCCAGCGGCGACGGCTGCAGCGCGTGAAATGGTCGTGACGCCATCGCCCTTGCTTGCGCTGACGAACATCACGCATCGGCCTGGACCTGCGCTTTTCAACGGCTGCACATGGAGCGCTGCAAACACGCCGTCGAGCGAGATTTCGCCGCTCATGGCTTGGCGCCTTCGACCAGTTTGAGCTTCGTCTTCAGTTGGCGCGGCGCCACATCGTTCGCCGGCGGTGGCGATTGCTTTGCCATTTGCGGTGCGGCGTGTGCCGCGCGCGGCACGACCGCCAGCACAGGCGCCTCAAGCGCGCGCGAGGCGGCTTGCGGCGTCGGGAAACCGCGCCGCAGCAGGCCGCGCACCAATCCCACCGCGATCGCGACCACACCTGCGATCAGCAATGTGATCAAGGCGATGGCGAGGCGCAGGCTCTTGGCTTGAGTGGGAACCGCTGCACGCTCCACAAGCGAGATGTTGTCGGTGGAACGGCCCAGCAATTCGCTAAACGACCGCGCTTCCTCCGCGCGCGTCGCAAAACTTTGCGCATTGGTTTCGAGGATCGTGCGTTCGCGCAGCAATTGGCGGAATTCCGGCTCGATCACCCGTAGCGCGCTCAAGCGCTCGCGCAGTTCGTTGCGCTGGCGCGTGAGAGCTGTTTCGCGGCCTCGTTGCGCGCGCGCTTCCGCGTCGGCCGCATACATTTGGCTGGCCAGATCCTGTCGAACGGGATTGGCCCCGCGGCGCGTGACGCTGGCCGGATCGCCGCCCGCAAGGAAATTGGTCAGCTGCGCGATGCGGCGATCGACCTCGCGCACAGGCGGGGCGTCATCTTGGTAACGTGACAGCAATTGCTCACGCTCCACCTGCGCCTGCACCAACTCACGGCGGGCGTCACTCTCCGAATAGAGCGAAATTTCCTCGGGCTCGGCAGTGAAGCGGGCGCGAAGGGAGGCCGCGCGCGCCTCCGCTTCGCCACGACGGGCGGCGGCGTCGAACAATTGGGTTTCGGTATCGGCGGAGCGTGCAGCCAGTGCGTTGAGTTCGGCGTCAAAGTCACCGATCTCGTGCTCGCTGAGGAAGGCGGCCAATGACACGCTCGCGGCGGCGGCGCGGGTGTTGACCTCGGTGCTCTGCGCAGCGAGCGCCGCGCCTTCGCCGCCCGCAAGCACGGTGCGGCGATAGGCGAGGTATTGATCCACCAGGGCATTGAGCGCCCGCGCGGCGATTTCAGGATTTTCGTGTGCGAAAGACAAGCCAATCGCCGGCGTCTGCGGCGCGGTTTCGATCGTCAGATGTTCGGCGAACGCACGCTCTGCGTCGGCCAATTTGCGCGCAGCGCCTCCGGGAGAGGCCGCTATGCTCGGATAAAGCGTCGCGAGGCCGACCGCACCGATCGTGCGGCGCACGACGGCGCCAGACCCGATCATGCGCATTTCCGCGTTGACCACCGACTGAATCTCCGGCGCCGCGCCCTGCGCGCCAGCGCCGCCAATGGTTGGCTGGTAGACGTATTCCTGGCCCAACCGCACCAGCAGCTCGGTTCGCGCGGTGTATGTGCGCGGCAGCAGCAGCGCCACAGCAAGGCCAATGGCGCAGATCATCGCGCCGACGCCGATCACCCAGGCGCGCTCCGCCCACAGCATGGCGATCGCATCGGCAAAGCTTGGCCGCGTTGTATTGGACCAACCCGAAAAGGCCGGCCCTGTTTTTGCTTCCGACGAGCCCATCGGGCCTCCCGCGCGAGAGTGAACCGCAGTTTCGCTGCGATTTGGTAAATGATCGTTCACCCTCTTCCCCGCAGGCTGCGTTCGTGCGTGCGCGTGATCGCGCGCGCGGCCTAACAAAGCGTGGAGCTTTCGATGCGGAGTGCGATCGGCCTTTTCGCGGTGATGATCGCGGCGGGCTTTGCCGGCTGCGCCGCCACCGCGCAAATCCCCGCCAACGCCCAAACGGCGCCGGCGGCGATGACCTATGCCCCTGAAACGCCGACCTATCGCTTCTTCCCGGGCGATGAAATCGAGGTGATTGTTTTTTCGGCGCCGGAACTAAGCCGAACGGTCACCGTCGGGCCAGATGGGCGCATTGCGCTGCCGTTGATCGCACCGGTGCAAGCGGCAGATCGTTCCGCTGCCGATTTGCACGATGCGTTGATCGCGGCGTACTCGGCGCAATTGCGCGCGCCAGAGCTTAGCGTCACGCCGAAGAGTTTTTCCTCGCGGCAAGTTTTCGTTGGCGGCGAGGTCGCGCGGCCAGGCATTTATGAGATGCCGGCCAATATCGACGCGTTTCAGGCCGTCGCCCTCGCCGGTGGATTTCTCACCAGCGCCCGCCGCAGCGACGTGCTGGTGCTGTCGCGCGCCAGCGGCCAATCCACGGTCAGTGAAGTCGATCTCTCACCGCGCGCGATGCGCGCCGGCTTTCCGAACGCGCAGCCGTTGCAGCGCTACGACGTCGTTTACGTGCCGCGTTCCGGCATCGCCCAAGTGAACCTGTTCATGCAGCAATACGTCCGCGACGCGTTGCCCATCCAGTTCAGCTTTTACTACGATCTGCGCGGCGACAGCCGGAACTAAATCGCACCGCATTAGTGATGGCGGGTGCTGATCCACTCGCGGGCCAGCTTTTGCGCTTGAGCGATTTCCGAACCGCTGAGCTGCATCGCCAGTTCGCGACGGCACTCTTTCGCGCCTTGTGACCCACGCGCGGCCGCCAAGTTGAACCACATGTGCGCCTGCACCAGGTCAACGCTTTCGCCGGTCGAGTAGATCAAGCCCAGCTTGTAGAGATCTTCGCCGAGGCCCGCTTCACGCACCGCTTGATGCGCTTCCGCGATTTCTGAATCTGTGAACGCCATGACACTTCCCTTGGTTTTCTACCGGGAACGTCGCGCCTTATGGCGTCATCCGCTCCACCCCACATACCCACGCCGCCTTCGAGAGCGAGCGCGAAGCCAAGACAAATGACGTGTCTGGTTGAAAATAGAGTTAAGCGCGATCAGCCCTATCGTGTTGTTCAGCAATAATTTTTGCGGTAATTGCTGCAAGCTTTCGTTAGCCATGCGCGGATGTCAGCGGTTCAACGCATCGGCATAGGCGTCGGGCTTGAATCCTACCAAAAGCTTGCTGCCGCCTTCGAGCACGGGCCGCTTGATCATGGACGGCTGGGCAAGCATGAGCGCGATCGCCTTCTTCTCAGTGAGACCGGCTTTGTCAGCGTCAGGCAGCGCGCGGAACGTCGTGCCGGCGCGGTTGAGAAGCACCTCCCAGCCCACCTCCTTGGACCACGCATCAAGCTTGGTCTTCGCAACGCCTTCGGCCTTGTAGTCGTGAAAGGTGTAGGCGGCGCCGTGCTGGTCGAGCCAGGCGCGGGCCTTCTTCATCGTGTCGCAATTCTTAATACCGTAGATGGTCAAGCTCTTCGCCATCGCCGCCTCGCCTCGTCAACGCTCGCCACGTTGGCGCAATTCCTGATGCAGATTTTGCGCGTATTGCTCAACATCCTTGAGGATGCCTTCAAGCTCTTCGTCGCTCAGATGTTCGATGCCAATGAATTTATTGTCCGAATCGCCAACGCGAATGAGTTCGTCGAGTTTGGCCTGAATGGCGGCGTTGTCGCGGTTCTGGGTGTTTTGGATCAAGAACACCATGAGGAAGGTGATGATCGTCGTCGAGGTATTAATGATCAGCTGCCAGGTGTCTGAAAAGCCGGCGGCGGGGCCGGCTAGCGCCCATATTAAAACGATGACGACGCAACCTATGAACACGTAAGGCTTGCCGGCCACCTTCGACGTGGCGCCCGCGAATTTCGCGAACACCGCGCCCAGACCATTTTTGTTCGCCGCCATCACAAACTCCGTATTTGACGCGAGAGCTTTGCGCGACGGCCGCAGATTCACAACGGCCAGGCGAGATGTTCCCGCCCGGCCGCTCTGCACTTGGCCTCTGCGTTACGCGAACGGCTGGCCGATTTTTACCTCGGCGCCATTCATCGAGCGCGTAACCGGAGTTGGGATCCCAGTGCGCTTGAATTGCTTCGTCAGCTCCTGCTTTCGCGCCGCCAGCTGGGCGCCCAGCTCATCAAGGTCAAGGCCGGCCTTTTTGGCTTGAGCGAACAAGCCATCCCGCATCTCCTCTTCCTTGACGTGATGCTTGATCTCTTCGCTCAACACCTTGACTTTGGCATCGTAGAAATCGTCGTCGGGCGAACCGGCCAAGAGTTCGGCAATCAGCATCTTGGCGCCGTCGTGCTCAACATGCGCTTCGTCCAGCATTTCTTCTTCCACCTCGCCCTTGCAGGCTGGGTACAAGATTTCCTCTTCGATCGTGGCGTGAACCGAGAGTTCCATGCAGATCTGCTCCGCCAGCTTTTTCTTCGCGGCCTTGCCGCTCGCTGCCTCGTATTTCTCGAAAAGCTCCTCGACCAAGCGATGGTCGGCCTTCAAAAGTTCGATCGCGTTTGGGGTGTCGCCATTGGCCTTGCGCGCCATTTGAGAATTCCTCGCAAATACAAAATTCGCTCCCACCGTGGCAACAACGCGGGCGGCGTTGGCGCGTTCCTCGTATCAAATGCTAACGCTGCGGCACGCCTTGATGGACGCGCGCGGCCGGCGCACTCTCGCGATATGAAAGTTCAACGGCTTGATCCGATCCGCACGACGCTGAAGCCCAGCAACCACCCCTACCTCAACGGCGCGTGGACACCGCTGCACGAAGAGGTGGACGCGTTTGATCTCGACGTGATCGAGGGCGCGATCCCGGCGGACATCGATGGGGTCTATATCCGCAACACCGAGAACCAGATTCACCAGCCGCTGGGCTTTTTTCATCCCTTCGACGGCGACGGGATGCTGCACCAGATCGATTTCAAAGGCGGCCGCGCCAGCTACCGCAATCGGTTCGTGCGCACGCGCGGCTTCCACGCCGAGCAGGAAGCGCAAGGGTCGCTCTGGGGCGGGCTTATGGATCGCCACGGCGTGTCGAAGCGGCCGGGCTTTGGCGCGCACGGCGGCTTGAAGGATTCCTCCTCCACCGATGTGATCGTGCATGCGGGCCGAGCCGTCTCGACGTTTTACCAGTGCGGCGAAGCCTATCTGGTTGACCCGGAAACGCTCGATACGATCGGCGTTGCGCATTGGGGTCCGCTCGACGGCGTGTCGGCGCATCCGAAAGTCGACGAGCGCACCGGCGAGTTGATGTTCTTCAACTATTCGACCCACGCACCTTATATGCATTATGGCGTCGTCGATGCCGACAACAAGCTGACGACCTATCGTCCTGTCGAGCTCCCCGGCCCGCGCCTGCCGCACGACATGGCGTTCACCGAGAACTACGTGATCCTGAACGACTTCCCGCTGTTCTGGGATCCGGAATTGCTGAAGCGCGACGTTCATGCCGTGCGCATGCATTGGGACAAGCCTTCGCGGTTCGCGATTATCCCGCGCCGCGGCGACGGGCCAATCCGGTGGTTTGAGGCCGCACCCACCTTCGTGCTGCATTGGGTCAACGCGTACGAACAAGGCGACGAGATCGTTCTCGACGGCTATTTCGAGGAAGACCCGGCGCCGAAAAAGGCGACAGACGCACTCCCAGGCTATGAGCATCTGATGGCGTATCTCGACGAGCACGCGTTTCGATCGAAGTTGCATCGCTGGCGCTTCAATCTGAAGGACGGCACGACAGCGGAAGAACGCCTGGACGATCGCATTCTGGAGTTCGGCACCATCAATCAGCGCGTCGCGGGCCGGCCCTATCGCTACGCCTATTCAACAAAGTCGAAACCGGGTTGGTTCTTGTTCTCCGGCTTCGTGAAGCACGACATGGAGACTGGCCGCTGGGACGAGGTGAACCTTGAGCCTGGCCGCTATGGCAGCGAAGCGCCGTTTGCGCCACGCATAGGCGCCAAGGACGAAGACGACGGCTACCTCGTCTCGTTCATCACCGATGAAAACACCGGGACCTCCGAGTGCATCTTGATCGATTGCAAGAAATTCGCCGACGGGCCGATCGCGCGTATCGCGCTGCCACATAAACTTTGCTCTGGCACGCATGCATGCTGGGCCGATCGCGCGTTCATTCGCGATTACAAAGTTCCGGGATAAACGATGACGTACATTCTCGGTGGTTGGCAGAGCGACTTCGCGGACAATTGGTCTCGTCGCGGCATGGAGATGGCGGATGCCTTCGCCGAGACGGTGAAACAAGGATTGGCCGCGGTCGATCTTGAGCCGGAAGACATTGACACGGGCCATGTCGGAAATTTCGCTGGGGAACTGTTCGCTGGGCAAGGTTTGCTGGGCGGCTTTTTTGGGCTCGTACATCCGAAGTTTGATGGCCTGCCCACGATGCGACATGAAGCGGCGTGCGCGTCTGGCAGTGTCGCCATACTCGCGGCGATGGCCGAGCTTGAGGCGGGGCGCTACGATCTCGCTTGCATTGTTGGCATCGAGCAGATGCGCAACGTGGCTGGCGAGCAAGCGGCGGCAAATCTCGGGGCGGCGGCGTGGGCGGGGCATGAATACACCGACACGCCGTTTGCATGGCCGCGCGCATTCTCGGACCTCGCCGACGAATATCACCGCCGCTATGGCATCGACGAGCGCCATCTCTGGCGGATTTCGGAACTGAACTTCGCCAACGGTAAACGCAATCCGAATGCGCAGACGCGCAAATGGGCATTCACGCCAGAGAGCTTCAGCGCCGACGACGTCGCAAACCCGGTGGTTGAAGGGCGCACCCGTAAGATGGATTGCGGCCAGATCACCGACGGCGCCGCGATCGTGTTTCTGGCGTCACCCAAGCGCGCCTCGGCTTACGCAAAAGCGCGCGGTGTCCCGTTGGACTCGTTGCCGCGCATCAAGGGTTGGGGTCATCGCTCGGCGCCGATCACATACGAAGCGAAGGTTCGCGCCAGCGTGGATGCGCCTTACGTATTCCCGCAAGTTCGCCGCGCTATCGAGGATGCCCGCACGCGGGCCGGCGTTTCGCTCGATGAAGTCGATGTTGTGGAAACGCACGATTGCTTCGCCATGACCGAATACATGGCCATCGATCATCTTGGCCTCACAGCGCCTGGCGAAAGCTGGAAGGCGATCGAGAGCGACGATATCGCAATCGGCGGCAGGCTGCCGATCAACCCGTCGGGCGGCCTCATTGGGCTCGGCCACCCGGTTGGCGCCACGGGCATCCGCATGGCGCTCGACGCGGCAAAGCAAGTGAAGGGCGACGCGGGCGATTATCAGGTGGAAGGCGCCCGCACGTGCCAAACGCTGAACATCGGCGGCTCCGCCACCACGACAGTGAGCTTGATCGTCGGTGTCTGACGGGCCTAGCCCGCGACGTTCAGAACGGCCCTCTTGACTGAGCTACATTTGTAGCTAGGCTGCTTTTGTAGCCTCGGGGAGGGGCGATCCGATGTTGGATGCGCTGGCGCCGCGCGAGCGGCAGATCGTCGATATTCTCTATCAGCGCGGTGAGGCCACCGTGACCGAAGTGCGCGAGGCGCTGCCTGATGCGCTGTCGGCCTCCGCCGTCCGCGCCATGCTCTCGCGACTTGAAGCCAAGGGAATGGTGGACCGCAAGGATTCCGAGCGCGGTTATCTCTACGCGCCTGCAGTGCCGCAATCGGAAGCTACGAAATCCGCGCTCGATCAGGTCGTGCGCGTGTTCTTCAACGGCTCGGCCGTCGGCGCGGCGAGCGCGCTGCTGGATATGAACGGGCCCTTAACCGATCAGGACCTCGAAGAACTCGAGCGGCTGATCGCGGAGGCCAAGAAGGCGGGACGCTGATGTTGGACCTCATCCTTGAGATCGCCCTCAAATCCGCACTCGTCAGCGCATTGGCGCTCGCGCTGGTTATGGCGTTGCGCAACCTTCCCGCCGCGCAGCGCGCGTGGATCGCCCATCTCGGCCTCGCGCTGAGCTTGGCGATGCCGCTGATCGTGTTGCTTGGACCCAAGCTTGAAATGACGGGGCCCTGGAGCCGCGTCACGCATGCCGCGACCGGGGCGCCGATGAGCGCCGGCGATGTCGTTGCCGCGTCGCCGCTTCCCTCACACCGCGTCGACGTTGGTTTGCTCACTAACGATATCGTGCTCATCGTCTACGCTTCGGTCGCGGCGGCACTGCTACTCGCGCTCGCACTCGGCCTCGTGCGCCTTTTCCGTTTGCAGCGAGACGCCGCTGTGCTCACCGAACCCAATTGGCTCTGCGCGCTCGCCGAGACTCAGCATCGCATGGGCCTGAAGCAGGGCACCGCTTTGCTTTGCAGTCCACAACTCGCCGCGCCCGTGAGCTGGGGCCTCTTGCGGCCGACGATCATGCTTAGCCCCACCGCACTGAAAGCGTCGGACAAGGCGGAGGCCATTCTCGCGCACGAGCTGGCGCACGTGGCGCGCATGGACTGGGTGAACCTGCTCATCGCGCGCCTGGCGACGGCGCTCTATTGGTTCAATCCGATTGTGTGGGCGCTGGCGTGGCAAGCGCATGAATTGCGCGAGGAAGCCGCAGACGACGTCGTGCTGCGCGGTGAAGTGCGCGGCTCTGATTACGCCTCCTTGCTGATGGGGTTTGCCCGCGCCGGCCGCGCGCCGGTCGTCTGCGCGCACGGCGTAACCCCCGGCAAGAACTCGCTTCGTCGCCGACTGGAACGCGTACTGAATGGCGACGCGCGCCGCGATCCTGCGCGGCCCATGTGGGTCGCCATTTGCGCCGGCGTCGCGCTCGGCGTCGCCGCGCCCGTCGGCGCGTTCACACCGGTCGATCACGCTGCACCCGGCGTCAAAACGCACCTGGCGTCCTACGATTTCGATCTGGATCAGTCTGGGGTCGATGTTACTGATTTCGACGCGAGCTATGCCGAGGCTGCGGAAGATGCGGAACCGCCAGAACCCGCCGAAGCTAGCGAACCGCCCGAGCCGCCTGAACTGGGCGAACTCGACGGCGGGCGCACCTACATGCGCGATGGGCGCCTCTCGCCACAAGCGCTGGCGCAATTGCGCACCTTCGACATCACACCACAATGGCTGGATAACATGGAGCGCGAGATCGCCAATGTTCGCCAGCTGCCCCTGGACGACATCGTCGCCCTCGCCGCGCTTGGCGTGACGCCGCAATACATCCGCAGCTTGAGCGACGCCGGTTATCGCAATCTCGACATTGACGAATTGAAGGCGTTCGCCGCGCACGAGATTTCGCCAGCGTTCATCCGCGAGCTCGCCACGGCAGGATATGCCGATCTGGCCGCGAACGATCTGATCGCGCTGCGGGTTGCGGGCATCGATGCGCAATACATACGCAGCATGGAATCCGTCGGACTGCGCATCGACCGGCGTGACGGCGCCCGAACCATTGGGCGCGCTGGTCCGTCGCCGGCCCCACCTCCGCCCATTCCTCGTTCGTCCAACTGATCGTCGCAACCGCTCTTGCCGTCCTCCACGCACGGAGATCGAGGACGCACGCCTAGAATTTGGAGAAACGTCATGTTGAAACCGCTGCTGCTTTCGCTGTCCGTCGCCGCGCTGTTCGCGCCGGGCGCCACGTTGGCCCGCGTTTCGGACAATGAGCCGGTTGGGGAACTCCAGTTCACGCTCACCGAACGCGAGAACGATGGCCAGGCCCAACTCAGCCTCACGTCCAGCCGTCGTGGGCATTGGCAGATGTCCGGTCCGCAAAGCTGGAGCTCGCTCAACGGCGTCACGGCGGCCGATCTTCGGCGCGATCCGCCAGCGGCTGTGCGCTTCACCCGCACGCACGCCGCCGGTGTCCTGAGCTGCGCGGGTTTCGCTGGCGCGGGCGCTGGCGCTGGCGCCTGCAGTTTCGACGGCGACGAGCAATTCGCGGCTGAGCTAACGCGCCGCGGAACCGAACGCCCAAGCGAACAGGAATTGTTCGTCATTGCGCAGACGGATTTTGACGTAACGACCCTCGATGACCTCTCGCGATTAGGCTACCCGACGCGCGACCTCGATACCGTCGTCGCCATCGCCATCCACGACCTCGACGGCGAATACGCTGCAGATTTGGCGCGGGCGGGCTATCGGCTCGACGATCTCGATGAGCTGATCGGTTTCCGCATCCACGATGTGACACCTGAGTACATCGCCGGCCTCGCCCGACTCGGCGCCGGGTTCACGAATCTGGCGGCTGACGATGTGCTGGGCATGCGCATCCATGATGTGACGCCCGAATTCGTGGGTGAGATGCGCGCCATTGGCTTCACCAACGCGTCGGCCGAAGAATACGTCGCCATGCGCATTCACGATATCACGCCCGAATTTGTACGGGACATGCGTAGCTTGGGCTTCAACGAAAGCGCCGATGAATACGTGGCCATGCGAATCCATGACGTGACGCCGGACTACGTACGCGAGATGCGCGGCTTAGGCTTCAACGAAAGCGGTGACGAGTACGTTGCAATGCGCATCCACGACGTCACGCCGGACTACATCCACTCCATGGAACAAGTCGGGTATCGCGATCTGCCGATTGATACGCTGGTCGCCTTCCGCATTCACGAGGTGACACCTGACTTCATTCGTCGCATTTCCGCGGCCGGCTATCCCAATCTCAGCGCCGACCAGCTCGTTTCGCTGCGCATTGCCGGTGTAACGCCGGACTACGCCCGGGACATGGAGCGAAGCCGAACCCGTGGACGCAACTGAATCGCGGCGTAGCTGCATCTAAGGAAGTATGATGATCTTCCCAAGCCGGGCGCCAAAGCGGCCCTCATTCCTCACGCGCGCGCTGTCGGCCAGTCCGTGGGTGCTTGCGTGCGCATTGGCGCTGGTCCCCGCCGCCGCGGCGCAGACCTCGGCGCCAACGACCGAAGACCGGACCTACGAAGCCGCCGACTTCGCACGCTACGCTCCGCAAAACGCGCTCGACATGCTGAACCAGGCGCCCGGCTTCACCATCCGGCAAGCGAGCACTGAACGCGGCCTTGGCCAGGCCACCGGCAACGTGCTGCTTAACGGCCAGCGGATTTCCAACAAGAGCGAGGACATCCTCACACAACTGCGCCGCATTCCGGCCGCCGATGTGATCCGCATCGAAATCCGTGACGGCGCGACGCTCAACATTGCCGGCCTCAGCGGCCAAGTGGCGAATGTCGTCTCACGCGCGTCGCAAGTGCGCGGCGCATACGCCTATCGTCCGGAATTCCGTCAGCTCTTCACCGACCCGCTGCTTACGCGCTTTGAACTTTCGGTCAGCGGTCAAGCCGGACCCGTGCAATACACGCTCGCGCTTGACAACCAAGCCAGCCACAGCGGCGCAGGCGGCGACACGAACCTCATTTCCCCCGGCGGCGCTCACATTGAGCGCCGTCACGATATCTGGACCGGCGAATACAACCGCCCGCGCGTCAGCGGGCGGTTTGTTTTTGACGGACCCAGCGATTCCGTCGGCAACCTCAACGCCGCGTTCCGCCAAAACCTCTACGCGTTCGAAGAAGACGGCATCTGGACGGGCCCCGGCCTGATCGACCGCGATCGCCGCGTCACTGTCACCGAAGATGGCTGGGACTACGAAGTCGGCGGCGATTACGAGTTCGGCTTCGGCATAGGCCGCCTAAAACTGATCGGCCTCGACCGCAGCGAAAGCAATGAAGCCGAGACGATCGTACGCCTCGCCTACGCCAACGGCGATCCAACCACCGGCGATCGCATCACACAAGACAGTGTTGAAAGCGAGCGCGTGCTGCGCGCGGAATACGCCTGGCGCAGCGAGCCCGCCGATTGGCAAGTCGCGCTCGAAGCCGCGTACAATCTGCTCGACAGCACCACCCACCTCTACTCATTGCAGCCCTCTGGCGGCGAAGTGGAAGTGCCCTTCCCCGGCGCAACCGCCGAAGTTGAAGAAAACCGATATGAGCTGCTCGCGACCTACGGCCGCCCGCTCAACCGCCGCCTCACGATGCAGATGAGCGCGGGAGGTGAGTATTCGGAACTCGCGCAAATTGGCGCCAATGGCCTTACCCGCACGTTCTGGCGGCCCAAAGGCCAGGTCAGCCTGGTGTGGCAACCAGAAGACGAAACGCGCGTGAACCTGCGCCTTCAGCGCCGTGTAGGTCAGCTCAACTTTGCGGACTTCCTCGCCTCCGTCGATCTCAACAACGGCACGACGTTCGGCGCGAACGCGGACCTTGTGCCGCCGCAGAGCTGGGAAATCGAACTCGAAGCGGCGCACGAAATGGGCGCGTGGGGCAATGCCACGTTGCGTGTGTATGGCGCGGCGATTGAAGACATCGTCGACATCATCCCCATCAGCGCCACGGAGGATTCCGTCGGCAACCTCGATCAAGCCGTGCGCTACGGCATCGAGTGGCGCGCCACCACCAATCTCGATCCCGCTGGGCTCGAAGGCGTCCGCCTCGATACAAGGCTGCAACTGCAAGCGAGCCAAGTCGACGATCCGCTGACCGGCGAGCAGCGTGAGATCAGCAACAGCCTGCTGCGCTTCGCGCAAATCTCATTGCGCCACGATACCCCGGAGACCCAATGGGCCTGGGGCACGACGCTGAGCCATCAGGAATACTCACCGTCGTTCCGGCTCACCGAGATTTTTCACCAGTATGAAATACCGATCTTCGGCAGCGCGTTCGTGGAGCACAAGGACCTCTTCGGCCTCACCGCGCGTTTCAGCGTCGCCAACTTCTTCAATGGTGAGAGTTTCCAGTTCCGCACGGTGCACGTAGACCGACGCACCGACCCGATCGACTATTACGAACGTCGCGACCGCGCCATCGGTCCGATCTTCAGCATCGACTTGCGGGGCCGTTTCTAGCGTCCAGGCGACCGAAGCGAGTCTTGATCAGGTACGCCTAGTGCAGACCCCTCACTCCCACTCGATTGTTATGCAGCGGCATATCACACTGTTCTTACGCGGTTTTCGGAGTGAGGCCCAAGAAACCACCGACATTTTCTCCGTCGCGCGTTTCCGCTTGCCAGCGAATGTTCGCGGATGACTGCAAAACGGCGCTCCACACGTTGGATCGACGCAAAGTTCTACACGCATTTTCGCTTGCGCTGAACCCTAAGGCCAAATGCCATCGTGCTCGGCGGCGTCAAGGCGCGCTTCGCTTTTCACCCTGACGCCGCCTGCGCGCGATGGCGCTTTGATAGTGTCGGGACGCAGGGCTTCGTCTTTGCTCGCCGGCGAACCGCACGCCTCCGGCGCGGGTCGAACACAGGGCTTCGACAGGGTCATCGGGAGACGAAGTTGGAGTTCGCACGAGCCTGACGGTTTATTTTCGCCGCCTCGTCACGCGCGCAGGTTTGACGCGCGCCCGCTGTGGCGGAGGCTGAACTGATTCCTTCTCTACGCTGCGATGATCGGCCAGCGCCTCGATTACGCGGCATTGCGCGGCGTTCCGGCCGGCGCATGACCTGACAATCCGGTTCAGTTCAGTCTTCAGGGCAACCAGCTGCGCAAGGCGTTGCTCGACCTCCGCCAGATGCTTGCGTGCAATACGGTCGGCCTCGTCGCAGGGACGGTTCGGATTGTCAGTCAGATCCAGCAACGAGCGTATGTCGTCGAGTTCAAACCCCAGAACGCGCGCGTGCTTGATGAAGGCGAGACGCTGGATGTCCGCGTCGGCATAGAGCCGGCGTCCGCTATTGGTGCGCCCGGGCGCACGAATGAGCCCCTCTTGCTCGTAAAAGCGAATGGTCGGGACCTTTAGTCCGGTGCGCTTGGCGGCTTCGCCGATAGCCTGCATTTTTTCCTATTGATCCTCTAGCGACTAGAGAATGTAAGCTATTCACCGCCCGTATTCGAGCCCCATCGGACGTCGGAGCTGAGTGACCCACTCCGACCGCGCGTTCTCGGCCGTTTGCAGGCGAAGCACGCGACTGATACGCAATAGCATTTTATCGAAAAGACCGCAAAAAATGTCGTACCGTTCTCGGCTTCTGGTGGTTGCCTTCGCATTCGCCGCCACGCTGTTTTCTGCACCTAGCTTCGCCCAGGAAACAACGCCGCCCGCGCAGGTCGCTTGGCGGCTGCTGGACTATCTTGCGGTCGATTATTCTGGCGCCGTCGCCGACGGCGCGGTGGTGAACGCGGCCGAGTACGCCGAAATGCGGGAATTTTCGGCCTCGGTCCGCGAGCGTCTGGCGGCCCTGCCGCCGACGCCGACCCAGCCCGCCCTCATCTTGCAGGCAGACCAACTGGTCGCCGCCATCGGACGCAAGGCCGCGCCGCAGGAGGTAGCAGATCGGGCGCATCTGCTGGCGCGCGATCTCCTCGCCGCCTATCCCACGCCGCTCGCCCCTTCCGCGCCGCCGGATATGTCACGCGGCGCGGCGCTCTACGCTGAGCAATGCGCGAGTTGCCACGGCGCCGCGGGCCACGGCGACGGACCTAATGCGCGAGGGTTATCTCCGCCCCCGGTAGCGTTTGCGGATCTCGAACGCGCCCGCCAGCGCAGCATCTTTGGCCTCTATCAAGTAATCGGTCAGGGTCTGGACGGCACGGCGATGGCGAGTTTCGCTCATCTCTCGTCCGATGATCGCTGGGCGCTCGCCTTTTACGTTGGCGGCTTTGCGTTCGATGATGCCGAACAAGGCAGGCGCTTGTGGACGGAAGATCGGCAGATGCGTGATCGCGTCCCGAACCTGCAGGCGCTTGTCCAGACAACGCCGGAAGCGCTCGCCGCCCAAATTGGCGAACCGAACGCCGCACGGATCGTCGCTTATCTGCGTCACCACCCTGAAGCGGTTTCACAGCGCGGCAACACGCTCGACATTGCGCGAGCAAAACTTGCACAAAGCGTGGCGCGATACGATGCGGGAGACCAACGCGGCGCACAGGAACTGGCGCTCGCGGCCTATCTCGATGGGTTTGAACCTGTCGAACCAATCCTCACCGCGCGCGACAGCGCCTTGCTGGCGCGCGTCGAGCAAGCAATGGGCTCGTTGCGCGCCAGCATATCTGCCGGCGCGCCCGCAACAGATGTGCGCGCGCAAGCCGAGCGTATCGGCGCCCTGTTCGACGCCGCCGAGCGCGTATTATCTCCCCAGCAGGCAAGCGCGACTTCGAGTTTTGCCGGCGCCTTCACCATTCTGCTGCGCGAAGGTCTCGAAGCGATGTTGATCGTCATCGCTATGATCGCATTCCTGGGAAAAGCGGAACGGCGCGATGTTCTGCCCTATGTTCATGGCGGATGGATCGCCGCGCTCGCGGCCGGCGTCCTGACATGGGCGGCGGCGACCAGCCTGATCTCGATCAGCGGAGCGAGCCGCGAATTGACCGAAGGTTTCGGCTCGTTGCTCGCAGCGATCGTGCTGATCTCGGTCGGCATATGGATGCATGGCAAAGGTCAGTCGAAAGCCTGGCAGGCCTACATCCACGAAAAGCTGTCGAAAGCGCTCTCCAAGGGTTCAGCCTGGTTCCTGTTCGCGCTGGCTTTTGTCGTAGTCTATCGCGAGGTCTTCGAGACGATCTTGTTCTATATCGCGCTGTGGAGCCAAGGCGCGCATCTGGCGATTATCGCCGGCGCGGCCACCGCCGCATTGGCGTTGGCGGTCATCGGCTGGGCTTTGCTCAGCTACAGTAAGCGTTTGCCGATCGCCCAGTTCTTTTCTTATAGCGCGATGCTGATTGCAGTGCTCGCCGTCGTCCTTGCGGGCAAAGGCGTCGCCGGCTTGCAGGAAGCGGGGCTCGTAGACATCCATCCGCTTGCCGCGCTGCCACGCGTCGAATTGCTTGGCCTCTTTCCGACTTGGGAAGGCTTCGCCACGCAGGCTCTGACATTGGGCGTCATCATTGTCGGCTTTTATCTGAGCGGCAGGCAGGCGGCGCTGCCCGCAAAAATCTGACGCAGGATGGCCTCGCCCGATGAACCGCAATCTTTGATGCAAATTGCGCCGCTTATGATTGCTCGCGATTGAGGAGCCGGAGACCGTTCAACACGACTAGAAGAGAGGCGCCGACATCTGCTGCAATCGCGCCCCAAAGCGAAGCCGCGCCCATCACAGTCAAAATCGTGAATACGCCTTTCACCGCGATTGAGAACGCGATGTTCTGGCGGATGACCCCGAGCGTCGCCCTCGAATGACGGATCAGCCACGGCAAGCGCGAGAGATCGTCTTGCATGAGCGCAATATCGGCGGTCTCGATTGCAGCATCAGAACCGATCGCGCCCATGGCGACGCCTACATTTGCGCGCGCCATGGCCGGGGCGTCATTGACGCCATCGCCGATCATCGCCACCGCTCCATAGCGTTCGACAAGCGCTGCCACTGCAGCAACCTTACCATCGGGCAAAAGCTCAGCGTGAACCTCGTCGACGCCGGTTTCGCGGGCGATACGCTCGGCTGTTGCTCTGTTGTCGCCCGTCAGCATGACGACGCGCTCAATGCCGGCGGAGTGCAGATCGGCAACAATCTTTTTAGCTTCGGGTCGCACCGCATCGGCGACCGCTATCAAGCCCCAGACACAATCTGCGTCGCCGACTGCGACCACAGTCCGTCCCGCTCCAGCGATCGCGTCCGCGCGCGCCAACACGTCTGCATGGTTTGTAGATGTCGCGCGCTCTTCTAGGAAGGCGCGCGAACCCAGCCAGGCGTTGCTGTCTCCGACGCGGCCAATCAGACCCTTTCCGCGCATCGCCTGTACGCCCTCGCCGGGAGAAAATTTAACGCCCTGCTCGGCCGCCTTGGCCAGGATTGCTTTCGCGAGCGGATGCTCGCTACGCGCCTCTAGCGAAGCCGCTAGGCCAAGCAGCGCCTCCGAACTGCGTCCTTGAAAGACGGCGATCTCGACGACATGGGGGCGTCCCTCAGTGAGCGTCCCAGTCTTATCCATGGCGATCGCGCGGATCTTTGCGGGCGTCTCCAAATGCACGCCGCCCTTGATAAGAACGCCCTGCTTGGCCGCGCCGGCCAACGCGGCGACAACGCTTACGGGCGTAGAGATCACGAGCGCGCATGGGCAGGCGATCACAAGCAGCACCAAGGCGCGATAGAACCATACGTCCCAAGCGCCATTGAATAGCAGCGGCGGGACGAGCAGCACCAGGACCGCGAGCCCCATGACGATTGGAGTGTAGATGCGCGCAAAGCTTTCAACCCATTGCTCGGTGGGTGCGCGCCGGCTGTGCGCGGAACCGACCATGCGAATGATGCGCGCGAGCGTGGTGTCGCTAGCGGATTTCGTCGTCTCAACTTCGAGCGCGCCCTCGCCGTTGATGGTGCCGGCATAGACAACGACACCTGACGAGACCGGGACCGGAACGCTTTCGCCCGTGATGGGCGCCTGATTCACTTCGCTTTCGCCGGCGATGACGCGTCCGTCGAGCGGCACGCGCTCACCTGGCCGCACGATGATGTGCGCGCCGAGAGGCACCTCGTTCGCTGCAATTTCACGTTCGGCGCCGCCAGCGTCCTTCACCGTCGCGATATCAGGCGCAAGCTCCATCAAAGCCGCAACCGCGCGGCGCGCGCGGCCGAGACTCCACGCCTCCAGCGCCAAGGCGAGCGCGAACAAGAACGAAACGGTCGCCGCCTCGAACCACTGGCCGATGGCGACCGCGCCAGCGACGGCAATGATCATGAGGAGGTTCATGTCGGGGCGTAGCCTGCGCGCCGCGAGCATGGCCTTAGGGGCAACGTAGCGCGCGCCGCAGAGAATGGCGCCAGCGTATGCCATAATAGCCAGCAATGGCGGCGGCGCCGACACGCCGGGCATCTCACTCAAAGCAGAGACAAGATCGCCAGCGACATAGGTGTGAATGGCGAGACCGATCGCCGTCAGCACGCCGCTTACCGCAGTCAGCATCGACTGGGTCTTGCGCCGGCGCGCTTCGGCCGCCGCGCCGGCGCCAACGACGCCCTCGCTCCACACTTCGGCGCTCATACCTGCGCCTGCGACCGCACGCTCGATCCGCTCCACCAGATCTTTGTCCGGAAACCCTGCAACGGACATACGTCCATTGATAAGATCGAAGGAAAGCCTCTCTTCCGCGACGACGCTTGCGAGTTCGCGCTTCAGCGTCGCGACTTCGTCACCGCAATCCATGCCATGAATTTTGAGAACCACCGTTCCGGGCGTGCTGGCCGGCGCGCCCGCCGTGATCGCCTCGCCTCCCACGCAACTGGCGCAAGCCGCCGCCTCCTCCCGAGGCCATAAGGCCGCACTCATGCCGGTGCTCGCAACCGCGGCTTCGATTGCACGGTCCGACGCGGTTACGTCAGATGCGAGGTCCATCCAACCAGCTTGAGTATCGAACGATAGCTTGTCTTCGCCGCCGGCGAGCGGTCCCACTACGGCTTTGAGCGCACGCACCTCGTTCTGGCAGTCGAGGCCCGTAACTTTGAAACGCCGGACGGCTCCGACGTCGCCTGCTGGCAAATTTGTTACCGCCATGAGTATGCGTACCTTGCGATTTCGTTCGTGTTACATGCTCGACCCACTAGAGGATCAAGGGGCTCGCTAGCGTCCCACTGCAATCAACCACAGCGCCATGCCATAGCTCACGATGATGGGCCCGGCCGTTAGCGCCATGCCGAAGGCCCTGCCAGAAGCGCCCGTCGCGTATCCGATCGCAAAGCTCACGCGCCCAAGGAGAAAGAGCCCGACCAGAAACGGCGCGAGCACCAATTCAGAACCCCGCATCAACGCTGCGAGAATGAGCGTCGCAGGGAAGAACAGCACGGTTTGTTCCAGAGAGTTCTGCAACACGGCGGCGCGAACGGCGATCGCAGGGCTGGGAGCGCCAAACGCTGATCCCCGGATATCGGCAGGCGAAGAAAAGCGTCCGCTGCTGACCGCACGCACGCATCCCGCGAGCCAGAGAAAGAGCAGAAGATCGGCTTTCAGCACGAACGTCATTCGCTCGCCGAAGTCCATGTCCTCACTCAAGCCGAAGAAGTGCGGCGGAATCCAAAAGTGCGCCGCGGCGAGAATTGCGCCGGCCAATGCGAGCGCGAGCACCGAGCCACGGACGATGCCCCATTGCTCCGAACTGAACTTGCTTGATCGCTCACTCATTTCTGATCCATCACCTGACTAGCGCCTATTGTGTTCGAAACTCCGTGCATTCAGCCCTCGTCCTTCGTGCGCCGCGCGTCGCCGATGATATCGAGGCCGCCTTTAATAGCGACGAGCGCGACCATTAGCCCGACGACAAGATCGGGCCAGCGCTCCCCGGTCCACGCCACCACCGCGCCCGCCACCAGCACGCCGCCATTGGAGATGAAGTCGTTGAAACTGAAGGTCTCGGCAGCGCGCAGATGCACTTCTTTCTTCTTCAGACGACCGAGCAGCCACACGCACAAAAGATTAATGGCGCCCGCAAACACGGCGACGACCATCATCGTCGCGCCAATCGGCTCAGATCCCGTCAGAAATCTCCGCACGGTGTCGGCGACGACGCCAAGGCCAAAGAGGATCAACAGGATGCCGGACGCGCCTGCAGCGCCGCGCTTCCAGTTAAGAGCGCGGCCAACCGCGAATAAACTGAGCGCGTAGACGGCCGCGTCAGAAGCGTTGTCGAGCGCGTTGGCGATCAAAGCGCTGGAGTCCGACGCAAGGCCCGCTCCGCCCATCACAACAACAAGCAACAGGTTGAGGCCAAGCACGATCCACAGCGTCCGCCGCTGCTCGCGAGTCACCGCCTCGTAGCTTTCATCGCTCACAATGAGCTCCTCATTCGTTGGGCACGGCTTGCGGTTTAAGGGCCTGGTAAAGCGATATGGAGCCCGTGAGCGTGGCGATGACTTCCGTTTCCAGAACCGAGACAAACCCAACATCGCGCATCAGTTCAGGTAGGACGCCGCGTGCGTTGGGCTCGGTGTTGTCGAAACCGTCGAGCAGCTGCACCTGGCGGAACGCGGCGCGCATTAGCGACGTGCGCTGCAATCCGTAGTCGGCGACATGTAGCGACCCGCCTGGAACGAGCGCGCGCCAAATCGCAGCGAGGCCCGCGCGTTTTTCCTCCAATGGAACCTGATGGAACACCAAACTTGAGACGACCTTGGTGAAGCGCGCGGCCTCTGCGTCCGCATCACGCGCGAAGCCTTGCCGAAAGGCGACTTCCGCATCGGCCTTTGCGCCCTTGGCGCGCGCACGCATGAGCACCTCAGGGTCAGGATCGAGGCCTGCGACGTGCGCGTGCGGGGCGGCCTTCGTTAACATCACAGCGAAAGTGCCCGTGCCACATCCGACGTCCAAGATACGATCGCCAGATGCAGGCGCGGTTTGGCGTAACAAACCGCCGCGCCAGCGGCGCTCGCGCGTCAAGAGCGCGATGGCGAAATCATAGAAGGGCGTCCACTCGGCGCGACCTGCAGCCGGCGTGAAAGCAGCATCGTTGCTCATGGACGCGCCTCCTTGCGAACGCGCAACATGTCGATGACCAACACCACGGCGCCGCATGTGATCGCCGTGTCGGCCAAATTGAACGCTGGCCAATGATGCCCCAAGGCATGCACGTCGAGAAAATCGGTGACTTCGCCGCGCGTCAGGCGATCGACAAAATTGCCGAGCGCCCCGCCTAAGACGAGCGCCAGCCCAAGCTGCGTGCACGGGCGCGGCTCGCGCCAAAACCAGAGCCCGAATACGAGGCTGATCGCGGCAGTGACAAGCAATACAACAAGGCCGCCTGCGGCTCTCATCAAACCGAATGCAACGCCCCGGTTAAAACTGAGAGTTAGATCCAAGAGGGGCAGCACCTGATTCGGCTCGCCGAACGTTAGTTCTGCGCGCGCCCAGGCCTTGGTTGCGAGATCGAGCCCGATCACGCCGAAAATGAGAACCAGCCCTGCTGTCCGAGGCATTGTTCGCGCCCTTTCAGAGAAGCGGCGTGACTCTAGTGACTAGAGGATCAACCCCCTGAGCACTGGGAAAATCTCAAGGACATGAAACACCGGACTTGCGATGAAAATATATGATGAGGCTTCCGTCACATTCGATGCGCGTAGCAACCGCACTTTCGGTGCGACACCGTCACCCTAGCCTGACTAGGCGGGTCGACGTCATCATGTCTTTACTATTTCTCAGCGGGTCATGGTCTGTATATAGGCAGGCGCGCCGCGAATCTGTGGCGACGTGCTTGGGAATGAGCACTTGAAAGCAATGGCTTGGACCGATTGGAGGCGCTGGATCGCGACGCTTTGCGTTGCGCTCGTCGCTTTCGTCATGGTCGAGCAGTCTTTCTCGCCCGATCCCTGCCATGGCGGCAGCGTCGTATCTTATAACATTGCAGACCTCGGCTATGCCGCCGGTTCTGCCGACGAACAGCCGGGCTCGCCAATGACGCCCACGCAGTCGCAACAGCATTGCTGCGCGGCGCATGCGGTCGCAGTGCCGCCTCTCCATCAGGCGAAAGCCATCGATCAGGTCGCCATTCGCTTGAGTGTCCCGCTCAGCGACATGCGCGCGCCGAACGGCGAACAGAGCGGTCAAGATCGACCGCCCCGAGTCTCCCTCCTCGCCTGACGCGCCGTGATTTCTCGCGGCGCGTGAACCTTCACGCATCGCGGAAAATCCATGCACGAATCTCTTCGTTCCTGGCGACGGTCGGCGCACCTTTTGCGTCACCTCGCGTCCACGCCCGCCACGCTTGCAGCGTTTGGTGTCGCATCGGCGGTGATCGTGATCGCCTCGCCTGCCCACGCGCAGGAAGCGGCGCCGCTCGCCCTGCGAGATGCGCTCACGCGCGCCATTGAATCCGATCCCGGCCTTCGGGCGGCGGGCGCCGGCGTCGATGCAGCACTCGGCGGCGTGCGTCAGGCGCGTGTACGGCCCAATCCGGAGCTCGGCGCTGAGGTCGAGAACTTCAACGGGCGAGACGATTTGCGCGGCTTCAATGGCGCTGAGACGACCTTCAGCCTCTCTCAGGAAGTCGAACTTGGCGGACAACGCAGCGCCCGTGTGCGCCTCGCCGATCGCGAATTGCACGGCGCCGAACTCGATCGCGTGTTGCGAGGGCTCGATCTTTTGCGCGATGTGCAGGTCGCCTATTTCGACGCGCTCGCCGCGCAGGAACTCGTCGCGATCGAACGGGAACGCGTCGCCACGGCCGTAGCGCTCGACGCTTCCGTAGCGCGCCGGGTCGCCGCCGCGCGCGATCCGTTGATGGCAGGCGCCCGCGCACAAGCGGGCCTGGCCGAGGCGCGCATCGCCCTGACGCGGGCAGAGGCCGAAGCCACCACCGCACGGGCACGCCTCGCCTCCTATTGGGGCGGTGAGGACGGCTTTGCACTGATCCGCGCCGACTTCACCTTACCAGTCACGGCCGACCATGATCACGCGCTGAACACCGATCAGGCGCCGGATATTGCGCGGCTCGCAGCCGAGCGTGAACGCCTCGACGCCGCCGCGCGGCTTGAACGATCGCTTAGCTATCAGAACCCCACTCTCAGTTTGGGCTACCGACGCTTCGAGGATCGCGACGGAGACGGCGCGCTGGTTGCGGGCTTCTCCATTCCGCTTGGGCTGTTCAACCGCAATCAAGGATCGGTTGCGCGCGCCCAGGCCGAGCAGCGGCGCGCCGCATTCGACCTTGAAGCTGGTCGCCGCACGATCGCGCGTGAATTTTCGGCCCTGGAGCGCGCGCTGGCGAGCGACGCGGCCGCCGTGCGTAGCACCGAACAGGACGTCATCCCGCAGGCTGAGCGCGCGCTTTCGCTCGCGCAGGACGGCTACAATCGCGGCGCCTTTTCTTATCTGGACGTCCTCGAAGCCCAGCGCGCCCTTTCCGATGCGCGGCAAGCGCGTGTCGACGCCCTCCGTTCCTACCATTCCAACGAAGCAGCGCTTGACCGTTTGACGGCCCGGTTCGCCGAAACGCTGCCCGGCCAGGAGATACATCAATGACGACTTTCAGAACGAAACTCGCCGTCGCGCCGTTCGCGCTGTTGCTGGCGCTCTCTCTTTCCGCGTGCGGACGCGACGAGGCCGGCGCCGAAAAAGCCGGCGGGCAAGAAGAGGCGGGCCACGAAGAAGAAGGCCATACGGAAGGCGAAGCCGGTCACGAAGAAGGCGGCGACCGTGTCACGATCCCCGCGGCCTCCGCCCAAGCGTCGGGCATTGTCGTTGTCGCCGCCGGCCCCGGCGCAATTCAGGAAACGCTGACCCTGACGGGCCGCATCATGCTCCAGCCGTCAGCGCGCGCCGAGGTGCATGCGCCCTATCCGGGACCAGTGCGCGTTGTGAACCGCAATATCGGCGACGCCGTGCGCCGCGGCGAAACACTTGCACGCGTCGAAAGCGCCGAGAGTTTGCAGACCTATTCGATTGTAACGCCAATCGCTGGCGTCGTGCTCGAACGCCAAACCAATATCGGCGACGTCACGAGTGATGAACCGCTCTTCGTCGTCGGCGATCTCTCTCGACTGCAAGCAGAACTCAATGTCGCCACGCGCGACATCGGCCGCATATCCTCGGGCCAGAACGTCATCATTACGGGCCTCGACGGCGCAGCGCGCATTGAAGCGCGTATCGCAACCGTGCTCCCAACTGCGGACGCGCACAGCCAAACGCTGATCGCACGGGCGCCTCTCACAACCAGCGCCGGCTCACAGCTCCGGCCGGGCATGGCCGTGCGCGGCGCGGTCGTGCTGACGCAGCAGGACGTTCCCGTCGCGGTCACAACCGACGCGGTCCAGACGCTGGAAGGCCGGCAAGTGGTCTTCGTGCGCGTCGCGCCGGAACAATACGAGGCTCGTCCAGTAACGCTCGGCCGCGCTGGACGGGACATGGTCGAAATCACATCGGGCCTGAATGCCGGCGAAGCCTACGTCTCCGAGAACGCCTTCCTGGTGAAGGCTGAGATCGGCAAGGGCTCCGCCTCGCACGATCACTGACCCTCCACGCAAAAGACACCCGACTCCACGCCCGACAGACAACAATCGGACTTGTCCCATGATCAGCCGCCTTCTCGAACTCTCCGTTAGAGCCCGCTGGGCCGTGATTGCATTGACGCTCATCATTGCGGCGATCGGCGTGTTCAACATCGTCCGTCTGCCGATCGATGCGGTGCCGGACATCACCAACAGGCAAGTACAGATCAACACGGTGGCGCCATCGTTCGGTCCGCTCGACGTCGAGCGGCTCGTTACCTATCCCGTCGAAACGGCGATGTCGGGCATCGTTGGCCTTGAAGGCACGCGTTCGATTTCGCGCAATGGCTTCAGTCAGGTCACTGTGGTGTTCCGCGACAACGTGGACATCTATTTCGCGCGCCAGCAGGTCGCCGAACGTCTGACGCAGGCCCGCGAAAGTCTCCCCGACGGGGTTGAGCCGCAAATGGGGCCGATCTCCACCGGCCTCGGCGAAGTGTTGATGTGGACGATTCATTTCGCCGATCCCAGCGCGGAAGGCGGACGCGCAGCGGTGGGCGCGCCGGGCTGGCAAGCCGACGGCTCCTTCCTGACGCCCGAAGGCGAGCGCCTGACCGATACGGTGGCGCAATCAGCCTATTTGCGCACGGTGCAGGATTGGATCGTGCGGCCGCAAATGCGCGCGGTCGCTGGCGTGGCAGGCGTCGATTCCATTGGCGGCTATGAGAAGCAATATGTCGTCGAGCCGGACGCCGCTGCACTTGGCGCCTACGGCATCTCATTCTCAGAACTCGCCGAAGCGCTCGAAAACGCCAATCTCTCGGTCGGCGCCAATTTCGTACAGCGCGGCGGCGAGTCGTTCCTGGTCCGCGCGGACGCACGCATCCGCACGCTCGGAGAGATTTCCGAGGCGGTCGTCGCCACGCGCGACGGTGTGCCGATCACGGTGCGCGATGTCGCCAATGTGCGCGTTGGCGGCGATCTGCGCACGGGCGCGGCCACCTCGGGAGGTCGAGAGGTGGTGGTTGGCACGGTGCTGATGCTGACCGGCGGCAACAGCCGCACGGTGGCGGCGGCCGCAGCCGAGCGACTGGCCGAAGTTTCGCAGACCCTGCCGCCCGGCATCGTTGCTGAAGTTGTCTATGACCGTTCGCGGCTGGTGAACGCCACGATCGCAACAGTTCAGCGAAATCTGGCTGAAGGCGCGCTACTCGTGGCCGCCGTGCTCTTTCTTCTCCTTGGCAATGCACGCGCTGCGATCATTGCGACGTTGATCATTCCATTTTCGATGCTGATGACCTCTATCGGCATGAATCTCTTTGGCGTGTCGGGCAATCTCATGTCACTCGGCGCACTGGATTTCGGCCTGATAGTCGATGGCTCAGTAATTATCATCGAGAATTGTCTCCGACGCCTCTCGGAGCGGCAGCATCACGAGGGAAGAATTCTTACCCTGCCCGAGCGTCTGCATGAGACGCTGGAGGCGTCGCGGGAGATGATAAAACCGACCATTTTCGGTCAGATCATCATCTTCCTCGTCTTCGCGCCGCTCCTCACCTTCTCCGGCGTTGAAGGCAAGATGTTCTCGCCGATGGCGATCACACTGATGCTGGCGCTGGGCGCGGCGTTTATCCTGTCTCTCACCTTCGTCCCGGCAATGGTCGCTCTCCTCATTCGCGGCAAGGTCGCCGAGAAAGAAGTGAAGGTCATCGCGATGGCGCGGGAGGCCTATGAGCCGGGGCTCACCTATTCCCTGCGCAAGCCAATTCCCGTCATAGCCGGCGGCATCGCGGTGTTCGCCCTCGCCGGCGCGCTTTTCTTCACCTTGGGCCAGGAATTCATTCCGACGCTCGACGAACAAGACATCGCCGTTCAGGCCGTCCGCATTCCGTCCACCTCGCTTCAACAATCAACAGCCATGCAGACGCGCGTGGAACAGGCGATCTCGGAATTTCCCGAGGTCGCGTTCGTCTTCTCCAAGACCGGCACGGCTGAGGTCGCCTCCGATCCCATGCCGGTCAACATCTCGGATTCATTCGTCATCCTGCACCCGCGAAGCGAGTGGCCCGATCGCGGCGAGACCAAAGCGGAGCTGATCGCCCGCATCGAAGCGCGGCTCCAGCAACTCATCGGAAATTCGTACGAATTCACCCAGCCGATTCAGATGCGCTTCAACGAATTGATTGCGGGCGTGCGCGGTGATGTCGCCATCAAACTCTATGGCAATGATCTCACCGTCATGAGCGAAGCCGCCGGCCGCATCGCGGCAGTGCTGCAATCCATCGACGGCGCAGCAGACGTCAAGGTCGAACAAACGGGCGGCTTCCCGACACTCGACGTCGCCTTCGATCGCGACGCCATCGCGCGCTACGGACTTTCGCTACAAGACGTGACGGACACCGTGGCGACTGCCATGGGCGGACGTGAAGCCGGCCTCGTTTTTGAAGGCGACCGGCGTTTCGATGTGGTGGTGCGTCTGCCCGACGCCGTGCGTGACGATCTCGACGCGGTCGGTGCATTGCCCGTCATGCTGCCGGAAGATGCAAGCGGTGCGCGCGCCTCCATTCCACTACGAGAATTGGCGCGCTTCACCTACTCTGAAGGATTGAACCAGGTCAGCCGCGAGAACGGCAGCCGTCGTGTCGTCGTGCAGGCCAATGTGCGCGGACGCGATCTTGGATCTTTCGTCACCGAAGCGCAGCGCCGTGTGCGTGCAGAGGTGGAATTGCCAACCGGCGCGTGGATCGTCTGGGGAGGCCAGTTCGAAAATCTGCAGTCGGCCTCGCAACGCATGGCGCTCATCGTCCCCGCCTGCTTCGTCCTGATCTTCGGCGTGCTTTACATGGCGCTCGGCACTTTCCGAGCGGCGGGCGCCGTGTTCACCGCGGTTCCGCTTGCCTTGGCCGGCGGCGTGTTCACGCTCGTC
Organism: alpha proteobacterium U9-1i; assembly: GCA_000974665.1. Classification (NCBI taxonomy): domain Bacteria; kingdom Pseudomonadati; phylum Pseudomonadota; class Alphaproteobacteria; species alpha proteobacterium U9-1i. Next base: position 242,582 of record BBSY01000003.1, on the reverse strand, counting down.
TTGACCGGCATGTCGTTCTCGATTTCAGCCGCCGTGGGATTCATCTGCCTTGCGGGCGTGGCGGTTTTGAACGGGCTCGTCGTCATGACCAGCATCAACAGCCGGCTTGATCTTGGCATGCCGCTCGATGATGCGATCCGCGAGGGGATGATCGAGAAGTTTCGCGCGGTACTCATGACCGGGATCGTGCCTGCCATCGGCTTCGTACCCATGGCGATCGCGCATGGCACAGGCGCCGAAGTTCAAAAGCCGCTCGCGACCGTCGTGATCGGCGGCCTGATCACCGCCACCCTGCTCACCCTGTTCGTGCTTCCGGCAATCTGCCGCGTCATGTTGCGCACAGGTCATCGGAGCAAGGAAGGCGAAATGCCGACTGCATATTCGGGCTCAGCGCCGATGCAGGCGGAATAAGAAAAGGCGCTGCAGGAGGAGGCAAGATGTCGATAGCAGCATTGCGCAATGCGCTGCCTGACTATGCGGAGGATCTAAAGCAGAACCTCGATCGGGTCGCGTCTGAGACACATCTATCAGACCAGCAAAAGTGGGGCGGCTTTCTGGCCTGCGCGTTCGCCAGCGGCGTTCCGCTAGTCGCGCGCGCCATCCGCGCCGAGACAGAGGCGCGACTAACGCCGGAGGCCAAGTCCGCAGCGAAGGCCGCAGCGGCGATCATGAGCATGAACGTCGTCTATTACGGCGCGATCAATCTTCTTCACAATCATGACTATCGCGCAGCGCCGGTGAACCTTGCGATGAATGCGCTCAGTAGCCCGACAGTGGACAAGATCGATTTTGAACTGTGGGCGTTCGCGGTCTCGGCGATGGCCAATTGCGCGTCCTGCCTAAACTCCCATGAAGCGGAACTGCACAAGCGTGGCGTCACTCTTGAGCGTGTGCAAGCAGCCTTGCGCATCGCCGCCACAATGAATGCGATTAGCGTCGTTGTTCGCGGTGAAGCATCCATAGCGGCATCGGCGTGACAGCCTCCGTCCCCAATAAGGAAGCGAGCACTCCCGGTCACGAACACGGTGGCGGCCTCCTTGGCGAGAGGACCGAACTCGCCTTTGCCGTCTTGGCGGGGATCGCGCTGGCCGCGGGCTGGATCGCAGAACGCAACGGCATTCTCGGCTTGTCACTCAGCCTCTATGTCGCCGCGTATTTTTCCGGCGGCTTCTTCACTGTCCGAGAGGCGATTCAGAATCTTTTACATCGCCGCTTCCAGATCGACACGCTCATGCTCGTCGCTGCCGCGGGCGCCGCGCTCCTCGGGCACTGGTCCGAGGGAGCGCTGCTGCTGTTCTTGTTCAGTCTCGGTCATTCCCTCGAAGGCTATGCGATGGGCAGAGCGCGGCGCGCGATCGAGGCGCTCGCCGAATTGGCCCCGGAACGCGCGACAGTGAAACGTAATGGCGGCGTCGAAGAAATCGCCGTCGAAGATCTGTCGATCGGCGACATCGTCGTCATCAAACCAAACGAGCGGTTGCCGGCCGACGGCATCGTGATCACAGGTGAAAGCAGCGTTGATCAGGCGCCGGTCACGGGCGAGAGCGTACCCGTCGACAAACGTCCCCTCGCCCGTCAGATCGATAGCGCCATCGATTTCGCCAAGATACCAGCCGAGCACCGTGTCTTCGCCGGGACAATCAACGGATCGGGCGCGCTCGAAGTCCATGTCGCACGCCGCGCGGGAGAGACAACACTCGCGCGCGTGGTCCGCATGGTGGCGGAAGCTGAATCGCAACGCTCTCCAACACAGCAATTTACGCAGCGGTTCGAGCAGTATTTCGTCCCTGCCGTGCTCGGCCTTGTGACACTCTTGATGTTCGCCTGGGTTGTTATCGATGAACCCTTCTCGGCCTCGTTCTATCGGGCCATGGCGGTTCTGGTCGCGGCGAGCCCGTGCGCCTTGGCCATCTCAGTGCCAAGCGCCGTCCTCAGCGGTATCGCACGCGCGGGACGCGGCGGCGTATTGACTAAGGGCGGCGCGCCGCTTGAGCATCTGGGCACGCTCACGGCCATCGCATTCGACAAGACCGGCACGCTCACTGAAGGGCGTCCCAAACTTACCGATGTGCTCCCCGCCGACGGCGTCAGCGAAGAAGACTTGCTGTCAGTCGCCATCGCCGTCGAGGAAGTCAGCGATCATCCTCTTGCCGCCGCCGTGGCCCGCGATGGACGGGCGAAACTCAGCGACGCTATCATTCCAGCCGCGCAGGACGTCGAGAGCATCACCGGCAAAGGCGTGAAGGGCGTCGTGGCCGGCGTCGAAATCTGGATTGGCAAGCCAGGTCTCTTTGACGGAAGCAACGGCGCAGCAGCGCCCCAGGCTCTTCTCGATCGGGCGAAAGAGGTCGAGCAAGCCGGCCGCACGGTGATGATCGTTCGCGCGGGTGATCGCTACCTTGGCGTCCTTGGTCTCATGGATACCGAACGCCCCGCAGCGGCGAGCGTCATCGCGCGACTGCGTAAGCTCGGCGTGCGCCGCATGATCATGCTGACTGGCGACAATCAGAGTGTCGCGAATGCGATCGCGACCAATGTGGGGCTCACGGACGCCAAAGGCGCTCTGATGCCCGAGGACAAGGTCTCGTTCATCGCGGAGCTTGTGCGCACGGAGGGCAAAGTCGCCATGGTGGGAGACGGCGTCAATGACGCGCCGGCCATGGCCAACGCCACCGTAGGCATTGCAATGGGCGCTGCCGGTTCAGACGTGGCGCTTGAAACCGCCGATGTGGCGTTGATGTCGGACGATCTCGCACATCTTCCCTTCGCTGTCGGGCTGAGCCGCAAAACCAGCGCGATCATCAAGCAGAACTTATGGGCGAGCCTTGGCGTCGTGGCGGTGCTGATCCCGTCGACGTTGTTTGGCCTGCAAATTGGAGCGGCCATCATATTCCATGAGGGCTCGACTCTGTTGGTGGTCGCCAACGCTCTGCGGCTCCTCGCGTATCGCGATCCCACCGCTTCAGACCCCAAACAAGTATGACACCACTCAGGAACCGCGGCGCTGCTTGCTGGAGTAGGAATGCAGATGCTGCGGGCGCCACTCAAAGCGCCCGCAGCATGCGACTATTGCTTTGCGATCTCGGTGACAACCGATGACTCGGTGGCGCTTTTCAGTTCAAACGACACGCGATCCCCGACGGCGATGCCCTGAAGCGCGGCGGGATCTTCGACCCTGAACTGCATCGACATGGCAGGCCAGCTTATGGCGGCGATGGGCTCGTGATCGAGCGACACGGTTCCCGCCGCCGCATCCACCGCCGTCACTGTGCCGACGCCGACGATCGGGCCAGCCTGCGCGGGCGCCGCGCTTTCGGCCATGTCCATTCCTGCATTCGATTTCGCAGCATCCTGTGCCGCCGGCGGCGAACACGCCGCAGCCAACAGAGCGATCGGAACGATAAGCGCCTTGAGCATCACGAAATTCCTTCTTGGAGGGCGATCCGGTCTTTGGAGCGTGCGAGCGCGTCGCGCTCGATGCCGCGGCGCCGGATCATGAAATACGCCGCGGGAATGACGATGAGGGACAGAAGCGGCGCGGTGAGCATGCCGCCGACAAGAGGCGCCGCGATGCGGCGCATGACTTCCGCGCCCGCCCCGCCGGTAAAGAGAATAGGCAACAGACCGGCAAGGATGACCGCCACAGTCATCGCCTTCGGACGAAGGCGAAGCAGAGCGCCTTCACGGACAGCTTCCGCGACAATGGCGGGCGTTATTTCAACGCCGCGATCAAGGCGCTCCTGGAGCGCGTTCTTCAAGTAGATCAGCATCACGATGCCGAACTCGGCGGCAAGCCCGGCGAGCGCGAGAAAGCCGACCGCCACCGCCACAGAGAAATCATATCCCAGGAAATAGACGAGCCACACGCCGCCCGTGAGCGCGAAGGGCAGACTCGCCATCACGATCGCCGCCTCATCAAACCGGCGGAATGTCAGATAGAGAAGCAAAAAGATGATGGCGATTGTCGCCGGACCAACCAGCAACAGCCTCGCGGAAGCACGTTCGAGATATTCGAACTGTCCTGAGTAAGCCACGCTCACGCCCGCCGGCAATTGCACGTCGGCGCCGACCGTGCGCTGAAGATCGCGCACGACCGACGCCAAATCGCGTCCGCGCACATCCACATAAACGAAGGCGGAGAGCCGGCCATTCTCGCTTCGGATCATGGCGGGCCCATCCGCGACAGCGATGCGCGCCACTTCGCCGAGTGTCAGGCGCAAGCCCTGGTCGGTCACGATCGGCAGCGCATTGAGCCGGTCGAGCGAGTCGCGCACCTCACGCGGATAACGCAGATTGATTGGATAGCGCGCCCGTCCCTCGACAACTTCGCCGATATTCTCGCCGCCGATTGCGCCAGAGACCACGGCCTGCACGTCTGTGACGTTGAGACCGTAGCGCGCGGCGGCAAAGCGATCGATGTCGATGTTGATGTAGCGTCCGCCGGAAATACGCTCCGCGACGGCGGAGGAAACACCAGGCACACCACGCGCCGCCTGTTCAATCGCGCGCGCCGCCGCGTCAATGGTTGCAAGGTCGGGTCCGCTCACCTTCACGCCGATCGGACTTTTAACACCCGTCGCGAGCATATCGATGCGGTTTCGGATGGGCGGCACCCAGACATTGGTCAGACCCGGCACGCGCACGACGCGATCAAGTTCTTCGATGATGAGCTCTGGCGTCATGCCCTGCCGCCATTCGGAACGCGGGCGCAAGCGTATGGTGGTCTCGAACATTTCGAGCGGCGCGGGATCGGTCGCTGTTTCAGCCCTGCCCGCTTTGCCAAAGACGCTTTCGACTTCAGGCACCGTGCGAATGAGCCGGTCGGTCTGTTGCAGCAATTGCGACGCCTGTGCGGCCGACAGTCCGGGCAACGCCGTCGGCATATAGAGGAGATCACCCTCATCCATCATCGGCATGAATTCGCCGCCGAGACGCGAAATGGGCCAAGCCGTCGTCGCAAGCGCAAGCGCTGCGATCAACAGCACCATCCTAGGTGTCGCTAATGCAAAATCGATTGCAGGGCGATAAAGCCATGCCAGCCATCGATTGATCGGATTTGCCTCTTCGTGCGGGATGCGCCCACGGATCCAGAAACCCATGAGCACGGGGATGAGCGTCACTGCCAACGCGGCCGAAGCGGCCATCGCATAGGTCTTGGTGAAAGCAAGCGGCGCAAAGAGGCGCCCCTCCTGTGCTTGCAACGTGAACACCGGCAGGAAAGACAGTGTGATGATGAGGAGACTGAAAAAAAGCGCCGGTCCCACTTCGACCGATGCTTCAGTAATGACGCGCCAGTGGTCGGGGCCTTGCGGCATCTCCCCATCATGCTCGTCACGCCAGCGCTCCAAGCGCTTGTGCGCGTTCTCGATCATGACGATGGCGGCGTCCACCATCGCGCCGATGGCGATGGCGATGCCGGAGAGCGACATGATGTTGGCGTCGACGCCCTGAAGCCGCATCACCAGGAATGCGGCCATGACGCCAAGCGGCAGGGTCACGATGGCCACGAGCGCCGAGCGCAGGTGAAACAGGAAAAGCGCGCACACGAGCGCGACGACAATGAATTCCTCGGCAAGCTTGTGCGTCAGATTTTCGATCGCGCGGTCGATCAGCGACGAGCGGTCATAGGTCGTGACGATCTCGACCCCTTCCGGCAGGCTCTGTCCCAGTTCGTTGAGCCGCGTGCGTACAGCTTCGATTACTTCGCGGGCGTTTTCGCCGGCGCGGATGACGACCACGCCACCGGCGACCTCGCCTTCGCCGTTGAGTTCAGCAATGCCTCGGCGCATCTCCGGGCCGATCTGCACCCAGGCGACGTCGCCCAATCTGACCGGAACGCCATTCGCGCCAAGGCCGAGCGGAATGGCGTCAAAATCCTGCAGGGTGCGTAGATAGCCCGAGGCGCGCACCATGTGCTCGGCTTCGCCCATCTCGACGACCGCGCCGCCAGTTTCGCCATTGGCCGCACGCACTGCGTCAGCCACCTGTTGCTGCGACACGCCATAGGCGGCCATGCGCTCTGGATCGAGAACGACCTGATATTGGCGAACCATGCCGCCAATCGAGGCGACTTCGGCAACGCCCGGCACGCTCTTCAATTCAAACCTGAACAGCCAGTCCTGGATGCTGCGCAACTGGCTGAGATCATGCCGGCCGCTGCGATCGACCAGTGCGTATTGATAGACCCAGCCGACGCCTGTGGCATCGGGGCCGAGCGACGACCGCGCGGCGGGCGGCAGGCGCCCCTGCACCTGGTTGAGATATTCGAGGACACGCGACCGCGCCCAATAAAGATCGGTCCCGTCTTCGAAAATCACATAGACAAATGAGTCGCCGAAGAACGAATAGCCGCGAACCGTGCGCGCGCCCGGCACGGAAAGCATCGTGGTGGTTAGTGGATACGTGACCTGATCTTCAACGATCTGCGGCGCCTGCCCCGGATACGTTGTGCGGATGACGACCTGCACATCCGAAAGGTCTGGGATCGCATCGACGGGCGTCGACCGGATCGCCAAAGCGCCCGCGACCGCGAGCACGAGCGTCGCCAAGACAACAAGCAGACGATTGGCGACCGACCAGCGGATCAGCGCGGCGATCATCGCGGCGCCTCCGTCTTGCGGATATCGCTGACGACAAAGCGTGATCCGTCTTGCCGGAAACGGAATTGCACAGTGTCGCCGACGCCAATCCCACGGCTCAGCGCCGCATCCTCCAGCACGAACGCCATGGTCATACCCGGCCATTGCAGACTTGGCACCGGCCCATGCGCGATCGTGATGTTGACGCCATTGATCGCGGTTACGCGGCCGCTGCCTTGATGCGCGCCCGCGTCCTGCGGGGCCGATGCTGACGCCTCCAGACTTGCCAACGCGCCCGTCAGACTCGCTTCGGAATCGATGAGGAATTGCCCTGACGCCACAACGCGCTGGCCTTCACTGAGACCGCGCCGCACTTCGATCCGGTCGCCGGAGCGACGGCCGATCTCGATCTCGGTCGGCGCGAAGCGTCCGCCATCAAGGGCGACGATGACGACCGTGCGCCGTCCTGTTTGGATCACGGCTTCGGCGGGCACGAGGAGCGCGGGACGCGCATCGCCTTCGGCAAGTTCAACTTCCGCCGTCATGCCTGGACGCAACCGCCCTTGAGGATTTGGCAGTGCGATCCGCACCTGGATTGTGCGCGTGGCTACGTCCGCCGCCGGCAAGATACTTTCGATGCGGCCGGCGAAACTCTCGCCTGGATAGGCCGGCACGCGCGCCGTGACGCGGCCTCCAGTGCGCGCGATGCTGGCGTCAGCTTGCGCCAATGATACGGCGAGCCAGACCGGCGATATTCCATTGATGGTGGCAAGCGGCGAGCCCTGAACAATCGTCATGCCGCTGCGGATGTCGAGCGCCGTGATGGCGCCGGCGACGGGCGCGCTCACAGTCACGACTGGGCGCGGCGCGCCATCGCGCTCGACACGCTCGATGAGAGAGGCTGGCATGCCGAGCATTTCAAGTCGGCGCCGCGCCGCCACGGCGAGATCGCCGCCGGCGCCGCGCAACGCCAGATATTCGGCTTGCGCCGCCGCCCATTCCGGCACGCGAACATCGACAATTGGTGCGCCAGCGGAGACCACATCGCCGACCGCGCGCCCATAGGCACGTTCGACAAAGCCCGCCGCGCGCGCCTGCACCACAGCGACCGCGCGCTCGCTGAACACGATGACGCCGGCCGCAGTCACAGTGCGCGACACCGGCGCACTCTCAACGACGGCAAGCCGCACGCCGAGATTTTGCACAACGCCTGGGTCGATGCGCACGCCGGCTTCGGCCGGGCCCTCATCGGCGTAACGCGCGACCAGCTCCATATCCATGAAGGGCGAACGACCCGGCTGATCGAAATGCTGATCAGGAACCATCGGGTCGTACCAATAGAGCACTCGCCGTCCGTCCTCGGATGCGGCGGGCGCATCGCGGCTCGCACCGAGCCAGTAGCCGCCTGCGCCGATCGCCAGCGCCCCGATGGTCGCCACGGCCACGATGATTGCGATGCGCGGAATTTGCATTCTCGCTTCCGTCATGGCGTGCGCTCCGCATATTGCAGCGTGAGCGCAGCCCCCAGCATGGCGCGGCGCTCGCCCAGGGCGATCACATCGAGTTCAGCTTCGAGCGCGTCGCGTCGCGCGGCGATCAGACCGTCCGCGCTCATGGCGCCGCCAGCAAAGGCGCCCGCCGCCGCTTCGGCGCGCTGACGCGCGAGCGGCAGCCGCGTGGTGCGGGCGCGATCTAGATTGGCTTGTGTAGCGGCATAGTCCGCCAATCCCGCTTCAAGCATCGCGACGTGTTCGCGTTCGGCTGCGGCGCCTTCTGCGGCGACGCGCCCCTGATCGGCGCGGCGTGCTTCCACCAGAGGGCCTTGGCGCCAAGCCTGAAAGAGCGGCAGACCGATCCGCACTTCAACGGAGGCCATGTCGCCAAAGGAGTCGTCGCGACGCTGATACATCGCCGTCCACGACCAATCGGGAATCCGTTCGGCGCGCGCCATGCGAAGGCCTGCGTCAGCGGCCTCGGCTTCCGTCTGGAACGCGAGCAGCGCGGGATGACGGCGCACATGCGCGCGCATGTGTTCTGCATCGACAGCGAATTGCGGTTCTTCCGCAGCGATCGGCTCGCTGGCCGCATCGCCGATCCAGCGGCGCAAATCCGCGCGTGCCGCAAGCAGGGCTGCAGACGCATCAGCGCCGCGATCTTCGATGCGCGCCGCCTCGATTTCGGCGGCGATCGCTCCATCGACGCTGCCGCCGCCCGCCGCCAGGCGCCCGCGCGCCGCCTGGGCGGATGCGCGCGCTTCGCGGGCCAGGCCGCTCAACACTTCAAGGCGGCGCCCTGCATAATAGGCCGATATCCAGGCGCGCGCGGCGGCAAGGCGCGCTTCAAGACGTGCAATGTCCAGACCCACTTCGGTGCGTCCGGCTTCGGCTTCCGCCATCGCCCGGCGCGCGCGCCGTTCGGCGCCGCTCGGCATGTCCTGCATGACGCCGACCGTCTGCATCGTCATTTCATCGCGGCCAAGCCGATAGGCGTCCGGCCCTTCGACGGGCACGTTCTGCAGACCCAGCACCAGTTGCGGATCGGGCAATTGCCCGGCTGGCCGCACCGCGAGTTGTGCGCCGCGCGCGGCTTCACGCCGCGCAATGACGCTTGGCCCATCTTCAGCGCGCGTGACGGCGTCTTGAAAACTTAATTCTTGCGCATGTGCAATCGGCGCGACGCCGATGACGCAACATGCAAGCCATGCGATGCGCATGAGCGTGCTCCGGATAATCTGACAAACCAAAGCGCAGGCGCGCGCTGACGCGCGCCCAAAGCGCCCTATCTCGGTGTCAGATCGTTCGTGGAGGCCGCCAGAATGCGTCGGGCGCGCGCGAGATCAAGCTCTTATCGGACAGGACAGGCTCGCGCACGACGATCGCGGTAACGATGAAGGAGACCGGCTCAACCGACGGCGTTAACGCCGGTGCGGCCCGGCACGCCTGCGCCATGGCGCAATCGCCCATCTTCTTCGCTGGCTGCTCGTCCGGCGCCGCAGGCGTGTCGTCGGGGCAGCAATCGTGGCCGGCGCCCATCTCTAGCTGGGCGGAGGCCTGCGCCAGCATCGGACAATCAGCCATGACCATGGCGTTCGCCACACCGCCAGAGGCGAGCGCGATAACCATAAGCAGCGAAAGCCAGAAGCGGCGCATCACGCCAGTATAGTGCGCAAAGGTCGAAACATCGTCAACGCGGCGCACCGTCCGGGGGACCAGCGCTTTCGCCCTGGCGGGGCTGTCGCGTGGGCGGAATAGACCGCTTCGGCGCTGTTAAGGCGTGCTTTTCTCTCAGCCACCGTGCTCGGCGGCGTCAAGGCACGCTTCGCTTTCCACCTTGACGCCGCCTGCGCGCGATGGCGCTCCGAAGGTGTCGGGACGCAGGGCTCTGTCTTTGGTCATTGACCAGCCGGCGCCTCCGGCGCGGGTCGAACACAGGGCTGGACGGGAACAAGAGGTACGTCAGGCCCCCAATCCGTGAGGGGTTGCGAGAGAAGTGCGCGCCGCTGTGATTTGGCCGGCGAGTTCCTCGGGGATCGCCATCGCCTTAAACCCGCTGATATTGGCTCCCCCGGTATTTCCCTCTGGTAGAAGTCCGGCCCAGGTTCCGGCGGACGCGCCAAGTACGCGCAAAATCTGGCCTTTAATTTCGCGCGGCTGGTTGTGGCGAACAGCCCACATCAGCATGCGCACATGCACGCGGATATGCTGCACCGTGGATCGCTGGCCCAAGACATGCGCGCGCTCCAGGTGGCGGAAAGCCTTGTCAGCATCGCCGTCCCGTTCAGCGGCCTTGGCGGCGTCGAGTTCTGCCTCGACAGAGGAATGAATCCGCCTGCCGAAGCTCGAAGGGTTCGTTGCGTCGATCTTTCCGGAAAGCAGCCGCCAAGCTAGGTAGGCGCCGGCTGCTGCGTCATAGCTCAGGCACCACATCGGCCACCAAGCTGGCACGCCCGCATTTTCGATCAATGCGCCGTGATACCAATCAAACAGACCGTGCCCCACCAAGGCGGCAACGACGATCCAGAGACTGGTCCTAAAGCCTATGACCGCAGCGCCAAGAAACACCGCGATGGCGCCCGTTTCCGCGATCAGGGCCGCGCCACCGTCCATGACCGCGAACAAATCGTAGTAGGACGCAATCACGATAAGGATCGCTGGGTAGAGCGCACGATCACGGTCAAGTCCGGCGATCGTGGTGAAGAGCCCGACGCCAAGGGCCAAGCCGGCGCCGACAACATATTCCATGACGAATGTCCTTTTAGGCTTGCGTGTGTGGGATGCTGAACGCTAGCGCGAACCGATCATGCGCACCTGAACGCACCGGCTACGGCGCACGTCGCCTATGAACGCGACGATCGATGCGACGAACCACTCAGCTTGGTCTTGATGGACGTAGTGTCCTGACCGGCTGGCGACCAAATGCAGAGAGCCGGGATAGCGCAAAGCCAAATCGCCTTGCGCGTCTGATCGATCGAACGCCGCTGCGTTCGGTTCAACAGAACGCGATAGGACGAGCACATTTCGTCCCCGCACCGGACCAGCCGATTCGACTTGGGCGATGGTCTGTGAAAGCGCAGCGAATTCGCCTTGAGCGCCGTTCGGCATGAATCGAACGGCTAGCGCGGGAGCCGTGCACATCCCCACGCCGGCGGCTTCGCAGCGGCGTGTGAAATCCGCGGGACGCGAATCCTCCAGGATCAGCCCCTCGACCTCACCCGGATGCATCGCGGCATAGTATTCCGCAAACAGGCCACCTACCGAATGGCCGACAAGCATGTAGGGGCCACTCACGCCGATCTGCGCCAACAGACCGGATAGTTCACGCTCAGCGGCTTGCGCATCGCGTGGTCCCGCCACTGCACCGCTCGCGCCGTAGCCGGCACGATCGTAGATGATAACCGTCGCGACTTCAGCGATTTGCGCGGCGACATCCTGAAACGAGCTCATGCTGTCGCCCATACCCGAAACTATGACGACGACGGGCTTGCCATTGCCGAAAACCTGGTAAGTCACGCGATGTCCATCGACGATCGCAACATGGTCGCGGTTCGTCTTCGTGGCGCACCCGCTGACGGTCAGCAGCGTCGCGAACGCAAGAACGACGCCAAGCGTCCAATGAAGAATGGCGCGCTCACTTTCTCCATCGCGCGCGAATAGATGCCTCACGGACATTCTCCTACTTGATGTCTTTAAGCCCGCGAACATCGAGACCGGCATGACCGACCTCGATGCGACGCGTCGGCCATTAAGCGGATTGGCAGTTCTTTTGCGGCGTGCAGGTGCAAACCGAGCCGCACTTGCAATTGGGGCCGCACGCGCACGCTGTGGCAGGCGTCTGGGTAACTTTGCGCGCTTGATCGCAGATGCAGGATTGGGTGGTCTTTTGGTCAGTCATTGGAAGCTCCTAGTGTCTGGTTGGTGACAACCTGTTTCTAGGACCGCTCGGACTGGAGGACTTGAACGTAACGGCTACGACATCCTGAGCGAAGCCGGCGCGACCCCGAACATCCGGCGAAAGGTTCGGCTGAGATGCGCGGAGTCGGAGAAGCCGGCGTCGTGGGCCGCTTCTGTAAGGGATACGCCAGCCGCAATACGCTCAACGGCGCGCGTTAGACGCAACCAAAGCAGATAGGTTTTGAACGGCAGCCCTGTCTGCTCCACGAACAAGTGGCGCAGGCGGCTCGCCGAGATACCGGCAACGGCGATCGCATCGTCAAGGCTAACGCGGCCGTCTAGCTGATCTGCGGCCCATGCGATGACACGGCGAATCCGCGCATCCGGCTCTTGCGCCCGTCCTGCCGCCAACGACGCCAAGAGCCCGCGCCCCAAAGCGACGAGACTTTCATCATCACGCTTCGCATCGCGATAATTGTCTTTGATACCCGCGCACCAATGCTCCAGCCGATCGCGCGGGACGGCGGCTAGTTTGGTCTCAGAAAACAGATCACGCGCGACGGCGCGTCCAAACCGGCTCTCTGGTTCAATGAAGATCATCGCGACCAGACCTTCGGCCTCATAGATGTGTGGCGTGTCAGCGGCGACTGCGACGCCCTCGCCGCGCACGCTCAAATCCGCCGTGTCGAGCTTGAACCAGCCGCCGAGACCCAATGTCACCTGGATTGCATGATGCGCGTGAAAATCCGTGCGCCTGGGTTCGTCGCCCACAACTTTGGTCGCATCAATGACCCAGAGGCTGGCGCCTTCCCAGCTCACGATCCGCGTATGCGCCAACAATCCCACTTGGCGCCTCCTAGCTCTGCGCGAGCCTCACGCTGTTGAGGCGCAAGGAATTGGCGATCACCGAGACGGACGACAGCGCCATCGCCCCCGCCGCGATCATTGGCGACAACAGATCGCCGGTGAATGGGTATAGCACGCCCGCCGCGATCGGGATGCCGGCGACGTTATAGGCGAAGGCAAAGAAGAGATTCTGGCGGATATTGTTCATCGTCGCTTTCGAGATTGCGCGCGCGCGCACAATGCCACCCAGATCCCCCTTGAGAAGAGTGACGCCGGCGCTTTCCATGGCCACGTCCGTGCCCGTGCCCATCGCGACGCCGACATCTGCGGCGGCCAAAGCGGGTGCATCATTGACCCCATCCCCAGCCATCGCCACCACGCGGTCCTCCGCCTTGAGCCGATTGACGATCTGCGACTTGTCCTGCGGCAACACCTCAGCCTCGACCTGATCAAGACCCAGCTTGCGGGCAACGGCTTCGGCTGTCGTGCGGTTGTCGCCCGTCAACATGACAAGCTTGATACCCTGTGCGCGTAAAGCAGCGAGCGCGGCGGGCGTCGTCGCCTTCACGGGATCGGCGATGGCGAACACGCCGCGGACAACACCGTCAACGGTCGCATAGATCGCCGTCGCGCCATCGGCGCGCATCGCTTCAGCGGCATCTCTCAGAGGACTTACATCGACGCCCAGTTCGGAAAGATAGCGTTCAGCGCCAAGCGAAACACGCTTACCTTCAACCACACCGATCACCCCCTTGCCGGTTGGCGAGTCGAATTCTGAGGGCTCAACGAGGGCAATGTTGCGCGCAGCAGCCGCTCCGACAATCGCGAGCGCCAACGGATGCTCACTTCGGTTCTCCAGGCTTGCGGCCAGACGCAGCATTTCGGTCTCGTCGAAGTCATTCGTATTGATCGCAACAACGGCGGGCTTGCCTTCTGTGAGCGTGCCTGTCTTGTCGAGAACAAGCGTATCCACCTTCTCGAAGTGTTCGAGCGCCTCTGCACTCTTGATCAGAACACCAGCGGCAGCGCCGCGGCCGACACCCGCCATGATCGACATCGGCGTCGCGAGACCCAGAGCGCACGGACAGGCGATGATGAGCACGGATACGGCGGCGATGAGACCATAGGAAAGGCGCGGTTCGGGCCCCACCAGCGACCAGACGATGAAAGAGAGGACCGCAACCCCAATCACCGCCGGAACGAACCAGCCCGACACCTGGTCGGCCATGCGCTGGATCGGCGCACGCGAGCGCTGTGCTTCAGCGACCATTTGCACGATCTGCGCAAGCATGGTGTCACGGCCAACGCGTTGCGCCTCGATGATGAGAGCGCCGGTCTGGTTGATTGTACCGCCGATGACCTTTTCACCCACGCTGCGCGTCACCGGCATCGATTCGCCCGTCACCATGGATTCATCGAAGGTCGATCGCCCGTCGAGCACGACGCCGTCCACCGGCGTCTTCTCACCCGGACGCACGCGCAGGCGATCACCGACCTGGATTGCATCGAGCGACACTTCCTCTTCGCCGCCTTGGGTGATGCGCCGCGCTGTCTTCGGCGCAAGATCGAGCAGCGCGCGAATGGCGCCGCTGGTGCGTTCGCGCGCCTGCAATTCGAGCACCTGTCCGAGCAAAACGAGAACGGTGATGACGGCGGCGGCCTCGAAATAGACCGAGACAAGGCCATGCGCATCGCGAAATTGCGGCGGAAACGCCGAAGGCGCCAACGTCGCGACCACGCTGTAGATCCAGGCGACGCCCGTACCGAGCGCAATCAGCGTGAACATATTCAGGTGGCGCGATTGAAGCGAAGCCCACCCGCGCTCGAAGAACGGCCAACCGCCCCAGAGGACAACAGGCGTCGCGAGCAGGAATTGAAGCCAGGGATTGAGCGCAGGCGCAACGATACGATCGATGCCGAAGAGATGACGGCCCATTTCAAGCAACAGCACCGGCGCGGCGACAACAGCACTCACGATGAAGCGCCGGCGCATATCGATGAGTTCCGGATTCGGGCCAGCGTCAGCGCTCGGCGTCATCGGCTCCAGCCCCATGCCGCAGATCGGACACGAGCCCGGTCCGTCGCGGACGATTTCCGGGTGCATCGGGCAGGTCCATTGCGCGCCCACAGGAACGGTCGATGGATCAACCGGCGGTCCGCCGTGAGGGGCGTGGCCGTGATGGTCATGCGCATACTTGCCCGGATCGGCGGAGAACTTCGTCTTGCAGCCATCGCTGCAGAACAACACCTCCTCGCCTTCGTGCATGAGGCGATGGGGCGTGTCCGGCTTTGGCGTCATGCCGCAAACCGGATCACGCTTCGGTTCGGCATGAGCCGCATGGTCATCGGGATGGTGATGCTCGTTCATTGACGTTCACGCGGGAACCGCGCTCCTGATTAGACTTGAAACGCAGCTTGCACCTTCCCACAATGGCAAGGTCAAGGCGCGAAAATACGGCGGAAAGACAAGCTCATGAACATCAGCGACGCCTCGGAACGCTCAGGCGTCTCGGCCAAGATGATCCGCTACTATGAGAGCATCAAGCTGCTTCAGTCGGCGGCGCGGCGCGACAATGGCTATCGCGACTATGGCGATGCAGACGTCTCCGTACTGCAATTCATCCGCCGCACGCGCGATCTCGGCTTCTCGCTGGAAGAAGTGGGCGCGCTGCTCACGCTCTGGCGCGATCGCAAACGTCCGTCGCGCGAGGTTAAACGCCTCGCCGAAGCGCATATCGCCGACCTCGAACGTCGGATGAAGGAGATGCGCGCGGTGCTGCGCACGCTGCGCGATCTCGCGCAACATTGCCATGGCGACGACCGCTCCGATTGCCCCATACTCGACGATCTGGCCTCACCGTCATCGACACGGCGAGCAAAGCGCCGTCATTAACGGCCCTCGGCAGCTTTAGATTTCGCTCAAGCACGCGCGTCATAGCGAGCAAAACTCTCGCGTGCGCCGTCGGATCTAAAGGCGAGCACATCAAACGCTTGGCGCGCATCGCCGCCATCCTGCTCCATACCCGGTGATCCAAGCGGCATGCCAGGAACGGCCAGTCCAATGACTCCGTGCGGTCGATCTCTCAACAACCGCAGCACGTCCTCCGCAGGCACATGACCCTCGATAACGAAACCGGCGACCTCCGCCGTGTGGCACGACACAAGATCGCTCGGCACGCGGAGGCGCTGCTTCACGGCCGGCATATCGCGCTCATCGCGCGTCGAGGTTTGGAAGCGCCCCGTCTGCTCGATGTGCGCCATCCAGGCAAGGCAGCAGCCACACCCAGGGTCACGGTGCATTACAATCTCGTGGACCGGCGAAGCGGCCGCGCAGGCGGGCGCGAGGACAGCGACACCCAAAGCCGCCCAGCGAAGCAATCCGCGCCGACTGGATGAACGTCCTAGTGGCGTATTCATTGGGCCGCTTCTCCTCATGCCGCCTGACAGGACTACGCAGCCGCGCTCCCAACCCCTCGCGGCGATGGTCCTTGAGGGAACGTCGAGCTTCATGCGTATCTAGAGCAAATAGCCCTTGGATCGCCCATGCCAGATCGCCTTGACCTGCTTTTCTCCCGTCTCCGTGAGGCGCCAACGGATAGGCCACTCGACCAACTAGAACCCGCCGTTTGGTCGCGGATCGACGCTACGCGCCGCGAAGCCCCCCGCGACGCCGTCTGGGGCTGGCGCGCGGCTCTGGCGGCGGTGATGCTGACGACCGGCGCCTTCGCCGGCGGCGTCGCCGCTGCGCAGTCCGAGGAAAGCTCGCCCTTCGCAATCCATGCGGCGCTTGCGCCGTCCACGCTTCTTGAGAGCAGCCGGTGAACCCCAATCTGCGTCGGCTGGTGATCACTGCCATTGTCGCGCTCATGGCGGGTTTTGCGGGCGTAGGCCTTGGCAAGCTGGCATTCGACCACGCGCCGCGCCAGCCCACGCTTCACGAGGTCATTCACAACGAACTGCGCCTGACGTCCGATCAATTGGGACGCATCGAAGGGCTGGAGACCGACTTCCGCACACGCAGGCAGGCGCTCGAACTGGACATGCGGGCCGCGAACGCCGAACTGGCCTCGGCCATTCGGGAAGAACATGGCTACGGACCGCGCGTTACGAACGCCGTCGAGCGCTTTCATCACGCCATGGGTGAATTGCAAACCGAAACTATCCGGCATGTCTTCGCCATGCGCGAAGTTCTGACGCCGGAGCAGAAAGAGGTCTTCGACAACACCGTCGTGTCGGCGCTGACCGCTGAACAGCAATGACGGACCCGCCAGGCGCGCGTGACGACGCAGCGCTTGTGGCCACCGTGCTGGCGGGCAACAGCCGCGCCTTCACCGAACTCATGCGCCGGCACAAGGATGCGATCTATCGCTTCATCCGGCATTATGTCGGCGATGCAGACGAAGCTTATGATCTGGTGCAGGAGACGTTTGTCGCCGCATGGTCGGCGCTTTCCACGTTTGATTCCGCTAAGCCCATGCGAGCCTGGCTCAGGCGCATCGCGCTGAACAAATGTCGCGACTGGACGAGGCGCCGCCAGGTTCGCCGCTTCTTTTTCGCGGCTGACTCAATTGATGCGGCTGGCGGCGTTGCAGCAGCGCCCGTTTCCGAGTCGGCGCCCGAAACCGAGCGCCAACTCGACGCACTGGACCGCCATATCTCCGTGCTCCCCGCCACCCTGAAGGAGCCGTTGATCCTCACGCAATTCGAGGGGCTGTCGCACAAGCAAGCGGCGCGCATTCTGAGCATCAGCCCCAAGGCCGTCGAAATGCGCGTTTACCGGGCCCGCGCACATCTGACGGCGGCTTTGGCGCTGCCGACCGGGGAGCGCGAGGGATAGAGCCGACCCGCGCGTATCCGAAGTGAGCACTGCAACCGAACACCCGAACAACGGCCTGTTGACCTTCCCACCATGGGAAGGTGCAAACCCGGTTCGAATGGAATTTTCTGGAGACGAACTTGAGACCGGATCGCCGAACATTGCTGAAAGTCGCAGGCGGCGCTGGGCTCGCGAGCGTGACGTCGCTTCTGCCCGCATGGGCGCAGAACGGCTCGGCGGGGATTGCGCCAACACTGCCGACGCTCTCGGGCCCTGATGTTTCGCTTTCCGTTGGGCACTCGCCGTTCAGCGTTGGCGGCCGCACCGGCCACGCCGTCACGATCAACGGCACGCTGCCGGCGCCTCTCTTACGTCTGCGCGAAGGTCAGAATGTCCGCCTCGCTGTTACCAACACGCTAGACGAAGACACTTCGATCCATTGGCACGGCATACTTCTCCCGTTCCAGATGGACGGCGTGCCGGGTGTCAGCTTCCCCGGCATCAGGCCGCGCGAGACGTTCGTCTATGAATTCCCAATCCGGCAAGCGGGCACGTTCTGGTATCACAGCCATTCGGGACTTCAGGAAGCGATGGGGCATTACGGTCCCATCATCATCGATCCGGCCAATGCCGATCCTGTCGCGTATGATCGCGAGCACGTTCTCATTCTCTCGGACTGGAGTTTTCTGCACCCTCACGAAATCCTGCGTCGCCTGAAAGTCAGCCCCGGCTATTTCAATCAGCAGCGCACAACCGTCGCGGGACTTCTTTCCGGCGAAGATCGCATGAGCGCCGATGATCGGCGCATGTGGGCTCAGATGCGCATGGACCCGCGCGACGTGCTCGATGTCAGCGGCTCGACCTACTCCTATCTCGTCAACGGCCACGGCGCCGCAGAAAACTGGACCGGCCTCTTCCGCCCTGGCGAACGTGTTCGCCTGCGCATCATCAACGCCTCGGCGATGACAATCTTCAATTTTCGTATCCCCGGCCTGCCCATGACTGTGGTGCAAGCGGACGGCGAGAACGTGCGCCCCGTCGAGACTGACGAATTGCAGATCTCAATTGCCGAAACCTACGACGTGATCGTGCAGCCAACCAATGATCGCGCGTTCACGATTGTCGCGGAAGCGATCGATCGCTCCGGCATGGCGCGCGCAACGCTTGCGCCCCGGCTCGGTATGACCGCGGAAGTCCCACCACTGCGCGAGATTCCCAATCTCACCATGCGCGACATGGGAATGGACATGGGATCAATGGCGGGCATGAGCGGCATGGATCACGGCGCTATGGGCCACGGCGACATGAACATGCGCGATCCGTCTCTCGCGCCGCCCAACATGGCGGTCGGCGTGGGCGTTCAATCGATCGCACCGATGCCCGAGAACAGATTGGCGGAGCGTCCCACCGGCCTTGAGAGCGTCACCCACCGCGTGCTGGTTTACACAGACCTGATCGCGCTCAGCCCCAACCGCGACACGCGCGCACCGTCGCGCACCATGCAAATCCACCTAACCGGCAACATGGAACGCTTCATGTGGGGCTTCGACGGCCGCCGCTTCAGCGAACTCGTCGAGCCCATACGCTTCGCGCGCAACGAACGCGTGCGGGTCACGCTGGTGAACGACACGATGATGTCGCATCCCATTCATTTGCACGGACACTTTTTCGAGCTCGTCAACGGACACCCCGGACATCAGCCGCTTAAGCATACCGTCAATGTGGCGCCGGGCGGCCGCGTATCCTTCGATCTCACCGCCGACAATCCCGGCGACTGGGCCTTCCACTGCCACATGCTGATGCACATGCATGCGGGCATGTTCAACGTCGTCACCGTGCGACCGCTCGACGAGGCCGCATCGTGAGAGTATTCGCTACGGCCCTCGCACCGATCTTGCTCACGATTACACCCGCGGCAGCGCAGGACCATTCCGCGCATACTCCCCCGCCACCTGTTCAGACAGCGCCCGCGCGAGCGCCCGTTCCGGACGCTGGGCGCGATAGAACGCCCGCACCGGCGCCACTGACAGACGCCCATGCCGGGCACGATGCCGGGATGCAGATAGATATGGCTACGCCCGCTGACCCCGGCAGCGGGCCTGCGGACGCCGCCAATCTCTATTTCGATCCTGCCATCATGGCGCGCGCCAGAGAGCAGTTGCGGATCGAAAATGGCGAAGTCATCACGCACGCGGTGATATTCGATCAACTCGAAACGAAGTTCAGCGACAATGCCGAAGGTTATGCCTGGGATACGCAAGGTTGGTACGGCGGCGACATTCATCGCTTCTGGTGGAAATCCGAAGGCGAAGGCGTCTTCGACGAAGACATCGAGCATGCCGAACTGCAATTGCTCTACAGCCGCGCGCTGACGCCCCATTTTGATACGCAGGCAGGCGTGCGTCAGACCTATCGCCCTGAAGGCGACCGCACTGACCTGGTCCTCGGCGTGCAGGGTCTCGCGCCCTATTGGTTTGAAGTCGATGGCGCCCTCTTTCTGTCGAATGAGGGCGAACTCACCGCGCGCGCGGAGGCCGAATACGATCTGCGCCTGACGCAGCGCCTCATCCTGCAGCCGCGCGCGGAACTATCTTTGTCCGCGCAAGACATTCCGGAATTCGCCATCGGCGCTGGTGTGTCCAACGTCGAAGCGGGCGTGCGCCTTCGCTACGAAATAAGCCGGCGCTTCGCCCCTTATGTCGGTGTCGAATGGAGCGGCGGCGTGGGCGAAACGCGCGACCTTATCAAGGCCAACGGCGAAGACCCGGATTCCACGCGCTTCGTGCTCGGCATTCGCGCGTGGTTCTGATCAACAAGCAAAGTGGAGATTTTGATGCGTACTGCTCTTCTCGCTCTTATCGCCGCATTGGCGTTAGCGGCGCAGGCGCCATTGGCGTTTGCGCAAGCGCATGATCACGGCGCGCATGAAGCGGCCGCCGCAGTGCAGACCACGCCCGGCGATGGTGCGATGGGCGCTGCGCCCGAGCGTTTCAGCGCCACGTTTTCCCATGCGATGCGTTTGACGAGCCTCGTCGTCACACCCCAAGGCGGCGATCCCCTCGCGGTCGATCTCGCAGGCGCATCCGCCGGAACGACAGTCTCAGCCGCTCTGCCGCGCCTCACACCGGGAAACTACACCATCGCCTGGACCGCCAGCGGCAGTGACAATCACACGATGACCGGCCGCGTCCGGTACATGGTTCACTAAAGCCAATTTCGGGAGACGCCCCATGAAACGCTTAGCGATTGCGATTGCGACAGCATCCATGATGCTCGCCGCGACGCCTGCTCTTGCGCACACGGTCGTTCGAGAAACCAACATTGCCGAGAACGCCACGATTGCGCGGGCGCCGGCGACGTTCACCGTCGTGTTTTCCGCCGCGACCGGACTGGCGAACGTCACATTGACTGACGCCACCGGGCGCGCGGTGGCGCTTAGTTACACGCCGCCGCGTGAGATGGCCGCCTCGTTTGCGATCCCGCTTCCCGCTCTGACTCCCGGCGCCTACACCATTGCGTGGCGCACGATCGCCCGAGATGGCCACGCCATGCCGGGCGCCATTCATTTCACGATCTCGGGCTGATGGAAGTCGATCCGCTCGCACCCTGGCTGCTTGCGGTCAAGCTCGCCCTCTACACATCCGCCCTGCTTGCCGCGGGTCTCGGCCTGCACGTCAGTCTGGGAGTCGTGGAGCGCGACGGTCATACGCGCACGTTGCGTTTAGCCGCTCTACTGGCCGGCGGCGCGGTCGTCTTTGCGGCGCTCCGGTTGGTTGTCGCGAATGTTCAACTTGGCGGCTCGCTCGAAAGCGTTTTCGACAAGGCGATCCTTGCGTGGACCTGGCCGAACCTGGCGCCGAGTTCGATCGCCATCATCGCCGGCGCCGTTGCAATGGTCGGCGCATCGGTTTGGCGGCTGGTTTGGCTTGCCGTCCCAGCGGCGGTTGCGCTCGCCGCCGGCTTTGCACTTACGGGCCACAGCCAGGCGCTCGAAACACCGGGCCTGGCGCCGTGGGCGGTCGGGCTGCATGTGCTGATCGCTGCCTTCTGGATTGCGGCGCCGATCAGCCTTTGGCCGCACGGCGCGTTGTCGAACGAAGCGCTCGAAGCACGCGCGCGACGCTTCACGCGCTATGCGCTCCTCGCGGTTCCGCTGTTGTTCATCGCCGGCGGCTGGCTGGCGCTGCGCCTCGCGGGAAGCGCTGAGGCGCTTGTCAGCAGTGCTTACGGTCAATTGTTGCTGGTGAAACTTGCAGCCGCAACGGCGGCGCTTGCGCTTGGCGGATACAACAAACAGGTCGTGACCCGAAAGTTGCGCGAAACGCCAGATCAGGGACGACAGGCCCTTTCTGTTACGCTTGGTCTCGACGCACTCTTCTTCGCCAGCGCGCTCGTGCTCGTCGGTATCGCGACCACGTTCACCGGGCCGCCGACAGGCTAGGAAATTCTAGCTCCTGCTTCGACTTCACGCGATAAGCGGTATGGAAGGTTGAGACCGTGACCCCCATCGAATCCCGCGCTGCGGCTGACCAACTCAACCGCGCGTGTTTTTGCGTGACCCTGGACCAAGAGGCGCTCGCGTCGTCACTGCAGGCCGAGGCAGGCGACGCCGCCTTCTTCGAGAGCTTCATCAAGTCGCGCCCGCACCTATTTTCTCATGCGCCGGTCTTCCTTCCCAAGGCGGACGGCGATGCGATGCGGGCGATGGTGAGCGCGATTGAAGCGACTGCGCGCTTGCCACAATATGTGCAAGCCGCACTCTCCTGGGCGCCGCCCATCGCGCGGGTCGATCACGGCCCACTGGGCGCATTCATGGGCTATGACTTTCACCTGACGCCCGAGGGCCCGAAGCTCATCGAAATCAACACCAATGCCGGCGGCGCGTTTCTCAACGCTTTTCTGGCGCAGGCCCAGATCGCCTGCTGCGCCGAAGTCGAACAGGGGCTCGCGCGCCAGTCCGTCGCGCAATTCGAGAGCCGCGTCGTTGAGATGTTTGAAGCGGAGTGGAAGCGCCAAAGTAGAGGTGATGCACTGCGACGCATCGCCATTGTCGATGATGCGCCACAGGATCAGTATCTCTATCCCGAATTCATTCTGGCGAAACGCCTGTTCGAGCGGCATGGTTATGACGCCGTGATCGCCGATCCAGAGGCGCTGCATTTCGAATGTGGCCTGCTTCAGGAAGGCGGCGTCCCGGTTGATCTGGTCTACAACCGCCTCGTTGATTTCTCTCTCGATGATCCGCGGCATGCCGCTTTGCGCACGGCCTATGAAGCTGGCGCGGTCGTTGTGACGCCGAACCCGCGCAACCACGCCCTCTTCGCCGACAAGCGCAATCTCACCCTGCTCTCCGAGCGCGATACGCTGCGCGCGTGGGGATTGGACGCCTCTTCTGTGGCCGCGCTTTCAGGCGTGCCGCGCGCGGTCAATGTCACACGCGACAATGCCGACCAGCTCTGGCGGGAACGCAAGGGGCTCTTCTTCAAGCCGGCGTCGGGGCACGCCAGCAAGGCGGTCTATCGCGGCGACAAGCTGACCAAGGGCGTCTGGGAAAACATTCTCGCAAGCGCCTACATCGCGCAGGACTTCGCGCCCCCTGGCGAGCGCACGATCGAAGTCGATGGCGAGCGCGTGCAGCGCAAGGTCGATGTACGCCTCTACACCTATGCGGGCGAGCCACTCCTGGCCGCAGCCCGCCTCTATCAGGGACAGACCACGAATTTCCGCACGCCCGGAGGCGGCTTCGCGCCGGTATTCTTCGTCTGAGTAACGCGATCGCGTTGTCGCTGCAGGCGAAGGCTCTGGCTTTGTTACGTTCGAGCAAACGCTAACAAGAGCGCCATGTCGCCAGCGTCGCCAGCCTTGAGCGCGCGGACATAAGTCTGGCGCGTCTCCGACACGGCCACGATCGAACCCCGCCCCCACGTGAACCGTTCTTGCCCGAGTTGGAGTGCAAGCAGGTCGGCGGCGAGGCGCAAACAGTCTCGATGGTCCAATGATCGACGCAGAGACTGCGCGCTGGTTATGGCCTGTCAGGTTGCAGCTAAATCTATGGCTATAACCAGATCGATGGATGCTGGGCGTCGCCGCCTTCGGCGGCCGGGCTCTGGTGCTCAAGCACGAAGCCGCGCCGTTGCGAATTTTACGTGCGCGTCTTCGCCCTTCGGGCTGCGATCCCTGACGCGCAGCGGCGTCCGTACGCGCTAAGCGGCGACGCTACTTGGACGCGTGAAGCGATAGCGCGCGATCGTTCGCAGGTGTGGCGAAACTATCGGTCCGATCATCAATCCGAATGACGGCGAAGACTCGACAAGAACACCGGCGATAGATGGCGACAGCTGGGTTTTGATCAGCAAACCGAGCGTTGGCGATAGTTGACGAGGCTTACAGACCACTTTTTGAGATAGTCCGCGAATGTTCGCGATAGACGGCGAAACCTACTCCCACTCGATTGTTATGCAGCAGCATATCACGTTGTTCTTACGCGCTTTTCCTAACGGGGCCAGACAAACCACCGACATTTCCTCCGTCGCACATTTCCGTTTGCCGACGAACGTTCGCGGATGGCGACAAAGACCGCGCCGCATGCAAGTGAACGACACCAAATCCTATACGTCTTTTGACCTGCGTTGAAGCCGTCGGTCGATTGCCATCGTACTCGGCGGCGTCAAGGCACGCTTCGCTTTTCACCTGTGACGCCGCCTGCGCGCGATGGCGCTCTGAAGGTGTCGGGACGCAGGGCTTTGTCCTGGCGAGTTTGCGAACCGTACGCCTCCGGCGCGAATCGAACACAGGGCTAGACTGCCGGTGGGCGATGTTGCGTCAACGCGGGGGCGTCGTGAGCAGTTTCTGCGATGCGAGGACGAGAGCGCCTGCCGTGGTGGCGAATGCTGCACCGGCAAGAAAGGTCGCCTGCGTTCCGATTTGATCCCAGAGAATGCCCGCAAGTACACTTGCGAGCAGCAACGCCACACCGGTCGCGAGGTTGAAGAGTCCAAACGCAGTGCCACGCAGATGTTCAGGTGCGTGTTCGGCGACAAGTTTCGCCAGTAACCCCTGCGTCAGCGCCATATGACCGCCCCAGAGCGCAATCCCCATGAACGCACCCGGAAGCCCCGGAACGAACGCGAGCACCACGTCGGCTAAGATCAGCGCCGCGAGTCCTGCAATTAACAATGCACGGGAAGACACATGATCCGATAACGCCCCGGCCGGATATGCGCCAAGCGCATACACGATGTTCATCACCACCAGCACCAGAGGGGCAAAAACCAGCGGCAGTCCTTCCGCATTGGCTTTCAAAATTAGGAACGCCTCGCTGAAACGCGCCAGTGTGAACGCCACGCCAATGGCGACCAGCGTCCAAAACCCCGCCTTGAACTGCCCCCAGTCGCTCCATCGGATCGGTGGTCGAGCGATCTGCTTTGCTTCACCGCCGGCTCGCTCCTCAACGCCCAGCAAGACGCACAGGACGGCAAGCGCCGCCGGAATGACCGCCACCCAGAAAACGGCGCGCATATCATTGGCGAAAAGCGCCATGAGAGCGATGGCGAGCAGCGGTCCGGCAAAGGCGCCCGCCGTATCCATCGCCTGGCGAAGACCGAAGGCCCTGCCGCGGATTTCAAACGGAGTTACGTCCGCCACAAGCGCATCCCGGGGCGCGCCGCGAAGGCCCTTTCCGATCCGATCAGCGAACCGTGCAGCGAATACGGTCAGGGGTCCGCCGGCAATCGCAAACAGCGGCTTGGTCAACGCAGCCAAACCGTACCCGAAAAGAATGAGCGGCTTCCGTTTTCCGGTTCGGTCCGAGAAATATCCTGAAAACACCTTAGCGATAGCAGCGGTCGCTTCAGCTATTCCGTCAATTAGGCCGACGACCGCAACACTGACGCCAAGGGTCGTTGTCAGGAAGAGAGGCAACAACGCGTGGATGGTTTCCGACGAAGCGTCCATGAAAAAACTAACGAGACCGAGCGCCCAGACCGTGCGTGGAATCGGCGTGCTCAGCTTGGAGCGCTGGGCTTGAGTTCCACTCATGCCGCCGTCGTCGTCTCGCTTAGTGCGCCGCGCAAAACGACACGCAGCCCAGGACCGCCGTCCTCCATTGCAATGCTTGCACCGTGCAGGCGGGCGACAGCGGCGACGATGGCGAGGCCCAGTCCAGACCCCGGCGTGGAGCGGCTCGCATCAAGCCGCGCAAATGGCTCAAGCACCTTATCCCGATCCGCCTCCGCGATCCCTGGGCCATTGTCCGAGACCGCAATTTCCCAGGTGCTCGCATCGGAGCGAACGGACAAGGTGATGCTTGGACTGCCGCCCCCATGTGTCATGGCGTTCTCGATGAGGTTCGCCACGGCCTGAGCTATCAGGTCAGCATCACCTTCAATGGTCAGAGGTTTGGAATCGACAACCGCAAGCGCGCCGCCTCGCGCTTCCACGTCGGGCCGGTAGGCGTCCGCAACGCCCTCCACGAGTTCAGCAACATTCACTGGAGCAAAGCGCGCCCGCGACCTCCCCACCTCGATCTCGGCAAGACGCAACATGGCGTCAAAGGTTCGCAGCAAGGCTTCCAGACGACCCTGTGCGGATTCAATGTGGACCAGAGTCGAGGGCGCAGCGTCTCTCGCCGCAAGTTCAAGATCCTGTCGGACATGGGACAGGGGCGTGCGCAGATCGTGTGCAACATCCGTCGAAACGCGACGCACGTTGGCGACCAGCGTCGTGATCTGATCAAGCATGGCGTTTGCGCCAACGGACAGCCGATCCAGATCATCGCGTGGCGGCGATCTCGCAATAGTACGCGCCGTCAGGTCTCCCCCTGCTACGGCAGCCAGAGATGCGGAGAGCAAGTCCATGCGCCGCAAAGTATGGCGCGTTATCCAGAGGCCTAGCGCGATGGCGATAGCGGCGCTGAGACCGCCAATCCACAAAAGTGTCTCAAGCACCGCGATCCGCACACTCTCGCCGCGTTCCAGATCATCACCGATTGCGAGAACGGCGCCGTCAGGCAAGCGCTCCGAGAGGATAATGAGATCGTCCTGGCCGTGGCGGAGACCTTGTCGATCCGGCAAATCCACAAACTGCCAGCCGAGACGCAAATCTGAAGTCGCCAGATTGCCTGCCAGAAGCAGACCTTCGGACGAAGTCAGCCGGTATTCGAGCGCACCTGGGCGCGACGCACGATTCTCGATGGCTGCGATACCCGCAGGCAATCCCTCAACCACAATTTCTTGGCGGATCGACTGCATCTCGGCAGTGACGTGCTCGCGCGTTTGCCGTTCGGCGATTGAGCGTGTCGCTGCCCAAACGCCCAGTCCTGCTACAACAAAGGCAGCGATCAATAGACCGGCAAAGGCGACAGAAAGCCGGAAACTAGTCGAGGAAAATACGTGATCAATCCGCACGGATCACATAGCCTTCGCCGCGTATCGTGTGAATCAACGGGGCGTCGTCGCCGCGATCAATTTTTGAGCGGATGCGGCTCATATGTGTTTCGACGATGTTCGTGCCCGGATCGAAGCGAAAATTCCAGACGCTCTCCAGCATCATCGTGCGCGTCACAACACGACCGGCGTTGAGCATCATGAGTTCGAGAAGCTGAAACTCGCGGGTCTGGAGATCCACCTCAGTCTCACCCCGCCTAACCCGCCGTAGAAGACGATCCAGAACCAGGTCGCCGACCACCAGTTTCGTGTCGGCCTGTAACGGCGGGCTGCGCGCCAAAGCATTCACGCGCGCAGACAATTCCGCGAATGAAAATGGTTTCACCAGGTAGTCGTCCGCACCAGCCTCAAGCCCATCGACGCGATCCGAAACCGCGCCCATGGCGGTAAGCATCAAGACGGGCGTTGCAATGCCGGCTGATCTGATCGCCTTCACGAGCGAAAGCCCATCAAGCTCGGGAACCATCCGATCAACGATGAAGAGATCGTACCCACCCTGGCGGGCCCGCAGGAGCCCGTCCGCACCGTTTGCGCTTGCCTCGACACTGTGGCCGGCCTCAACCAGCCCTTGAGACACGTAACACTGGGTTTCGATGTCGTCTTCAACGATGAGGACGCGCACTCACGCCTCCGCCAATCTGGATTGCCCGACATCCTGCCCCGGATCGGCTTTGCGGCGAAACGCCAAGATCAGCGGCGGCGCCAGAACCAGGCTCATGATCGTGGAGGTGAGAAGACCACCGAGGATGACGACCGCCATTGGCCCCTGCACTTCGCGCCCGGCTTCGCCCGTGCCAAGCGCCAGCGGAAGCAAACCGAGCGCTGTAACGAGCGCCGTCATCAGAATTGGCGTCACGCGTTCCCGCGCCGCGCGCAACACCGTCTCAATCCCCCAGGGCGCGTGCTCCACCTCAACCAGATGGTCGGCATGTGAGACCAGCAGAATGGCGTTTCGCGCGGCGATGCCGAACAGGGTGACAAAGCCGACCAGCGCGCCCAGCGACAGTACGCCGCCGATCAGTGCAATGCCCAATGCGCCACCGGCGAGCGCAAATGGCGCGCCCGACAGGATGAGCGCAGCGGCGCGCCCGTCGCCAAACGCAAGCAGCAGCAAAGCCACGACGGCGACCGCCGCCACCGCGACGTTTACAAGCACTTGCCGCGACGCCGCCGCTTGGCCTTCCGCAATGCCGGAATATTCAAGATACACGCCGGGCGGCAGGTGGACGGAGCGCGCAATCTCGGCGCGGGCGCGCGCCACAAATCCAGTTACGTCCGACGTCGTCGGATTAGCGGTCACGACTTGCCGGCGACGACCGCCGTCATGGAGAATGCTGGCGCGTCCCTCGCCCGACGAAACGTCCGCGACGGCGCTCAGCGCGGCGGCGCTCGCCGCGCCTTGCACAAGCAATCCTCCCGCCGTCTCGGGCTCGTTCGGCCCCTCGCGCGGCGTCACGATAGCCACGTCCGCGATGCGCTGCCCGTCGGTGATTTGCGCAACGGTCTGCCCCTGAAACGTCGCCTCGATACTGTCATAGGCATCGGTCGTCGAAAGACCGCTGAGACCTAGACGAACCGGGTCAAGCGCCACGTTTACAAGCGGAGCGGCTGGCGGCGATTTCACTTGAACATCGGCGGCGCCAGGCACGCGCGATAGTGCTGCCGCGACCTGCGACCCGACTTGGTCCAGCACATCGAGGTCGGGGCCATAGATGCCAATGGCGACAGCGGCGGTTTCCCCCGAAAGCGATTCACCGATGCGATCACCAAGAAAGGTCAGAGCTTCCGTCTGCACGCCCGGATAAGAATCCAGCACCGCGCGAATGCGCGTCAAGATTTCTTCTTCCTGATGACCGCTCACTTGTCCGAGTTCAACGTGGAATTCGCTGCGATTTGGCGGCCACGTGTCTTCGCCGGCGGCGGCGCGGCCGATTTGCTGCTCCACAGTTGCGACGCCGGGGATCGCGAGAAGATCGTGCGTCACATGCCCGCCAATATTACGCATCCAATCAATGGAGGCTCCAGGTGGCCCATTGAGCGCGAGAACATAGTGGCGTTCACGAAATGCGGGGAGCAACTCCGCGCCAAACACGAAGAAGCTGCCGATCGTCACCACCCCCATCATCAACGTGGCCGCAACCGCGATTGCCGGCCGAGCGCAAAGGCGGCGAAGCATGCCTTCATGAGCATCCTTGAGCCGCGTCAGCAGTCTGGGCTCTTCGTGCAACGGCGTATTCTGCAAGAGCAGCAACGCCAACGCCGGAGTGACAGTCAACGCCACAACCAAAGAGGCCAGTGTCGCCAGCAAAAACGAAAAGGCGAGCGGGCTGAAGAACGCGCCCTGCAGGCCCGAGAGGAATAGAATGGGAGCCACAGTCGCCGCGAGCACAAAGGTTGCGTATACGATTGGCGCGCGCACTTCGATTGAGGCGTCGAGTACAGTCTTCGCCGCTTGCGTTCCTGGCCCGGCGAGGCGCAGGCGGCGCACGATGTTCTCGATGCCGACGACAGCGTCATCAATCACCACGCCTAGAGCCACCGCCAGCCCCCCGAGACTCATTGTATTGATGGTTTGGCCGAGCGCATCCAACACAATCACCGCCGCAAGTAACGACAGGGGAATTGACACGAAGGCCACGAACGCCACCCGCGGACTGCGCAGGAAGATCATCAAGATGACCATGATCAGCACGGCGCCGATGAGCAGATCGATCTCAATATGCCGAAGCGCGGTTTCGATGAAGTTCGCGGGGCGATGCAATGCCGGATAGATCGTAACGCCTTGCGCCGTGAGCGCGGGCCGCAGATCGGCGAGCGCGGCCTCCACCGCATGTGTCACTTCAAGGGTATTGGCGCCATACTGGCTCGACAACGTCAGCAGCGAACCGCGCTTGCCCATGATCAGCGTCTCGCCGAATTGCGGTGCGGGCGCATCGACCACGTCGGCAATATCACCCAGACGCACAGGCAGACCAGCGCCGGGCGCGACGACAGCTTGTGCAAGCGCCGCCGCCGTCACCGCCTGACCGCGCGGTTCAACCAGGATGCGCTGGTTCGGCGTGTCGATGAAGCCGCCGCCGCGCACGGATGTCGCCGCGCGCACCGCACCGGCCACATCGGCGAGACTGAGATTGCGGGCGAGCAGGTCTGCGGAGCGCACTCGCACCTCAAGGCGCCTGGGCGCGCCGCCGAAAATGTTGGCGCGCGCCACGCCTGGGACCGCGAGCAAGCGCGGACGCACGGTCCACTCAATGAGGTCACGCAACTGAATGAGATCGAGGCGATCGGAGGTGAAACCGATCTTGAGCAAATCCATGGTCGAGGACGTGAGCGGCGTCAGCGCGGGAACCGAGACGCCGGCCGGCAATCGCCCCGCCGCTTGCGCCAATTGCTCCGACACGATCTGACGGGCGCGAAACGGATCAGCGCCCTCATTGAAGGTGATGTTGATCACCGACAGGCCTTGAATGGACTCCGAGCGCACGCTGGCGACGCCGTTGGCGCCATTGATCACGTCTTCCAGCGGCCGTGTGACCAGCAATTCTACCTGATCGGCGACAAGCCCCGGCGCCTCGGTCTGCACGCTGGCCTGCGCCGGAACGAATTCGGGAAACACATCATACTTCGCGCGCAGAACAGTGAGGCCGCCATAGAGCAGCAGAAGAAGCGCGGCGAGAATAACGAGGCGCGGACGTTGAAGCGAGCCGCCGACGATTGCTGAAAGCATGTCGCTACTCCGCCTCGACTGGACCGCGTTCGGCGGCGAGCAAGGACGCAGCGCCTTCGGTGACGATCATGTCTCCAGCGGCGACCCCCTCCGATACAAACCAGCCACGATCAATGGCGCGCGCGCCTAGCACGGCGCGCCGCTCAAATGTGTCCGCGCCGGTGCGGACATAAACCCACATGGCGTTTTCGGTACGGATGATCGCCGCGCTCGGTAGCAAAAAGCCTGGCTCGGCGCCGCCAAGTTCGATTTGCGCCCCGATAAGTCGTCCCGCCGGCAAGCGCGTGGCATCGCGGCCGCGTACAACCGCCAACACACCCGCGGTCTGCAAGCGTGGATCGGCGCCGCCTGCCGCGCCGAGTATCGTCGCCGTGATCACTGCGCCTCCGTCAGGGCGCAAAATCACACGTCGCGCGTCCTGGCCCGCGCCGCTCGCGTCCACACGCATCAGGGCCGCACGCCCGGCAGCAACATCACTCAACAATTGTGAACGCTGGGCGGGCGACAGACGCACCAGCCCCGGTCCCCATTCAAGCCCGATCCGGCGCGAGGCCAATTCGGCGCGCGCGCCATCGGCGCCAGCCTGCGCGCGGGCTGCCTCCACGGCGCGCACCGAAGCGGCTTGGTCGGCGGCGGCCAATGCTTGTAAGCGGCGATACTCTTCACGCGATGCGAGCGCCGCCGACTGCGCTGCGCCGACCTCGGCATCGATCGCCGCCAAAGGCCCAACATCCATGACGCGCGCATAGCCTTCAACAGTTCGGGGCGCGTTGACTGCCTCAATGGCGGAAGCGACCACGCCCGTGCGCTGCTGCGTGGCGGCATCCATGTGGACGCCGGATTCGCTGGTCTCTGCGGGCGCGGCTTCGCTCGGTGTCTCGGTGGGTTGAGAACAGGCCGTCGCGAGGCAGACCCCCATCACAAGGGCGAGGCGCTTCATGGACGGGTTTCTCCTGATATGGCGGCGCTTGGCGCGATCGCCAATTCCGGCCCTTCCAGCGGGCGACGCAGAGCATCTTCCAACGCCGCATCCGCTGCATGCACACGGCGAAGCGCATCGACCTCGGCCAATTGCGCCAAGCGCAGGCTGGCCTGCGCCGCGCACCAATCGACCCGGTCAATGGCGCCGCTGGCGATTTCCTCATCGGCCTGGTCCGCTGCACTATGAGCGCCGGAAAGGTCCGCACTACGGACGCGGGCAAGCGACGTAACAGCGGTGGCCTGTTCGGCAAGCGCGGCGTCGATAGAAGATTGCGCGGAAGCGATGATCGCCTCCAGATGAAGGCCGGCTTCGGAGCGCCGCGCTTCGGCGGCCTCCACGGCGTTGTGGTTGAAATCGAGCGGCGGCAGGACAAGCCCAATCGAGAACGGCAACTTCACCAAGCCGCGCTCCCAGGTATAGCCGGGACCGAAGTGCAGCTCCGGCCATTGCCGTGCGACTTCGCCGCGCAAATCGGCTTCGCTCTGATCATATGCGGCGGAAGCCCGCAGAATGTCGGAACGCGCCAGCAACGCGGCTTGCCGTGTCAGCTCGATTTGCACCGCGTTGGCGGCAACCGGCGCGTCAAACTCTGTCCACGTCAACGGCACATTCTCAAGGCTATTGATCGAAACACCCAATGCGTCCGCGAGCGCGATACGCGCCGCCATCAGGCGCGCTTGAGCGTCGGTCAGGCGACGCGCATCTCCTGCAGCTTCAGTGCGCACCCGCTCCAGATCGGCGCGAGCAGCCTCGCCACTGTCGAACCTGGCCTGTATCGCCGCCAATTGCCGCGCGCGTATTGCGCTCAACTCTTCGCCGATCTGAACCTCGCGCGCCGCGAGAAAGCGCTCCGCCAATGCGCGGCGAAGCGCCATACGGACGCCCCAGACCACTTCAGCGTAGTCAAAGCGCGCGCCAATGCCGGAAAAGTCAGCCGCGCTGATGCGCGAAGATCGACGCGCACCGATATCGAGCGGCACGTCGCTCGTCACGCCATAGAGCCAGGGTGAAGCCTCCGAGGCGGAGCGCGCATACTCCGCAGTAACTGTCAGCGTGATTGACGGGCCAGCGCGTGCCGCACGCGCGGATGCTTCGGCGCTGCGTGCATGCGCGCGCGCTTCGGCAATACGTGGATTCAATTCCAACGCGGCTGCAAAGAGGCTCATGCGATCCCAGGTCTGACCGTCCCAAGGCGCATTGGGCGCGACCCGCGTCAGGCTCCGCTGCGTCGCGCCCGGATCAAGTGCGCGCCGCGCATAGGACACAGCAATCGCTTCCGGCGCCAAAGGCGCCGCGCGATAGCTCGCACATCCGCTCGCGGCAGCGGCGATCAACAGGGCAGAAACGGGGCGAATCACAAATCCCTCGCCGGGCTCACAGAGCCGTGATTGTCGGACTAAGGCATTGTTCGAGCGTTACTTGCACGTTGAGGATTCCCAACGTGCATTGCGGCCGCATTTGCGTGACGCTTTGGCATGAAAATCGACCTCCTTTGCGTCGGCTTGTTAACCATTGCCCTGACGATCGGGGGCTGTAGCCCTGACGCCGCCGCGCCACCGACGGACTTGGTAGTGACGAGTGGCGCCGCGCCTACCTCCCAACAAGAGTGCCTACTGGCTGGCGCCGAGGTCTATGAGGGGCTCACTGAGCGCGCGTTCGCGGAGCCATTGGCCAAGTTAGCGTCGGATGCGCGGGAGGCCGAGATCGTCGCGCGCGGCTGCGAGCGTTTCCTGAATCCTGAACAGATCGCGGCGCTGCACCAGGCGTTTGAGAGCATCGACCGCACCCAGACTCCTTCCGCCTACGCCCTAGCCGCAGTAGAGGGGTATCGCGTCCTCGTCAGCGCCCAAGCGCGCGGCGCAAGTATTATCCCGATTGAGGTCTCATTGCTCGACTATGCTGGCTTTCGCTATCAAGCCGGCGCGTCGTCGACGCCGACTCTCTGGGATGACATGCGCCAAGCAGCGGCGATTGCCGATCTACATTGGGCATCCATCGCACCGAGCATTTCCGATTTGACGCTGAGGGATCGCTTTGCGCGCGAAGTCGCAGCATTGCATGCGGCGATCCCGGCGCAGGATGTCGCAGCCGCTCGTCGCGCCGCCACCGCCGAACTCGATGACGTTGATCGACTGGAGCAATACTTTTCGAGCCGCACCCACCAGTGACGGCAGAAGGTTGGGAATTGTTGATTTGCGAAGGCGATTGGCATCGGCGAGATCGTCTACTGCGTTTCGTTTCAAGCGGGCCTCTTGCATGACAGTCTACACCGATGTTGACGCACGGCCCCGCATCGTGCCGGAAATCATGGGCTCGTCGTTACGCCACCGTCGCCTTGTCATCGCCGGCTATGTCGCCTTCGATCCCATTGCACTTGCGCGTCCCTCCATGCGCCCGAGGGAAATCGCGCTGCTGACCTCGCTTCTGCGTCGCACCAAACACATGGTGGAGTTTGGAGCGGGCGGCAGCACCACGCTCTCATTGAAGCTTGGCGTATCGCACCTGGTCTCCGTTGAGTCAGACGAGGAATGGATCTCGCGCATTCTCGCCGACGATTCTGCGGCGCGCGCGCATGAAGACGGCAGGCTCAAACTTCTTCGCGCGGATATTGGTCCGATTGGATTTCTTGGCGGTCCCGGCAAAGGTAGCGACCGGGGAAAGTGGCCGAGCTATTCGCGCACACCCTGGACCCATCTTGATGGCCATGCCCTTGATCTGATTTTGATCGACGGGCGTTTCCGGATCGCCTGCATTCTCGACTCCCTGCTGCGCGTCGATCGCCGCACCATCTTGGCTATCCACGATTTCTGGAACCGGCCAGCCTATCACGGCGTCCTGCCGTTTCTCGACGAGATCGACCGCTGTGAAAGTCTGGGCGTGTTCCGCGTCAAGCGTGAGTTCGATCGCACTGCCGCCGAAGCACTCCTGAAAGAGGCGGCGTACTGGCCGGGATAGCTGTCGCAGCCCATCATGCAGATGCAGCGGTTTCAAACTGCTTTTGTACCGAGTGAGACGGTTGCTGCATTTCGCCATTCGAGTCCGCCGCCGGCCCCGCTCATAGAGCTCAGAGACCGTGACCGACTTAAGTGAGCCAGATCACATGCTGCCCGATCCTGCGGTCAACGCCGTGGAGCGAATTGTCCCCGCTTCCGAGATGATGGCCGAGCTGGCCACAGAGATTGGCCAGGGACATCACTCGGTCGGTGAATTTCTTGACCGCCTTGACGCGCGCGCGCCGGGATTGCTGCTGCTCATTCTCGCGCTGCCGATGTGCGTGCCAAACATTCCTGGCATTTCGACAGTCTTCGGCATTTTGCTCATCGCACCGTCTGTGCAGATGATGTTGGGACGCTCATCGCTGTGGCTTCCCCAACGCGTCCGCGCCTGGACCTTTTCTGGCCGCACCCTTGCTGCCGCACTGCGCTTCAGCGTGCCATTCCTCCGATGGGTGGAGCGATTCACGCGCCCGCGCTTAAGCTGGACAATGAGATGGCCGTTCAGTGGACTGGTTGGGCTTCAAACGCTCATCATGGCGCTCGTGCTGATCCTGCCGATGTGGGGCGCCAACCTGATTCCGGGAATCGCGGTCTCGATTACGGGCCTCGCAATACTACAGCGCGACGGCGTGCTGATGATGTCTTCCATTCCGGTGGCGGCCGCCTCGATTGCCTGGGTATACTTTGGCGCCAAGTACGCCATCAGTTTTCTATCGTGGCTCTCAATTTGGGGCGCGTCACTCTTGAACGGCGGGGCCTAAGGTTGCTCTCGCCTGCCCCCGATGAGCCCGAAGCGGAGCCCGCCTCGAACCGGCGAAGATTGGCTCCAGTCCTTTGGTACATCGCCATAGCGGCCTTCAACGCAGCGTTTTACGTGGCGCTTGGAGCGAGTTTCGTAGCGCTGGGCGCCAGCCCCCCAATCGCCGGCGTGCTCGCTTTGCTGCCTGTTCTCGCGGTCAGCTACCTTGGACACAAATCCAAGACTTTTCGCTCGACCGGTTTGCACCGTCATGAGGCGCCCCGCTTCCTCGCTGTCTCCGCCGTCGATCTTGTGCTTGCAGCTGTGATCCCAAAGCTCGGTGTGTACGCTCACGCCCCGCCGGTCGCGGCGTTTCTGCTTTTGACCGCGCTGATCCCTCTCGTGAATTTCCTGCTGATGCGGTTCTGGATATTCCAGGAGCCGCGCGCGTAGACGGCGTCCTTCGAAAACTGCCGATCCCCGCGCCCGTCTCGGCCGCAATTGCGTCAGATCGCGCCTCTGGTCACCACCACCATTTACGAGATGGCGCAGCGCGGTGATCCACTCAAATGCGCCCCATCGCCGCCACGTTCCTCGTGCGGGCGGCCTCTACGTCCGAGCGAACGCCAACAGAGGCGCCATGTCGCCGGCATCGGCTCTCTTGAGCGCATCGACATAAGCCTGCCGCGTCTCGGACGCCGCCACGATCGAACCGCGTCCCCAGGTGAATCGCTCGTGCCCAAGCTGGAGTGCGAGCAAGTCGGCGGCGAGGCGCGACCAGCGGCCATTGCCGTTCGGAAACGGATGGATGGCGACGAGCTTGTGGTGGAAGCGAACCGCGATCTCATCGGGCAGATAGGTCTGGTGCTCCACCCAATAGCGCACGTCATCGAGCGCCTGGCGCAGCGCCACTTCGATCGCCCAATGATCGACGCCGAGATTGCGCGCGCTGGTTCGGTACTTGCCGGCCCAGCGCCAGACATCGCCGAACATCCGAAGATGCAGGCGACGCAGGAACACCTCATCGAGCGCGTCGCGCGTGCGCGACAGCGCCCAGCGTTCGCCGGCAAGGACATTGAGCGCTTCGGCCTCGTTCAGTTCACGCCGGAGCGCGACATAGCTGAGCTTGAGATCGAGTCGCTCTTCAGGCGTCAGCGGCGTCGCCGCATCGTCGGCCTGAAACGGATCGTCGCTCATTGCCGTCAGCCCCAGAGACGCTTGCCGCCAGCCTTGGCGATGTCGGCGGTGAGCGCCTCAAGCATTTCGCGCTTGTCGCCAGCGCGCACGCCTTGCGCTTCCAGCTCCATGGTGTGGAGCGCGGCGACGAGTTCTTTTTTCGCCGCCGCTTTAGCGGCCTCCTCGACCATGGTCTCCAGGCTCTTGTTGGGGACCAGCGCATAGACGAGCGTGCAATCGAGCGCTTCGGCCGCGCGCTTCAAGGTGGCGAGCGTGATCGCGCCTTTTGCTTCGTTCTTCTCCAGCTCGGAGAGGCTCGCCGGGCGGATGCCGA
This sequence comes from alpha proteobacterium U9-1i, assembly GCA_000974665.1. NCBI lineage: Bacteria > Pseudomonadati > Pseudomonadota > Alphaproteobacteria > alpha proteobacterium U9-1i. Next base: position 205,555 of record BBSY01000003.1, on the reverse strand, counting down.
GGCGGCGGGCCAATTGGGCGCCGGTGAGACCAAGGGCATCGCGAAGGGCGCGGACCCAGCCCATGGGGGGAGCGGCCCCGAGGCCGGCGAAGGCCTTAAGGCGCTCGTCGAGCCGACGGCGGGCGAGGGTTTGGGCGGCCTTCACAGGGTATGACCTTATCAATTAGCCGTTTAATATAGGTTATAACCTGTCTATAGGCAACCTTATGTACGGTTATAGCCTAATACTCGAAAGGTATGGGCGTCGCACGCTTCGGCGGCCGGGCGCTTGTTCTGACGCACGAAGCCGCGCCGCCTTGCCGATCATAAGGCGCGTCTTCGCCCTCCGCGCGACGCTCCCTGAGGCGCGAGCACCCGTTACGAAGGTCCTTATTCTACAAAATCCTGCAAACGAGAGGTCTTAAGTGACATTTTCCTGCGTGCGGGCTCGAATTTCTATTGGAGCCTCGATGCATCGCTCCTTCGTCGATGTCATCTGGCGCGACACGCCATCGTGCTCGCCGGCGTCAAGGGACGGCTTCGCCTCTTCGCCCTGGACGCCGGCTTGCGCGCGATGGCGTCCTGAAGGTGTCGGGACGTGGGAGCCACGTCCCTTCTTCATTCGACCTCGCGCCCTGCTCGGGCCGAGGTCGAACATGGGAGCATGGGCTTTCTCAAAAAAGATCGCGCTGACGTTCGTCGGGACGGCGCGTGCGCTTGATGCGTTTGGGCTGAGGGCGCGCCTTCGCCAGGACGGCGATGCGCTTGGAGCGTTGGCGCTCCTCTTCGAACTTGCCGCGCCCCGCGAACTGCATGAGCGCGTCCTCAAGCTTGCCGAGATCGGCCTTTCGCCAGAACACCATGCTGCGGACAATGACCGGCGCGGGGAAACCCGGAAGATTGCTGCGGCGCGCGCGCCAGAGCGTAGCAAGGCTCACGCACAAATCGTCCGCCACCACCTTCTGCGGGACGAGATCAGGCGGAACCTTCATCGTCTGCGATCTTCCCGATAGGGACGGAGCTCAATGTCGCGCGTCACCAGCAAACGCACGGCGCCGCCGGCGCGGATGCGGATGGTGGGCCGCACACCGAGTTCGCGATCGACGATGCGCCCGCCAGTGCGCGCGGCCTCTGACGCCGCCGCATCGCCGACACTCTGTGCAAATGAGTTTTCATCGTCGTCCTCGGCATTGTCGGCGATCACGCTGATGATGGCGGAAAGCCCGATGGCGCCGGCGAGACGATCCAGATGATTGTCGGTGCGGTCGCGCAGGCCCGCCGCGCCGGTCGGATCGGTCCCCTCCATGCCGCGCAGGGAAATGCTCCAGCCATTGGGGAAGATGAGCCGGTTCCAGATGAGGACGAGCCGGCGTTCGCCGTAAGACGTATCGGAATCATATGTCCCGATGAGCCGCGATCCCTGCGGGATCAGCAAATGGGCGCCGCTAACGCTGTCATAGACATTGGCCGTCACCTGCGCGATGGCGCGGCCGGCCTGTTCGGAATTGAGCTCAGTGATGAGTGCGGCGGGCACCACCGCGCCAGCCATCAGCTCATAACGCGAGCGCGGCGGCATGAGCCGCGCATCAAGACGCGCTTCACCTTCATCGGCGACCATCGACGCGGAGGCGCGATCCCTGCCGCCGAAGATGATGGGCGAAGCACGCGCCAAGGCCTGCGGATCGGGCGGCGCTTCACGGGCGCCTGCGTTTACGCCGCCTCGGGGCGGACCTGACCACGCCGCATCTTCTGGCGGCGCCAGCGCGGCCGATTGCGGCGGACCGTTCTCGCCCCAGAGCATGTCGCGCGGCGCATCGAGTTCCGCACGCGGCAGATCGCCTGCCGCATATTGACCGGATGCGTTGCGGATCGATTCCGGCGGGCCGCCCGCCGCTGCTTGCGCGTCGGCCTGGCGCACCTCGCGATCAGGACGCTCACTCAGCCCAATGAAAAGCGCCAGTGTGATGATGGAGGCCGCGATAATGGCGCCGGCCAATAGCACCTTGCGTGAAAGCCGGCGCGGGCTCGGCGGACGCGCGCGGATCGAGAGATCGGGTGCGGGATCTAGCGCGCGATCGAGCGCCTGCGTTTCGTGGGCAGCGCTCACGGCCGTCCTCCGAGGCGCGCGGAGCGGCGTTGCGACAGTGCTTCACGTTCGATGCGCACGATTGTGGGAGAGCGCGTTCCGAGACGCAGTTCAGCGACATCGAAGATGCGGTCGACCATGTAGCGCTGGCCCTGCACGCGATAATTCACGAGTTCTGAGCCTTCGCCAGTAACGACGAAGAGCGGCGGCAGATCGCTCGACGCGACCGCTTCGGGCATTTCAATCCAGGTGCGCCGTCCGTCATCGAACACGCGCGACGGCATCCAACTCGGCCGACGCCCGCGCGTGGCGCGGACGCGATAGCCGAAATTGAGCTGATCGACGCTTGCCATCCGCGCTTCTTGTTCGGCCGGATAACACCAGGCGATCTGCGCGGAATAGGCAGAGCCCGTCTGCGCGATCGCCTCGATCGTGTAAGTGCGCCGGTCCGTGACAAGGACGATGTTGGTGCGAAGGCCGCTCGTCTGCGGCTTCACCAGTACGATGGTGCGGCCATCTATTTCGGCCTCCGCATTTGTCTCCTGCACCATCCAGCGCGAAGTATCGCCGGCAGCGACGTCGCCCAGGGTTTCGCCGGGTTCGAGCAGAATGGCGGAGATGAAACTCGGGCTTGTGTAGAGCTCATAGATGGCGCCAGGCGCATAGGTGTAGATCTGGCGCGCCTGCGTGAAGCCTGTCCTCTCCGGCCGCTGGCGCGCCGCTTCATTGGCGCGCGCGAGCAATTCCGCTGGCGTGGGATCGCGCCGGCCGCGGCGCGATTGCACTGGCGCTTCCGTGGCCGCGCTCAAGGCGGGGCATTGATCGGCGCCGATGGCCTGCGCCGTTGCGATCGGCGGCGATAGGACAAGAGCCATCGCCGCGCTGAATAGCATCAAACGCATCATCGCACCCGGCTCCAGCTAAAATCGGAAATGAGCAAACCCAGCGGGTTGCTCGCGATCTCGTCAGCGGTGCGCGGGCGGCGCGTGGTGACGGTGAAGACGCCGCTATAAGCCTCGCCATCGGGCGAGCCCGTCGCATTGGTTTCGCGCTCGATCCACGACACTTCCCAGGAGCGATCGGAGCGCTGGATGATGGAGCGGATATGAACGGTGCGCCCAACCCGCCCCAGACTGAGGAACGGATCGTCGGCGCGCGCGATCTCTGTCAATTGCGCTGCGGCCTGCGGCGTCAGAAACTTGTACGCCTCCAGCCAATTCTCGCGCAGCACCACGCCATCGGTCGGCAGCGCGCGCACCAGGCGCACGAAGCGGCCGAGGTGATAAGCGGTCTGCGCTTCATTCGCGCGCCACTCGCCGCTCGCGGCGCGCACATTCAGAACCTGGCCCTCGGGCGAGACCTCAACGACATGCACAAAGGTGCGGCTCTGCAGCGCAACGATGGTCAGCGCGAGTGCAAGGCCTGCGGAGAGCGCAAGTCCCGCCATCGCCATCAGCCGCCAGGCGCGCGCGGAAATGACGGCGGCGCCCATGCGCCGGTCCCATTCCTGGCGCGCGCGCTTGTAAGGCGTGTCGGGTTCATCGCCAGCGTAGGATTGCGCCGGCGCCGTGAACGGCGTCCTCATGTACTGCTTCCTCCAGATGGCGGCGTCGCGGGCGGCGGTGGCGGCGGCTTCATGCCGGCATAATCGATGGCGGGACGCGCGGCGCCGCCGGGCCCGCCGCCGCCCGAAAAGCGCCGCCCTGCCGCTCTCGCGCCGCTGCTGATGAGCCTTGCACCGCCGACCGCGACATTCGTGGCGCCGGAGATGCCTGCGCGTGCGGCAGCGACGCTGAGAAAAGTAGAGACTGCGGCGGCGCCGGCGACCGCAGGCCCGGCCAGATGCGGCTGACCCTGCACGACTTCGCTCGCAAGGATCGGTGCGAACCACGCAAGCGCCAGCACGGTCGCGCCGAACAGCAGCACATTGAGTACGCCGCCCGCATCGAGCGTGAACGCCGCGGGCAGCGTGTTAACGAAGGTGATGGAGACGGAGGCGACGAAGGCCAGCACGAAGAGACGCACGGCAGAGCCCACGACCCAGCCCAGAGGGCGTTCGGCCACCCAGGCCGTGCCGTTGAACACGCCCCAGGGCAACGCCACGAAGGCGGCAAGAGAACCGAGCTTGAACGCGATCAGCACCACGAAGAGCTGCAGCGCCAAGACGAAGAAGCCGAGCATGACGAAGAACGCCGCAAGGAAGATCGTCATCATCGCAAAGAAGTCGGTGATGATGTTCATTCCTTCGGCGAGCGCCGCGGTGCGGCTGAAGAGTTCGATGCCGATCTGCCCAACGCGGCCGGGATTGTGCAGCTCCGCCATGGTGAGCCCGCCCCCGCCGGCGCGCAGGCCAAGCATGGCGCCCGATTGATTGATCGCGGTGGCAAGAAAATTCCAATTGTTGATGAGGAAGGCGAAGAAGGAGACGAACAACACCTTGCGGAAGAAGGGCGCGAGCGGCGCCTCCTGCGCCAGCGCCCATTGCGCGCCGGCGAGCACGATCGAGATGACGATCAACGCATTGAGGACATAGGTCACATCGCCCTGGATCAGACCGAAGCCGGAATTGGCGACGGCCAGAAACTGGTCGAGAAACGAATTGACCGATGACGGGTCCATCGCGCGGCGCCCTCGCTCAGAACGCCGTGCGCGCCGGCGTCAGATCGCCGCCACGCTGGGTCGGAAAGGCGCGCCGCTGAATCTCGCGGGCGCGCTCTTCGCGCGCGATCCGCTCCATGCGTTCGGTTTCCAGCGCGCGCCCTTGCGCGATCAGCAGCGCGTGGATCTCCGTCAATTGGCTCGCCTGAATTCCAAGAAGTTGGTTGGACGCCTGGATGGCGCCGGTTTGCCCCTCGGCGGCGCCGGACGATTGCAGGGCGCGATTGATGCGCCCCTGTGTTTGTTCGATGCGCTGCGCGGCGCGCGCTTCGGCCTCCATCGCGCGCTGCAGGCTTTGCCGGCTCTCACTCATCCAGGCGTCAGATTGCGAAAGGACGCGAGCGAGATCGTAATCTTCCCACGTTTCCGGGTAGAGCGTGCGCAATTGATCGCCGAGTTGATCGGCCTCATAGGCGATCCCCTGCACGCTCTGAAACAAAGCCCGCGCCTCACCGATGGATTGCGAAAGTTCGGGCGACAATTGCAGCGGGTTCTGTCTGAGCATGGCCGCCGCCTGCTCAATCTGTTGCACTTGATTGCGTAGTTGTTGGACCATGTGCGCGACTTGCGTGATCGACTGCGCCAGATTGGCCGGATCGATCACGGGAATCTGCGCGCGAGCCGGCGCAGAGGTCGCGCTCAGCGTCAGAACGATGGCGCACAGCGCTCGTACTATCCTCTTCATTGGTCCCTCCTATTCCGCCGCCACAGCGACGCGCTTGGTGCTGATCGGTGGCGTTTGCTGGCTCTTGAAGCGCCGAATGGCGTCTGCGGCCTCGCGTTGGCCGCGAAGGTCGAGCCACGCTTCGGCAAAGGCGCCCGCGCCTTCTTCCGCCAGAACGCGGTCCATCAGCGTGTGATCTTCGGGACGCGACGCGCCGACAAAGGCGAGCGCTGCGGGGCCGAGACCAAGCTCGAACAGCCGGCACCCGTCGCGGCTGACGAGGTAATAGTCGCGCTTGGGTGTTGCTGACGCGATGAGGTCAATCTGGCGGCCATTCAGGCCCAGGGCGGCGTAGAAGGCGCGCGAATGCGGCTCGCGCGCGCGGTCGTTTGGAAGATAGATCCGCGTCGCGCACGCTTCGATGATGGTGGAGGCGATACCTGAGTGTTCGACATCGGCCAGTTCCTGACTCGCGAACACGACGGCGACGTTGCGCTTTCGCAGTGTCTTCAGCCAATCCTGAATCTGTGCTGCAAAGAATGCGTCCTTGAGGAAGAGCCAGGCTTCATCGAGCACGAGCATTGTCGGGCGCCCGTCGAACCGTTTCTCCAGCGCATGAAAAAGCGCGCCGAGGACGGCGCCCGCCGCTTCGGGACGACGCAACACATCGTCCATCTCGAACGCTTGAACCGCCCCATAGCCCAAGGTCGATCGGTCATGATCGATGAGACGGCCATGCGCGCCGGCTTGCGTGAACGGATGGAGCGCTGCGCGGACATCCTGGTTCTGGATCAAGGCCGCAAACAGGGTAAGCGTTCTGTCTTCCACCGGCCGATCGGCGAGCAATTCCAGAACGCGCCACACCTCCGTGCGCACATCGGGTGTCACGGTCACATTGGCGGACGCGATGAGACCGACGAGCCAATCCTGCGCCCAGGCGCGTTCGTCCGCCTCATGCACATTTTCGAGCGGCTGCAATCCCAGCGCATCGGCCTCGCCAAGGTCGAAGAAATCGCCGCCAAGCCCTAGGATGGCGGCGCGGCAGGAGCGCCCCTTGTCGAACAGATAGACCTGCGCGCCCGCCGGGTGGCACGCGGAGTAGCGCAGCCATTGCGCTGCAAGCGTCGCCAACAGCACCGATTTACCGGCGCCCGTCGGTCCCACGATCATGGTGTGACCGACATCGCCAACATGCAGATCAAGCCGGAATGGCGTTGCACCATCCGTTGCGGTGAGCATGAGCGGCGGACCGTTCAGATGGCCATTGCGGTGCGGTCCCGCCCAGACGGCGCTGAGCGGAAGCAGATGCGCAAGACTCGGCGACAAAAGGACCGGGCGTCGGGCATCGGCGTAGGCTTGCCCCGGCAATGAACCGAGCCAGGCTTCGACGGCGTTGACGGACTCCACTTGCGTGACGAACCCGAGGCCATCGGCGATCTGTTGAATCTGACGCACCGCGTCGTCGGCCATGTCTTCGCTGGCGTCAGCGACAGTGATGGTGAGCGTCGCAAAGCCCGCGCTCACAGCGTCGGCGCCGAGTTCCTGCAGTGCGGTGTCGGCGTCGGCTGCCTGGTTGGCGGCGTCGTTGTCGACCAGTAGCGCTTCCTCTCTGAAAAGCGCTTCGCGGAGCAGCGTCAGAAGGCCTTTGCGCTTCGAGAACCAGCGCTTGCGGGTCTTCTCCAGTTCGCGCCGCGCCTCTTCCCTGTCGAGCGGAATGAAGCGGCTCACCCAGCGATAGGAGATCGCCAATCTATTGAGCGCATCGAGAAAGCCGGGCTCCGTCTCCGTCACGAAGCTGCGCACAGAAATGACACGCAGATGATGGCGGCCAAGCCGGGGCGCGAGACCGCCGACAAGCGGGGCGTCGGTCAGAAGCGCGTCGAGATGAAACGGCGTATCGGGCTTGGCCACCCGATGGGGACGATCGGACACACAATCGTGCAGATATGTCAGCGTCTCCTCGTCATCGAGCCACCGCGCTTCAGGCGCCAGCGTCTCCATCAAAGCGAGAATCTGATCGGTCTCGTTGGTGAAGCGGACGAGATGCTGGCGATAGTCGATGGACGATGCGGGCGTGCTCGCCCCATCCTGCGCGCCCTCGAATAGAAAGCTCTCCAACTTTGTCTGGCGCTCGGCTGGCGGCAGCCAGGTAAGCGTGAAGAAATACGCGCTCTCAAAACGCGCTCCGGCGGCTTCGAACACAGCGCGGCGCTCTTCATCAATGAGCCACGACAAAGCGTCCGGCCAAGCTGCATCGGGATAGCCCGGCGCAGGCGCGCGGCGGGCTTCGACATGGAGACACCAGCCCGAACCCAAACGGCGGAACGCGTTGTTGAGCCGCGCGGAGGCCCCAATCAGCTCCGAAGCGGTCGAAGAATCGAGATCAGGACCGCGAAAGGCCATCGTGCGCTGGAAGGCGCCGTCCTTGTTAAGGACCACGCCCGGCGCAATGAGCGCCGCCCAGGGCAGGAAATCGCTAAGTTGCGTTCCAGACTTCTTGTAAGGGCGCAGGTCCATCATCGCGATGCGCCCTCACGATCCGAAATAATGAGGCTTGGCCATGTGGCGCGGCCAGGTGTCGAGAAACCACGGGTCGCGCGCGGCCGCCCATGCGGCGGCGCCTTGCAACACGGCCCATAAGGGAAACGCGATGAAAGGCTGTTGCAGACCAAAGCCGATCGCCGCGCCAATCGTCGCGTTGAGGATCGCGAAATTGCGCGGCACGCCGCCCATAAGGATAGGTCGCGTGAGCGAAGTCCTGAGCGGGATGCGATAGCCTTCGGGCTCGATATCTGCGGCGAGCGACATCGGCTAAATCACCGCGCCGCCGGCAAAGCCGAAGAAGTCGAGGAAGAACGACACCGCCGCGAACATGATGGCGATGCCCAGCCCCACGAAGGCGAGCTTCCTGACGCCGCCCCCGCCCTCGGAGAAGATGATGGTGACGCCGGCGATGACGATGGCGATGACGGCGGCGGCGCGCGCCACAGGCCCCGTTATGGAATCGACGATCTGTTCGAGCGGCCCTTCCCAGGGCATGCCGGAGCCGGCGGCATAAGCCGGCGCGGCCAAAGCGAGCATCGCAACAGCGATTGTCGCGATGCGTGTAAGACGTATTGACTTCATGCTCCCTCTCCCCGGACCTCGTCCGCCTGCAGAATTTCGGTGATGACGCGCCCGCCTTCGCGGCGGGCGATGAACACGATGATGTCGACGGCGCTGGCGATGAGACGCTTCGGCGGCGTTGCGCGCGCTTCCATGCAAAGATCTTCCAGCCGCATCAGTGCATCGGCCGCGGAATTGGCGTGTAGCGTCAGCAGCCCGCCCGGATGACCCGTGTTCCAGGCTTTGAGAACCTCAAGCGCTGCGCCGTCGCGGACCTCGCCGACCACGATGCGATCCGGCCGGAGGCGGAGCGTCATCTGCACAAGATCGCGCATGGTGATTGGCGGATCGGTGCGCTTGGTGAGAAGCTGAACCGCATTGGGGCTTCCGCATTGCAGTTCGGCGGTGTCTTCGAGGATGACCACACGGGATGAAAGGAACGGCGCCTCCGCCAGAAGCGCGTTCAGAAGCGTCGTCTTGCCAGAGCCAGTGCCGCCGGCGACGATGATGTTGCGCTTGGCCGCGACCGCAGCGGAGAGCATTTCGGCCTGAGCGGGCGTGGCGATGCCGCCGTCAACATATTCGGTGAGCGTATAGACCGCGCGCGGCCGCTTGCGGATCGCGAGCACCGGCGCGTCAACGAGCGGCGGCAGCAAGGCCTGCACGCGCGCGGCGCTGTCAGGCAAAATCGTCTGCAAGGATGGGTGCGCCTCGCCGACGATCTCGCCCGCCTCATGCGCCAGAAGGCGGATCGCAGCTTCACGGTCCTGCGGCGAGAGCGTGTGCGGCGTTGCAACAAGACCGGCGCCAATCCGATCGAGCCAGAGGCGGCCATCGGCATTGATCAGCGCCTCCACCACGTCGGCCGCGTCAAGCGCTTCGGCGATCGCGGGGCCAAGCGCCCGCGCCAGCGCCGAACGCCGGCGCGCCGTCACCAGCGGAATAGCGCCAGTGCTCACGCCATCGCCTCCTCAGTCCGATCGGCAGCGGCCTCTGCTGACTCCGAAGAGAACACAGCGCCCAGCGATTTTCCCGGCGACAACCCCTGCGCCACGAAATCGAGAAAGCGCTCGAAGCGCGCCTCGGCGCTGGCGGCGGCGTCTTCCTCCAGATGCTCATCGATCGGTGGATTGTGCTCCAGCCAGACACGGACGAAGAGCAGCACGATCTCCTTGAGGATGAGCCCCTCGCCAATCACCTTCTCAAGCCGCGCATCGACGCGCGAAAGCTGACGGCGCGCGCTTTCCTCGATGACGGCGTTGGTGGCGTCGCCGCGTTCGAGCCGCGCCTTGAGCGCTTCGAGAACAATGCTCGATTCCGAACGGTGCTGGTCGCGCGCGGCCTTGCGCACCTTGGCGTCGAGGCTCGGCGGCAGATAGACGGTGAGTTTGCGCGCGGCCATGGATCAGATTCCCTTGGCCTGACGCCGACGCCGCGGCGTTTCGGCAGGCGGGGCGTCAATCGCGGCTGGCGGTGGCGCTGAAGCGCTCGCCGGATGCGCCAACGCCGTTCCGTCTGCGGCGCGAAAGCCCGACATGGCTGCATCGGAAATTTTGGTTGGCCGCGTCGCGGCATGCGCAAAAAGATCGGGCTGACCCGCGAGCGGCTGAGACATCGCAGGCTTGGCCTTTGGCGGCTTCACCACCTGCGGAATTGTCCCAAGCGCGCGCACTTGCGCCCAATCATGTGTTGTCGTGAGTTTTGGCCGTTCGCCCGATGCCGGACGAAGACGCTCAGCAAAGACGCCCTCCTGGTCGAATTTGAGTTTCTTGGCGCGGATGGGCTTGGCGCCGGAGACAAAGATCAGCTCTTCATCGCGCGGCAAAGAACGCACATCGGCAGGCAGGAGAAGCGGACGACGTTCCTCGCGAACTGTGGTCGAGCCCTTGCGCCATCCAAGCATTGATCTCGGGCGCGTATGCGTCTCGCTCTCGCGCAATTCCCACACTTCGCCCGCCATCTCGGCGATGCGCTTTGCGGTGTCGTTGTCGGCGGCCGAAAACGCCGTAACGATATGGACGTTGTCGAGAATGACATTCTCGCGGCCATAGGCCTTGGTCAGGTGATTGAGGCTCTGCGTGACGAGGAAGGCCTTCAGGCCATAGCCCGCCATCGCGCCCATCATGGTCTCGAAGAACGGCATGCGTCCGAGCATGGGAAATTCATCGAGCACAAGGATGAGGCGGTGGCGCTTTGGCCGCCCTTGCGCGTCCTTCTCCTGATGCTCCATCAGCGCGCGGGCGAACTGATTGATGACGAGACGCAGGAAGGGCATCAGCCGCTGCGCATCCGAAGGCGGCGGCTGCAAATAGAGCGTCACAGGTTTCGGCCCACACATCAGATCGCCGATGCGAAAGTCGGATGTCGCCGTGTTGCGGGCGACGATCTCGTCGGCGAACAGGCCGAAGAAACTCTCCGCCGTCGCTTTCACCCCGCTCTGCAGACGCTCTTCCCCGGCGAGAAACGATTCCGCCGCGTGCAACACTTCGGGATGCACCTCCGGCTGGTTTGTCGCCGCATTGAGCCTATGCAAAGTGGACTTCATCACTTGCGCGGTCGCATCGAGATCGCGCAGCTTCTCGCGCACCACCGCCAGCGTCTTTCGTTCTGGCGGCTCGGCGTACAGCACATGCAGGATGACGCCGACGAGGATTGTCTTGGCCGAGCGGTCCCAAAAATCCTGATGGCGCCCATCGCCCTGCGGATCGACGAGGATCTCTACGATGTTCTGGACGTCACGGACTTCGTTCGGCCCCTTGCGCACTTCATACAGCGGGTTGAACGAGGTCGAGTCCAGACGCGTCGGCGCGAGGCGCATGACCGGACCCAGACTTTCGCGGAAACCCGCTGTGCCCGGAAAGCGATGGCGCGCATCGCCGTCGGCGAGCTCGCCCTTGACGTCGAGCACCAGCGCCGAGTGCGGCCACGCCAGAAGCGTCGGCACGACCTGGCCTCTGCCCTTGCCGGATCGGGACGCGCCGATGAGGAGCTGATGCTCAGGACCGTCGAAGCACAGTATCTCTCGCCCGAACTTGCCCAGCACGGCGCCGGTGTCGGCGAGCAGTCCAGCGGCCTTTGCATCGTCCGCCGCACCCCACGCTTTGGCGCCGAAGGGTTTGACGCCGAGCTTGCCGCGCGCGGCGGCGACAATCGGAATGAGCGTGAGCACGAAAGCGCCAAAGACGATGAGGCGCGCCACCGAAAATGGTTTCGGAAACGCTTCCGCATACGCGCTCGTCCATGCCAGAACCGCCCAGGGCGCATAGACTGGCGTCCCGCCAAACATCAGAAGCGGAGCGCCAAGAGCGCGCTGATGGGAGAACACGTCGGCAATGAAGGCGGTGGCGAGCCAAAGCCCGGTGAGCGCAATCAGCGCCGAACCCAGCAATGCGACTCCAGCCCGCTGCATAAGCGAATGGCCTCGACCGGCAGCGCGAGCCTATCCCGCCCCTGCCGACGAAGGGTCATGCTGACCTCGCGGCTTAGTGAATCCGATGCGCGCATTGCGTGCATGTCGCCAAAGCTAGCACCGCAACGACTTTGTGCAGCCGATTCATCACGGATGGGCCAATCGCGCACTCAATGCACGCCAGTCCGCCCATCAGGCATTGACTGCAAGCTTTGCGACGTCTCGGCGCAGCAGCGCATGCACGGTGCGTCAGCGTGAGAATTAGCGCCTGCGGTGAGTTGAGCGGGCGCGAACGATAGCGCCCCTCCAGATGGAAGACTGGTGAGCGGCTTTCGCGACGACTAAGTTGGCTCGCGCAAACAGAGCAGAGGATGAGGACTCTTCTCCTTTGCGGTGCGCAATCCCGGCGCGACATCGACGGATTTGATGAACCCGTTTTCGGGATCGAGGCGCTCACGCAAAGCGTCCCACGCCGACACCGATGGCAATGCCGTTTTGAGGATGTAGTCAAAACGGCCAGCGACGCTGTGCGCCTCCGTGACTTCCGGCGTCGCACGCAATGCCGCTTCAAACACGTCGCGCCGCTTGTGAGCCCGACGACGTAATTTGATGCTCACCCACAGCATCGACCAGGACGCAAACATGCTCTCTTCTGCAATCGCAACGTAGGCCTTGATCGCGCCAGCGTCCTCCAAGCGACGCACGCGTTTCAAGCATCCGCTTGGCGACAAGCCCAACGCCCGCGCGAGCGTTTGATTCTGGATGCGGGCGTCCGCCTTCAAACGGCGAAGCAACTCCAGATCGACATCATCGAGGCGCGCCCCGTTCGGCGCGTACAGCGGCGGCGTATGCGACCGCCGCCCGGTCACGCTTCTACCCTGCCCAAGTGTTCGGTCAGCGCGCGCGTCATCTTCACGTCCCCACCGCGCCCACTTTCGGTTGAGTCTTTGAGGACAGCCACCCGCCTTAAGCAGTTGAGCTGCACGCGAATCAGCCGGGTCCACGCGCCGCGACCAACGCACATCGCCCGCGCAGCCGCCCGCGTCGAGGGACGCTGACGCTCTGAAGCCCTCGACCCGGCCGGCTTCAGGCGCGGGCCAGGAGGAAAAGGCCGCGACGCGCGGCCCCGGCGGACCGAAACGGCCGCCGCTCACCTTCTGGAGCGATCCCATGACAACCGAAACTCTCGACACCGGCGCCGCAACGCAACGCACCTGCTTCGTCCCGGTCAGCAAACTCATCGTGCACGAAGACAATGTGCGCCGCACAGACAAGCGCGCCGATATCGATGCGCTTGCCGCTTCCATCGCCGCACATGGCCTCTTGCAAAATCTCTCGGTCGTGCGCGCCGATGGCGATCGCTACGCCGTCGTCGCCGGATCACGCCGGCTGGCGGCGCTGCGGCTTCTCATCAAGCAAGGCAGGCTTGCGCGCGATTTCACGGCGCCCTGCACGATCATCGAACCGGAGCTGAGCGCGGAAGCGTCTCTCGCCGAAAACGTCCAACGTGTCGCCATGAACGCCATGGACGAGATGGAAGCGTTCGCGCGCCTCGTCGATGACGCCATGAGCGTCGAGGCCATTGCCGAGCGGTTCGGCGCAAGCGTGCGCCATGTCGAACAGCGCCTGGCCCTGGGCCGCCTCTCCCCGAAGATCCGTGCTGCCTACCGCAAAGGCGATCTCACCCTCGATGTCGCGCGGGCATTCTGTTTGACGGATGATCACGGCGCCCAGGAGCGCCTGTTCAAGCAAGCCCCCAAGCCCATCACCCACGCGCCCAGCATCCGCAACGCGCTTTCCGGCGGTCGCGCACCCGCGACCGACCGGCTGGCGCGCTTCGTTGGACTGGAGACTTATGAAGCTGCCGGCGGGCGGATCGTGCGCGATCTGTTCGAAGATGGCATCGCCTTCCTTGAGGATGGTGAACTCCTCCAGCGTCTGGCGGCGGAGCGCATCGAAGAAATGCGCGAAAGCCTGGCCGCCGAGGGCTGGGCGTGGGTGGAAGCGCAATTGCTCCATGGGCAGATCGAAGGCTGCGCGAACGAGCGCGTGCGCCCGCGTACGCGGGCGCTGACGCAGGAAGAAAGCGAGGCCGTCGCAAACCTCGAAGCCGAGGTCGAAACGCTCGACAATCAGCTTGAAGCCGATGCCGACAATGAGGCGCTGTGGACGGTCCGCGACGCGGCGGAAGCGCAACTCGATGCGTTGCAGCAGTCGCACCAGGATTGGGACAAGGCCGAGATGGCGCACGCCGGCGCAGTCGTGACCATCGACCGCAATGGCGAGCCCATCATCACGCGCGGCCTCATCAAGCGCGGCGACCTCAAGGCGATCCGCAAACTGCGCGCGGTCGAGTCCGACGCCGCGCCCGACGCGTGCGATTCATCGTTAGAAGCACTTACGAGAACGCCAACTCTGCCGAAATCACTTGTCGAGGGACTGACCGCCGCACGCACGCGCGCGCTGCGCGCTGAACTCGCCGGCCGTCCACATATCGCGCTCGCCTTCAGCGTTCTGGCGTTCATCCGCCGAAGTGCGGCGCGCGCAGACGTGCCAGGGCTTGGGGTCGCAATCTCGCCTGTCGGCTTCGATGACGATGATCGTTTTCAGCAGGCACGCACCGAAGCCGCGACCGCCTACGCGGACGCTGACCTGGGGCGCCTTGCGAGCGAGCCAGCCGAGAAGCTGATCGAACTGCTCGCCCTCTTCATGGCGGAGACCATCGATGTCACGCACGATGGCGCTTCCCCTTCAGCGGACCGCACGCAGGCGACCGCGGACGAACTCGCGGCCGTGCTCGATCTGGACATGGGCCGTCATTGGGAAGCATCGAGCACGTTTTGGGAGAAAGCGCCCAAAGCCTACACGCTTGAAGCGCTCTCAACCGCACCAGCCATGGCCAAACTGTCGGAGCGCGCGCGCAAGCCGAAGATCGCCGCTTTCACCAAGATGAAACGCACCGATCTCGCGCGCGTGGCGTTGCGACAGCTCAAGGATTGGCTGCCCGATGTTCTGATCACACCACCGCGCGCCGGCGCGTTGGTCGTCACATCAGCCGGACAAAAAGCGCTCGCCGAAGCCGACGCCGCCTGAGCCTCAACGCCTCTTTCAACCCTCACGCGCCGCCGGGCCACCGGCGGCGCACTTGTTTTCGGAGGATGAAACACATGACCATTCATACCAAGATCGATGCACAGCGACGCGACGTTGCGTCTGAAATCACCACGAAGATCCTCGCCGAACTGGAGCGGGGCGTCATGCCATGGCGCAAACCATGGGATGGTGCACGCACGGGGCTCGCGCTGCCGCGCCGCGCCACCGGCGAGAACTATCGCGGCGTGAACGTCATCATGCTGTGGAGCGCCGCCGTCGCGAAGGGCTATGCGTCGCCCTATTGGATCACGCTGCGCCAGGCGAACCAGATCGGCGCCCATGTCCGCAAGGGCGAGCGTGGCGAGATGGTCGTCTATTACGGACAGGCCAAGAAGACGCGCGACAACAGCGCCGGCGAGAAGGTGGAAGACAGCTTTCGCTTTCTCAAGTTTTTCACCGCGTTCAACGCCGAGCAGATCGAAGGATTGCCGGAGCGGTTTTTTCCAGCTTCGCCCGAGACCGACATTCTTCCTATCGCCGAGCATGAAGCCTGGTTCGCCAAACTCGATATCAAACGCATCCTGACCCAGGACATCGCCTGCTACATTCCGTCCAAGGATGTGATCGGCATGCCGCCTTTGGCGGCGTTCGACTCCGCAGATCATTATGCTGCCACGCTGAACCACGAAGCCGTACATGCAACGGGCGCCGCGCATCGCGTCGGCCGCGATATGTCCAAGCGCTTCAGCGCGCACGCACTGGCGGCCGAAGAACTTGTCGCCGAAATCGGCGCGTCCATTCTTGGCGCACATCTCAATCTGCCGCCCGACCACCTTACTGATCACGCTTCATATGTGGGGCATTGGATGAAACTGCTGAAGGACGACAAGCGCGCGTTCCTGTCCGCAGCGGCTCAGGCGCAGACCGCTGTCGATTGGCTGCTGGACAAAGCCGGCCCCGCCTGACTGCTCGACAGCCAGCGCCACGGATGCCCATGAGAGCGGTCAAATCGCTTGACCACCGGCGACGCCTACTCGCTCTGCATGCCTGTCAGCACTTCAATGATGGGGCAAGGCGCCGCCGGGCTTCGCGTGCAATGTTCTGTCGTTCCAGACAAAAGCCGATCAAGCCGTCTGAGCTCCTTGATCTTGACCCGTATAGCGTCCCGGTGCCGGGTGGCGAGCGCATGCGCGTCGCGGCAAGCTGCCTTGTTGTCTGCAAGCGATAACAAGGCGGAAATGTCGGCAAGCGCAAAACCCAGATCGCGCGCGCGGCGGATGAAGCCGAGCCGCGCCGCAGCGTTGGCGTCATAAGAGCGTCGCCCATTGGCGGAGCGCGCCGGCTTCGGCATCAGGCCAATGCGCTCATAATAGCGGATCGTCTCGACATGCACGCCCGAGCCCGCGCTCACTTCGCCAATGGTCGGCATACCTCTTGCTCCTGTAGCCACTACAGGTTCTACGCTTGAGCCATGGAAAAGGATACCGAGGTTCACCGCCCATCAGGCGGGTTGTTTGCGGGCGGCGGAGTTGTCACCGGCCTAGCCGCGCTGGTCGGCGCGTCCTGCTGCGTATTGCCAATCTTGCTGGTGCAAGCCGGCGTCAGCACGGCGCTAGTGGCGCAACTCGGGATCTTTGCGCAGGCAAAGCCCTATCTCCTCGCTTTGACCGCCATTCTCATCGTTGCAGGCTTTGTCGCCGCTTTCTGGGGTGGACGCAGGCCACGCCCTCGCGTCCTGGTCCTTCTCATAGTCGCAGCGCTCCTGGTTGCGGGCGCCTATTCCATGCCGTTCTACGAACGAGAGCTATTGGCCTGGGTGCGCGGCCGATGAGCGAAACCATTCCAGACTCCACGATCACCTGCCCCGCGTGCGGCCATCGTCAGCGTGAACATATGCCCACGGATGCATGCCAGTTCTTCTACGATTGTAAGGGCTGCGGCGCGCTTCTGCGGCCGAAGCGGGGAGATTGCTGTGTGTTCTGCTCCTATGGCGACGTGAAGTGTCCGCCGATTCAGGCGGGCGAGTGCGGCTGCTGACGCAGCATGCAACAAGCGCGGCGCCCGACCGGAACGCGCCATCAAGCGGCGGATCGTCAAAGGCGCCAATAGCCAGTCGGTTTGGAACTATACCCCCGAGCCCTTCATCCGATCAGCCGCCGCGAGGCTCACCCGCGCCGTCGCCATGACCGCCCGGCCGGCGGGACGCGCAAGGAGAAAATCGTCTCCCCGCCCCGCTCGCGCGGGCTATCGGTCCGCGCGTACCGCGCGAACGCGGGCCCCACCATTTTCTCCTTGCGCGTCCCGCCTCAATGGCCGGGCGCTTTAAGCGCCGTCGCGGGCGAGCCCCGCGGCTCCGGGATCAGCCGGAAACGCTTACGGAGCTCTTCTCATGACCAACCGCGTCACTCTCATCGGCAAACTCGTCGACGCCCCCAAGATCCGCACCATCGAAGCGCGCGGCGGAACCATCGAAATCGTCTCACTCTGGATCGAGGCGCCAAGCGGCGAACGCGCCGATCGCTTCACCGTCGAGATCAACTGTCCAAAGGCGGCAGCCTCAGCCAAGGCGATGCGCGCCGGCGTCATCGCCGACATCTCCGGGCAGCTCCGTCACGACCGCTGGAAGGACAAGGCGTCCGGCAAATGGACCGGCAAGGTCTTCGTCGCAATCGATCCCGGCGAAGGCCATGTGCGCTCGAAGGGCATGGCCGACACCGCTGAGGCGGCATGAGGGCCGATCGCTGGCGTCGCTTCGGCGCCGCCAGCGATCATACCCGGTAACATCCACTCTTTATTAACCGATAGCGTCCTCCATCGAGTCGGAGGAGTTTGGGATGACTGCGCGCAACATTGTAGACCAAATGATCGACGATGGTGGTGCTGATGGTGCCTTTCTGGAAAGCGATTTGTGGTCCGCCTTCTTGAATGAGACCGGCTTGACGCCAACACCATGCGCGATCCGTGCGGACGACGCATTTGTCGTCTACCGCGGATGGGAACTGCGCAAGAGCGGCGTCTGCTAAGGCCCAGATGGCAGACTTTCCCGAGCATCTAGCGCTGCGCAAGCGGTACGAATCCCTTCTGACCGACAAAGGGCACACCATCGGTCGCTGGAACGGCGTGCTGGACGATAAGACGGCATATTGCCAGACGTGCCGATCACGAGTTCGTATCTACGGCACTCTTCGTTCCAACCCGAACACGGCGAGCGGAAGAATTTTTGC
This sequence comes from alpha proteobacterium U9-1i, assembly GCA_000974665.1. NCBI lineage: Bacteria > Pseudomonadati > Pseudomonadota > Alphaproteobacteria > alpha proteobacterium U9-1i. The sequence continues at coordinate 187,337 of BBSY01000003.1, read as the reverse complement.
CACGAACAAACGCGACTATGTTTTTGTCGCAGAGGGATCGCTTCTGAGCCCGCGCGCTTGCCCACATCGACGCTAGGCAAGCCCCCGCGCTCGACCACTCTTCAGTCTTCGAGCATCTTTCCATTGTTAATCTGCAACAGGGTAAGCGTCTCCTGGGCGCTCATCCGTATCGTTTGCTCGAACACCTCAAAGCGATCTGCATCGCGGCGATCAAACCAAGCATCAGCGCCGATTTTGTGCGGCGTCGCATCATCCGAGCTGTTTCCGAACTGAATCCCGAAGGCATAGCTGTCGCTGTGCAAGCTATCCTGCGGAAACCATTTCTTCGGCACGCTCTGTGCCCGCGTGAACCACTTACGGCCATTCGACCCATGACAAACAAGAATGGTTGGCGCCTGATTGCTCTCCACCAGCCGAATGGCTGTCGCGACTTTGCTTGCTTTGAATATTTCGGCCAGCGCCGCTACGGTTTTGAAGTTCGGCTTCCCGATCTCTCGGGCCAGCGGCCGAAATAGATAGTACGGCATCAACAAATCGGCGGCGTAGCCGTCAGCGACCCGCTCCGGCGAGCGCGTTTCACTGGGACGGTAGTCCTCCAAGCGGCACGCAAGGCACTTCCCACGGTCATGGTGCCAATGGCCCAATTCGTGGGCAATGGAAAATCTTTGGCGCCGCGCCGAACTGGCAGAGTTTACAGTAATGATCGCCTCGCGCTCATTGCCGACAATTCGCGCCTCGCATCCTTCCAGCGCGCGGTAGCGGACCCGTGCTTTGACGTGGAATGCTATCGCCTCCAAATCGATTTCCTTGGGGTCCGTCACGCCCAATTCTTGCAGCAGTCGCTCCGCAGGTGACATTGCGATCAGTCGCTCTCGGCGTCGTTCGGTCGCGACAGAATGCCGAGTTCGACCAGATCATCGAGCATCCCCATCACGTCGGAGTCAGACATCTCGCTTTCTTTGCGCGCGGCTAAAGTAACTTTGTGCGCTCCGCCCGGCGTCTCAATGATCTTTCGAAGACGTGCTCTAGCAGCCCCAATATCGACTGCAGACGAAACCGGCGGCGCAAACACTTCCCGCACGGATGCCGCGCCAGCCTTTGCCGCGCTTAATCGCTTCTTGTTGGCCAGCAAGACCGTCTTCTCGAACAACGCCCTCATATCGTCGGCATTCTTCGCCGGATCTCCTCCAGCGTCTTGTAGTTCAGCCAGAATGTCTTCATCCGAGGCATTCAAGATGTCGTCCGTAAGAGCATTTGCCAATCGGCTTAGCGCAATGCGCTCTTTGTCGCCTTTCCCGGTCATGGCTTCCATCCATTGGGATAGTGCTTGGTAATTTTGCGGCGGATGGCTTTGCGTTTGCTGTCATACGCCACCTTGTCGAGGCCCGTCAGCTCACGCAGTTCCTCGCCCGCCATGTCATCCATCATTCCTTCCAAAATGAGTTGTGCTGTCGGATCATCATCGAAGAGCGCAACGAGGCCGGCATGAGCGGCAATGCAGCGCTCGGCGTGCTGCGCCTCGATCAGGCGCGCCTCCGCATTGGCTGCCCCGTCAGCGATGTCATAGACCAAATCGTCCGGGTCGCCGGTATTGGCGATCGGCACCAGCTTCGCTTTGTGCTCAATCTTCTCGGCCTCGCCGTCGGCCACGCTGCGGATGATCTCCGCCAGAAACTTCACCACGTCTATGTCGGAGGGGCACACGCGTGTATCGAGCGCCCGCATAAACGCCTCCTGCATCAGATCTTCGGGGCTAACAGGACGTGCAAACGCATACTTCGCCGCGACCCGCTTCAACCTGGCCCAATCGGCAGGCGTGAAGGCGCGGATCGCGGCGGCGACCTCATCCCGGCTGCGTGTGGTGGCGGCCTGGCTCAGACTCACACGGGTTATCTCCTCGGACTCCTATGCGGAAGGATCGCGAAACGCGGACATAGGCAGCCAATGTCCGCATCCGACACCTCGTCCGCATAGGTAAGTATCGGCTTCGTTGGCCGGACGGGAGACCGACATTGATCTACGCGATCAACTACGACCTGAAGCGCCCCGGCCAGAACTACGCGGGTCTTTATGAGGCCATCAAGAGCTGCGGCTCGTGGTGGCATTTTCTCGGATCAACCTGGTTGGTTGATTCGTCTTTGGACGCCAATGGGGTCTGGGCGCGCCTGGCCCCGCACGTCGATACCGGCGACTTCGTCCTCGTGATCGGCGTGACGCGCGAATACCAAGGCTGGCTTCCGCAAAAAGCCTGGGAGTGGATCAACGCGCGCCAAGTGAAGATGGCCGCCTAACGGCACGCCCAAAGCAACTCTTAATGGAGGCTCGCATGAGCAAGCAGGAAGACAAGGACAAGACCATCACGATCATCGTGGACGGCACGCCCCATGAGGTGCCGAAGAAGGAAATTCTAACCTACGCGGAAGTCGTGACGCTGGCCTATCCCGACTACGCGCAGCACCCGGAAATCACCTATTCCGTCACTTTCACGCGCGGCCACGGCGACAAGCCGGAAGGCATCTTGGCCCCCGGCGGCACGGTCAAAGCAAAAGAAGGAATGGTCTTCCGTGTTAATCGAACTGGCCAATCATAACGACGACATCCGTCGCCTGATGGAAAAGGGATACGCGCTGCGGCTCGACAGCGCGCATCTCGTCGTGCGCGACATTCCCTATCTCGACAGCCAGAAGACGCTGCAGATCGGCGCCCTCGTGACGAAGCTCGAATTCATCGACAAGGTCCGCGTCAAACAGCAGGACCATCAAGTGTTCTTCGCCGGCTCACCGCCCTACGGGCTGAACGGTCAGCCGATCCCTAATTTGGCCGGAGGCCCGACGAGCCTTACCCTCGCCCATGCAGACGTGGTCGTGCAGCGCACATTCTCCAACAAGCCCAGCAACGGGTTTGCCGACTTCTTCGATAAGATTGAACATTACGTCGGCATGATTTCCGGCCCTGCGATCGAGCTCCACTGCGCCAATCCGCTAACCTTCCGCGTCGACAACGAAGCGGTGAAGGACTCGGTCTTTAAGTTTCATGACACGCTGACCAGCCGGGCTGAGATTGGCGATCTGGCGGCGCGCTTTAAGGACGAAGTCATCGCCATCATCGGCCTCGGCGGAACTGGCGCCTACGTCTTGGATTTCTTCGCCAAAACGCCCGTTAAACAGATCCGCGGGTTCGATGGCGACGCCTATCATGTCCACAATGCCTATCGATCGCCGGGAAGGCTCGACGAAGGCGAACTGAGCCAGGGGAAGGCGGACGTCTACGCATCGCGCTATGCGAACTTTCGCGAAGGGCTCGTCCTTACCCGCAAATACATTGATCGCTCCTGCGCCGGCGATTTCGAGGGCGTGACGTTCGCGTTCGTGTGCGTGGACAAAGGCTCGGCGCGCGCCGAGTTATTCGAGCTTCTGCTGGGCCTAGGCATTCCATTCATCGATGTCGGGATGGGCCTTACCCGCAATGCGGACGCCCTCACTGGCATGATGCGCGCCACCTACTATTCGACAGCAGATGGTCGAAGGGTCCAACAAATGGGCCTGGCGGAAATGTCGGATGATCCGAACGACGTCTATCGTCAGAACATCCAAATCGCCGAACTGAACGCCTTAAACGCGGCCCTGGCGGTCATTCGCTACAAACAAATTCGCCGCTTCTACGCCAATGACAACGGGGCGCATCACATGCTCTTTGAACTTGGCGGGCTGAAGCTGTTCACAGAGGCTTTCGAGTGAACGAACTGAAGCTCCAGCATGTTACCTACGTTCCGCGCGACCTCGCGCCGGGCGTGCTCTACGTCTCACTGGAATACGCTGTCGCAGCGCATCTGTGCGCGTGCGGATGCGGCGCAAAGGTCGTCACCCCGCTTGGTCCGGCCGAATGGAGCTTTACAGAGCGCCATGGACGCCCGAGCCTCCGCCCTTCTATCGGCAATTGGCAACTGCCCTGCCGATCGCACTATGTGATCAGTGACGGTCAGATTCATTGGGCCAAAGGATGGTCCGAGGCCCAAGTCCTCGCGGGGCGCAATGCGGAGGAGCAGCGCCGCCGCGACCACTACGCCGCGCAAGAGCGCGAGCGCGGCTTCTGGCGCCGTTTCTGGAATTGGCTTCGTAAGGTTTTCGGCGGCTAAGCTGGCGTCGCTTCGGCATTCTCGCGAATATCCAGTGCCGGCAGCGCTTTGACGATCTTCATCGTTTCCAGACTGACTGTGATGATCCGGCAGAAGAGATCGAACGGGTAGCGCGGATCGCCTACGGTTTCGTTGGCGTAGGCGTTGGCGTCGTTGACGATACCGCTGGCGGGATCGGTGGAGACGCACTGGCGCTCCATCACCCATTCGAGCGCCGGCTTGCCGTTGACGACATATTCGTAGGCCGCAAGCGGGATGTTCGTGATCGTGATCCGCGGATTGTAGATCACCGTGGTCTTATCGAGCTTCGGGCGCTTGCCGGCGAACTTCATCTTCTCGACGCGGAAATACGAGACAGGATCGTCGATATTGGCAAGGCGCAGATCGCCTTCACCGATGGCTACCGGGTATGGCTCGACCGTTTCATAGTTGACGTGGAGATCGCCAAGTTTTCGACCAGCTTCAACGAAGGCCCAGAAGTCCTCTGCGCGCTTCAAGATCGGCATGCGGGGAAGCTGACGGCGCAGATTGTCAGCGTAGCGCGCGCGATACTCAGGCGAGTGCAGGATGCCATAGACGAAATAGAACAGATCGTCCTTCGTGATTGTTTCGCTGGGGTACGCCCTCGCAAAATGCTTCAGCCCAGCATCGGTGATGGCATCACGGCGCTCTTGACCTCCCCCGTCAGCCGCAAACAACCCGTCCCTGGCCTCGACATCCACATAGACATATCGCGGTAAATACTGAGCACCGTTGGAGTCAGCCATGTGAAGGCTTGGAAGCGCCGAGGTCATGAGTGTCGTAAACTCGCCTCGGTTGGTGCCGCCGGTAAGCCCTATGACCAAATTCTCATGCGCACCTGTCGGGAAGATGCGTGGCATTTGATAGACGCGCTCGTTGAGACGGCGGTCGTAGTAGAGCCAAGCCCGGTTGAACGGGCGATACATACAGGTAGACGCCTTCTCGGGCGCGAGCGTCAACTGCTTGTTCGTGGCGAGGTCACCCTTAAGATTGTGCGTCCAGCTTATCCGCTTTGAATCGACGACCACGAAGTCATCAACAAAGTCATCACGGGCCGCCGCACTTGCGAACGCCTTTCCAAGAGATGCAAAGCGATGACGCTCTTGCTCAAAAGTAGAGATGAGTCCGCCCACGTTGCGCAGCAACTCGCTCCGCGAGGCATTCACGCACCAAGCATCGCGATTGGTTACCACCCCCAAAGAGAAATTTGCGAAGAGCGGCGCATCGGACTTCTTGTCCTTGTCACCGACCGGAAATAGCAGATCGAAACTCTTGTCGCGCTGCCCGATCCAATCGCCATGCTCATCAGGCGCGATCGGTAGCCAGGCACCCTTCTTGGTGATGCCACCTACGCTCCCAAACTTTGTGACACGATCAAGCTTCTCCTCGCGACTCAGATTGTCACCAATATCGTGCAGTCGAATCCGCGCTGGCCCTGAGGATTTGCCATTCTTGGTAAGCAGAGTAACCGCCACGGGCGCGCGACTCCCCTGTCCGAATATCTTCCCACCCTCACGCCTCGACTGTTCCCCTTGAGTGCGCTGATTTCCACGAAGGTGGAAAACATCCACCCTGGTAAACTCATCGGCGACGCATTTGCGCATGCCATCGGCGGAATTGGCGTCGATCCAACCAGCGTTCGTTACGAACGCAAGCACTCCGCCAGTCTCCTGAATACGGTCAGAGCCCCACCGGATCGCGCGGACATAGCTATCATATAGACCGCGAGTGAGCTTTGCCGACGAAGCACTGGCATACGTGGAAGCGATGCGTTCGTCCAAGTGCGGATAACTGACGTTGGCCGCGTTGTCGTCCTCACTCGTCTGCCCAATCGAATAGGGAGGATTGCCAAGGATGACCTTGATCGGAAGAGTCTTCTGCCGCTTTCGACGGCTGGAATTGTCCGCCATCATACCAGAGATGAGGTCTTCCTTCTCATAGAGCTGGAAGGTGTCGGTAAGGCAGATGCCGGGGAATGGCGCATACTCGCCGGTCATTTCGTGATAGGTCGCCTCGATATTGATCGCGGCGATGTAATAGGCGAGCAGCACGATCTCGTTGGCGTGAATTTCCGAGGAAAACTTGCGCGGCAGGTCTTCGGGTTGGATGAGGCCCAATTGCAGCAGCCGCGTAATGAACGTGCCCGTCCCGACGAACGGATCGATAATGTGAACGCCTTCGGATGACAGGCTCTGCCCGAACTCCTCGCGCAGCACCTCGTCCACCGACTTGATGATGAAATCGACAACTTCGACCGGCGTGTAAACAATGCCCAGGCGCTGGGCGAGCCTGGGGAACGCGGTCTTGAAGAAGGTGTCGTAAAGTTCGACTACGATCTTCTGCTTCGCCGTAGCGCTGGCGATCCCCGCCGCGCGGATACGGACGCTGTTGTAGAATTTTTCGAGGCTCTCGGTTTCCTTATCGAGGTTCTGGCGCTCCAGCACCGAGAGAACTTGATCAAGCGCGCGGCTGACCGGATTGTTCGCGGCGAACGCGTAGCCCTCAAACAGCGCGTCGAAAACTGGCTTGGTGATGAGATGCTGCGCCAGCATCTCAATGGCTTCGTCCGTCGTGATGGAGTCGTTCAGATCATCCCTAATCTCTTCCAGGAATGTGTCGAACGCCGCCTTCTCTTCCGAACCAGCCCGCTCCACCGCCGCCTTGATGCGCGTGATGTGGATTTCAGCGATGCGTGCAACATCGCCCGCCCAATTCTCCCAATAGGTCCGGGTGCCGCACTTCTTGACGATCTTCGCCATGATCGCCTTGGCGTATTCCGGGAAGTCGAAGGCAAGTTGCGCCGGCCCATTCGGAACACGCGGCGTCGAGGTCGCAAAATCGTCGCCATCAACCGCGACGCCGCCGCCAATATCGAGATTGGCTTTGGCCGCCTTGGCGCGGACGGGAAAATCATTGGAGACGGCGATGATCTCGATCCGGTCGCCGGGATCGACGCCGAGATCGATCTTGTTGATGGTTGCGTCGAGGCGATCGTCATGCGCGCGCAGCGCGTTCAGGATCTGCCACACGACCTTGTAGCGCTCATTGTCGTTAAGCGCTTGTTCGGGCGCCATGCCGGCGGGGACGCCGATGGGCAGGATGACATAGCCCATCTTCTTGCCTTCGGCGCGGCGCATGACGCGGCCCACCGACTGCACCACATCGATCTGCGACTTGCGCGGATGCAGGAAGAGGATGGCGTCGAGCGCGGGAACGTCCACGCCCTCCGAAAGGCAGCGCGCATTGGTCAGAATGCGGCAATGCTCGGCGCCGGCCTCATCCTTCAGCCAGGCCAGACGCTCATTGCGCATATTGGCGCTGAAGCTGCCATCGACGTGGCGTACTTGCGGCGTAAGCGGCGGCAGCGCCGCTGCGCGATCTGACTCCAGCCCATCGCGCCACTCTTCCGAAACCCGCGCGAATTGCTCCTCGAAGAGCTGCGAAGCCTTAATCGTCTTGCAGAACGCCAACGCGCGTTTCATGGGCGCGGGATCAGCGTCTGTATCAGGCTTCAAGTCGGTCTTCGTCAGCGCCTTGTAACAACCGACAATCCGGGTCGCGTCATCGAGCTTCAGCTCATTGCCGCCATCGCGCAGGAGCCGCTGCACGTCTGGCGAGGCTTCATCCACCGCCAGCACGATGACCTTATAATCGGTCAGCAAGCCGTTCTGGACCGCCCAGGAGAAATTGCGGGTAAAGAGTTCCTGGCCGTAGAGGCTCTCGTCGTCCATGGACGCGAGCATCGCGCCTTTCTCATCCGCGACCTGCTGCACCGCCTCACCAAAGATGCGCGGCGTCGCCGTCATGTAGAGGCGCTTCTTGCCCTTGATGAAGTCGGCGTCGTGAACCTTGACGAAATTGCTTTCTTCCTCACCCGCGAGCGTGGCGCCAGTCGTGCGATGCGCCTCGTCGCAGATAATGAGATCGAACGCGGGCAGCCCGAACTTTGCTTGCGCGTCAGCCACCGCTTGGATCGAGTGATAGGTCGAGAACACGACCGTCATTCGCTCGGGATCGGGCTTGCTGGCTTTCGCAGCGAGCACATTGGCGAGCGTGGTCGCGGGGATTTCGAGATCGGTAGCGCTGATGTCGGCCAGATCGTCCTGTTTCGCTCTCCGCACGCCGACCTGCACGTCGGAGCACACCGCAAACGAGCGCAGGTTGATCGCCGTATCGACCGACCATTCGCGGATCGATTGCGACATCAGCGAAAGAGACGGCACGAGGAAAAGCACGCGCCCGCCACGGCCCGCCATGGCCTGTGCGATCTGGAGCGCGGTGTAGGTCTTACCCGTGCCGCACGCCATGATGAGCTTGCCGCGATCGGCGTCACTCAACCCCTTTTGCACCTCGCGCAGCGCATCAAGCTGGTGCGGCTTCGGCGCCTTCTTGGTGACGTGAACTTCCCCACTCTTGGCGAAAGCGTCCCAATCGATGCCGCTCTCTTCGAAATCGGCAAGGCCGATGCGGTTACAAGGAATGGTCTGGCCGACTAGCGCTTCCGCGGCGTGCTCGCTCCACGGCGCCCCGGTGCTGTCGACGATGAGGCGGCGCGTGAACGGGCGCTTCCCGGACGCTGTAAAGAAGCTGTCGATGTCGGCTTTCTGGATGCGATAGCCGCCAGCATAGAACTTGCACTGAACGGCGCACCAATCGTCGGGGCTGTCGGCGAGCTGCGCGACGAGATCAATTCCGGTGTCCTGCTGTGAGATGCGGTTCTCGGCCGCCCAGTCGGCGTAGGACAGAACCCGCAGAAACTGGCCCTGCTGGGTTGGCGCATGCTGCAGCCAGATACGGACCAGCCGCTCGAAATAGTCGCCCTTCTCGCGCTCGGAACTTGCCCGTTCCCGGTACGAAATGAGCAAGTCCCGCAAAGTGGTCAAATAGCGCCCCCGCCGAATCTGTCGCCAGCTACAACCCTGTGTAACGGCCCGCCTCAACCCCCTCCACCCTTTCGGCGCCGAAGCCATCTGATTGGCCCTGTGAGTAAGCCCCGAGGCTTCTGCATGAGGCCAAGCGATGCTCCCACCCGCCCACCCCGCCGCCGCGCGCCGTCGGATACGTTCGCACTTGAAGTTCCAGCGTTGCCGCGTCAGCCGTTCCGCCTGTTGTGTGGTTTGGGCGATCCCGGCGGCTCCGCCGCCGGGCCGGGCTCTTGTGAACCGAGCCCCATTTGGGTCTCGGCCCTTCGGGCTTCGATCCCTATCGCAACACCCGCCCTCCCGCCCCTTAAGAAGACGCGCCTCGGTTCACGGGTGAGCCTCGAAGGAGCATCCGCTTGCGCGTGACAGAACCGCCCCCTTGCTGAGCGTGTGCAGACACGGACCCGAACCTCGCTTGCGATCGGTGCGGCGGCAATCGCCCTCATGGCGGTTGCGTCTGAGAATGGCCGCGACTGGCTCCTCTACAATCACACACCTTCCGTGCCGGTCGGGTGGTACGCGCGCAGCTCTGGCGAGATCACGATCGGCGCCTTGGTCACGGTGCGTGCGCAGGATGCAGCGCCAGACTACGCCGCAGCGCGCAACTTCACCGACGCAGGCGATCGCTTCATCAAACGTATCGCCGCGAATGATGGCGATAGCGTCTGCGCCGACGGAGAGACCATTCGCATCAATGACCGCACCGTGGCGCACCGTGCGGTGCATGACAGCCAAGGACGCGCACTACCGTATTGGAGCGGATGCAGGCAGCTCTCTGCAGATGAGCTGTTCTTGATGGGCGATACGCCAGACAGTTTTGACAGCCGCTACTTTGGGCCGGTATCCGCCGCGAATATCGAAGGCGTTTGGCGCAAACTTTTCTAGCAACCAACGTGGAGGCGACAAAACACGGTGGAAGGCTAGATAAAGAGAGAGTCGTTCTGCACGCCAAGCAGTTGAATGCGTTGGCGCAAACGCACCGTGCGGAGCACAATCGCACAGTGCGGCGCACGGTGCGCGCACAGCGCTGGCGAGCATCGCACCGATGACCCCCACAACGATCACCGCGCCGGCCTTTCGATTCAGTAAATTGCTGCGCGACGCGATGCGCGGCGAGACGTTCTCTCCCGGCTCACGCTTGCGCATTGCGCGTCCCATCGATGCGGAAAGTCTCACCGGCCGCCACGAAGGACGCGGTCGCGGAAGCGCTACGCCGGCGCTGTCTTCTCAACTGCAAAAGCGCATCGGCTCGTCGCGCAAAACCGCGAAAGGGTTGGGCAAAGCCGGCAAATTCAAGTTCGACCCGCGGCAACGCGCGATCGTGAAGATCCACTATTTCGGCCACGCTGGCGGCGGCGGCGCGGCCCTCGGCGCGCACGCCCGCTATGTGGCGCGGGACGCGGCCGCCAAGGCGCCATCGCCGGCATTGCCCGGCGAGGACGCGCCCGTCAGTGGCGGGCGCGAAGCTGATGCGCCGGCGAACGCCCATGCGCGCTACCTGCAGCGCAGCGCCGAACGCTCCGTCTTCTACGATGCGCTGGACGACAGCGTGGATGGCGGCGCACGTGCGGCGGCCTGGGCTCGGGAGGACCGGCGCCACTTCCGGCTCATCCTGTCAGCAGAGAACGGCGGCCGGCTTGGCGATCTCAAGAGCTACACCCGCGAGGTGATGCGGCGGGCGGAGATCGCACTCGGAACGCGGCTGACCTGGATCGCGGTCGATCATTGGGACACCGACAACCCGCATACGCACATTATCCTGCGCGGTCGCCACGAGGACGGGCGCGATCTCGTCATCCCCCGCGAGTATGTAAGCCATGGCTTCCGATCAGCGGCGCAGGACATCGCCACAGAACGCCTTGGTCCGCGCGGCAGGGACGACGCCCGTCTCGCGCTGGCGCGGGAAGCGCGCGCGCATCGCCCAAGTCGGCTCGACCGCATGATCGAGGGCCAACTCGATGCGCATGGCCGCATTCGCCTCGCCCACCTACAGGCGCCGGATCGGTCGCCGGAAGTGACCGATGCGCTGAAAGCGCGGGCGCAAGAACTCAAGCGCCTTGGCCTCGCTACCGAAGTTGGACGCAACATCTTCCAGTTCGAGCCGGAATGGCGCGACCGCCTCAAGGCGATGGAACTCCACCTCGACATCCGCAAGGCGCTGGTGCGCTCGCGCACGCAAGACCTCACCCGCAGCCTCACCGATCCAGCGCGGCAAATGTCGAAGGCGCTGAAGCTGCCGCCTGGCCTGGATCGCTAAGGGCGACATCACGCTTGCACGGCAGGCGCACTTGTGTTCGCATCGGGTCACCGAGGATCGGCGTCCGGCAGTGCGCACTGACATGGTGCGCGACGGACGACCAGAGAAAGTACCGGGAACCCACCCGGTTGAACGCAGCGCCTCATTCCCCTTTCAGGAAACGGCGCCATGCACTCCAACCTCTTTGACTCATCTCCGCTCCCTATCTTCTCACTGATCCCGCAGCACGTCCTCGTCGTGGCCGCGGCGCTCATTGCTTTCTGCGTACTGCTCCGCTGGGGCGGGCCGCTCCTTCTGCTCTACGCCGTGACGCGCCTATGGGTCGGCGAGTGGGGCGAAGCCATGATTGCGTTCCTGTTCGCCATCCTGATTGGGCAGGCAAACGCCTTTGCCTCCTGGCTTGAGTGGAATGCACACGGGCGCGACGAATGGCTCCGTCAGTGCCGACGCGACCACGCGCGTCACTAGACGACGCTTCCGAACCGTTTCCCGTCATTTCCCGGCATTTCCCGCCATCTCCGGGCGAATCACGACGCGAAAGATGGCGGCCAAGGCCGATATTGGCCGAGCCATGGAGAACACCATGTCAGACGTTGCAGAAATGACCGCGCAAGTTCGCAAGCAGCCTTCACCGCTCCGGCAAGCGATCACGCGCCCGCAATTGCGCAAGATCGTGCCGCTCGGCGACACGACGATTTGGGAGATGGAGCAACGCAACGAATTCCCGCGCCGCTTCTTTCTGACGTCGCGCTGCGTCGCGTGGGACTTTCAGGAGGTGCAGGATTGGCTGGCTGCGCGCATGCAAGCCTCCGAGGAAGGGCGCATCAAGCGCGCGCCCGCGCCCGATGTCGGGCGCCGGCGCACGAGGCCAGTCAGAAGTTAGGATCGTGGATTGCGAGGGTCGATGTCGGCGGGGTCAGAGTTGGCGTGTACTTCTCGCCCCGCGTCCAGGCGTCGACCATATTCGCCCATTCCTGCAGCATGTGCCGGCGATGGGGCTCATATTCGGCCTTGTTGTAGACGCCGCGCGAGGAGCGATTGTCCTCGTGCGCCAGGCACTTCTCGATCCAGTCACTGTTGAAGCCCGCCTCGTTCAGAAGCGTTGAGCCGGTCCGCCGCAGATCGTGAACCGTGAACGGCGCCAGCGGAAGATTTTCCTTTTTGGCGAGTTCGGCGATCGCGGTGGTAACGCGATTGAACGTCGCCCGCGACATCGGCTCACTGGCCTCGTAGCGCGAGGGCAAGAGATAGCGTGAATTGCCAGCGCAGGTCTTGAGCGCGACCATGATGTCGAGCGACTGCCGCGACAGATATACATTGTGCGGCTTCTTGCGCTTCATTCGCTCCTTGGTGATCGACCAGACCGCATTCTCGAATTCGACCTCGTCCCAGACAGCGTCTTGAAGCTCGCCCTTGCGGACCATGGTGAGCAAGATCAGCTTCAGCCCGAGGCGGATCGTCGGCAAGGTCGCGATACGCTCAAGCAAGGACAGCATTATCCGGATTTCGCCCGGCGACAGCGCCCGGTCGCGCACCTCGAACTGTGCGATCGAGGCCGGCCCCACCTCGTCGGCGGGATTGGAGACCTTCTCGCCGTGCAGGATGGCGAAGCCATAGATCTGTTTGACGATGTCGCGCACATGGATGGCGGTGGCTGGCGCGCCGCGATCTTTCACCCGTGCGCAGAGCACGCGCAGATCCTCCGGTCCGATCTCCGCCAGCAGGCGGTTCTTCCATTCGGGATGGATGTCGCGGTCATAGATCGCCCGGCGCATGGCGCGCGTGCTCTCTGCCATGCGCGCTTCCTTGAAATAGCGCAGACCGACCTGGCCGAACCTGTCGGCCTCGACCAGCTTGCGTTTTTCCTTCTGCTTCTTGATGGCCGGCGACTGGCCTTCACTCAGAAGCTGGCGCGCCTCCGCGCACTTGCCTCTTGCCTCCGACAGCGACAGCCCGCCGGCGTCGGGCGCGTATTTGCCAATGGTCAACGTCTCGCGCCGGCCGTTGAAACGATAGTCGTATCGGAACGTGATGAGCCCCGAAGTGGCGACCAGCGCGTACATACCGTCACGGTCTCCGACCTTATAGATTTTTTCCTTTGGTTTCATCTTCTTGAGAGCAAGGTCGGTCAGCACAGGCGGCCTCTTCTGGCGCAGTTTCTCAGGTTCTGCCGTCCATTTTTACCGTCAGCCAAAACACCGTCAAGCTATACGTTTTTCCGATGTATTTCAGTCGTGTAGCGCAAACCACACGGGTACGCTTGGATTTCCGCGCCTGACGGTATGGGCAAATCTCTGCGTGCCCGCTCGAAGCGATACCGTCAAAAACACCGTCACGTATTTCCGCTTAGAGCCGATCCTTGGCGATCGGCTTCGAAGATTACTCTTTTGATTTTATGTCGTTTTATGGCTATTCAGCGAATGTCGGCGAAGGACGCCGGACCCTACTGAATCATTCCCACTCGATCGTGCCGGGCGGCTTTGACGTGACGTCGTAGACGACGCGGTTTACGCCGCGAACTTCGTTGATGATGCGCGTCGCGGTGCGGCCGAGGAAATCCATCGAGTACGGAAAGAAGTCCGCCGTCATGCCGTCTGAACTGGTGACGGCGCGGAGCGCGCAGACAAATTCATACGTGCGCCCATCGCCCATGACGCCCACGGTTTTCACTGGCAACAGCACCGCGAAGGCTTGCCAGATCTGATCGTAGAGCCCGGCCTTGCGAATTTCATCGAGATAGATCAGGTCGGCTTGGCGCAAGATGTCGAGTTTCTCGCGCGTGATCATGCCGGGCACGCGGATCGCCAGCCCCGGCCCCGGAAACGGATGGCGGCCAATAAAGCTTTCCGGCAGGCCAAGCTCACGCCCGAGCGCGCGCACTTCATCCTTGAACAATTCGCGCAGCGGCTCGACCAGCTTCATGTTCATGCGCTCAGGCAATCCGCCGACATTGTGGTGCGATTTGATCGTCACCGACGGGCCGCCGATGGCGCTCACGCTTTCGATCACGTCAGGATAGAGCGTGCCTTGCGCCAGGAACGCCGCGCCGCCGATGGCTTTGGCCTTCTCCTCGAACACGTCGATGAACAATTTGCCGATGGTCTTGCGCTTCACTTCCGGATCGTCGACGCCTTCGAGCGCGCCCAGGAAACGTTCGCTTTCGTCGGCGTGGATTAGCGGGATGTTGTAATGGTCGCGAAACAGCGACACGACCTGCTCGGCCTCGCCCGCACGCATCAGGCCGTGATCCACGAACACGCAATGCAGATTGTCGCCGATCGCCTCGTGGATCAAAACCGCCGCCACGCTTGAATCAACGCCGCCCGACAGGCCGCAAATCACCGTGCCATCGCCGACTTGCGCACGGATGCGGGCGATTGCTTCGTCCTTGAACGCCGCCATGGTCCAATCGCCGCGGCAACCGGCGATTTTGTGGGTGAAGTTGCGCAGTAGCTTGGCGCCATCTGGCGTGTGCACGACTTCGGGATGAAACATCACGCTGTAGAAGCGGTATTGCTCATCGACCGCGATCGCGAAGGGCGCGTTTTCGCTCGTCGCCGCCACGACAAAGCCTTGCGGCAGCTTCGTCACCCGGTCGCCGTGGCTCATCCACACCGGATAGCGGCCGCCGACTTCCCAGAAGCCTTCGAACAATGCGCTATCGCGCAATATCTCAACGTCCGCCCGGCCGAACTCACGCGCGTGCCCGCCTTCGACAACGCCGCCCAGCTGCACGGCCATGGTTTGCTGCCCGTAGCAAATCGCCAGCACCGGCACGCCGAGCTTGAACACTTCATCCGGCGCGCGCGGGCTCTCGCCCTCAATGACGCTCGCCGGACCGCCCGAGAGGATCACGGCCTTTGGATTGAACCCCGCCGCGAGCACCTCCCCAGCTTTGTTGTAGGGATGGATTTCGCAATAGACCCCGCTCTCGCGCACCCGCCGCGCAATCAGCTGCGTCACCTGACTGCCGAAATCGATGATCAGGACGTGGTCGTGATCGGAGGCGCTCTGCGCTGTGGTCTGGGCCATGGGCCGAAATGTAGTGCTTCGGCGGAGACGTCAACGCAGCGGCGGTGCGGAGTTCCTCTGCGTTGCTTCGGCGCCGCAGCTTTGTGATTGCGATCGTTTCGTATCTAGAGCGATTACGCGCCTCACGAAGGTTTGCGTAATCCCATCGCCCGCAACGGTGCGCCAACTTGCCCCGCCACCAACGCCGCCAACACTTTCGGCCCCGGCGGCACACGGGAGAGCGGCGAGACGATTGCGTCGCGCAACCAGGCAATCGCTGTGCTGTCGGATTGATAGGCCGGCGTGAACAGGAAAGAGGCGAGCTGATACAGTCGAATGTGCCAGAGCCGCAGCCGCTGATATTCGCCGAGCGCAATGTCGAGATCGTCTTGCGACGCCAAGGCGCGGGCGAGTGCGAGCGCATCGAGCAGCGCCATGTTGGCGCCCTGCCCGAGTTGGGGGCTCGCGCAATGCCAACTGTCGCCGACATGCGCGAAGCGGTGGCCGATGGGCGAAGCGAGCGTACGGTGCGCGTAGGATGCAAACACCAATTGCTCGCGCGCCCTGATTTGTTCCAGCAAAGGCGCAGTCTGCGGCCAGAGCGCGCGCACATCGTCTTTCCACGCCTCAAGCGGCGTGACGCGCCAGCGCTCCACATCGGCGTGCTTCAAGCTCCAGAAGAATGCCGCTTGGTCTTGCCTGGCGCCAGGCAACCGGCCAATCGGCAGAACGCCCGCCATTTTGCGCGCGGCTTCATAACGTTGCTCAAGCGCGGCGGGGTCGAACACGCCTGCCAAATCGAGGCTCGCCCACAGCGCACCGAACGGCAGCGCGAACTTTGGCGGATGCGACAGCGGCGAACGCACGCCGAGCGCATCGATCACCAGATCGAAACGCGGGCTTTGTGTGCCGTCGGCGAAATGCAAACGTCCGTCGCCAGCGCGCACGATCTCGCGCTTGGACTCGATTTCCGCGCCTGCCGCGAGCGCTGCGGCGTAGAGCACATGAAAGAGCGCTCCGCGGTGTACGGACAAACCGAGCGGCGCGTGGGGGCCGAGATCGCGATAGCGGACGTCGAGCACCACGCGCTGGCTAGGCACGCTCTGGCCGTAAAGCCGTTCGATCGGCGCGCCTAGCGCCTCCATCGCCGATCGCACGCCAATCTCATCCAGGACGCGCAGGCCGACAGGCTGCAGAATGAGCCCCGAGCCCAACGGCTGTGGCGCGTCGAGCTTATCGAACACGACGATGCGCGCGCCCTGCTTGCGCAGCAGGCTCGTGCACGCGAGCCCGGCGACACCACAGCCAGCAATGGCGATCTCAAGCGGTCTCATGTCCGATCCAGCGGACCCATGGTTACCCGGAAATTGTCAACACTTCCGAACGAAACACTAACCGCGATGCGGCATGATGCCCGTAATGTCAGGCATCCACCCTGTCGCCCCCGCGCCGCCGCCGACACGTGCGGACAGAGCTGAACCGACCCGCGCGCCGGTCAATTACGGCGCAGCGGTGACGCATCGCGACTTGGTGCAAGAGAAGATGCGTGTGGACCCCGCAGCACTCGCCGATCGCGCGCGTTTGGCTGAACGCCAAACGGGCGGCACGACGCGTGATAAACGCCTCGCGGAAGACAAAGCCGAATACCAGCGCAGCTTGCTGGACCGGCGCGGCCGCTCGGTAGACGTGAAGGCCTAACCGGCGCGCGCCAACACGCTGACGAAGAAGCCATCGCAACCGGTTAAAAGCGGCGTCATCTGCAGCGCCAACCCACGCGCGTGGCCGGCCGCTTGGACCGCCAGCGGCGTGGGCTTGAACGCGGGGTTGGCAGCAACGAAAGCGGCTACCTGATCCTCGTTCTCCTCCGGCAGCACAGAGCAGGTGACATAACAAAGCTTGCCGCCCGGCTTTACAAGCGGCGCGGCGAGCGCCAGTGCTTCGCCCTGTTCCTGCAAGCGCTTCTCCAACGCATTCGGGCGCAAGCGCCACTTTGAATCCGGATTGCGCCGCCAGGTGCCCGAACCGGTGCAAGGCGCATCAACGAACACGATATCCATTTTGCCGTGCAGATCGGCGAGCACGTCGCGCGTGCGCGACGGCGCTCGGATTTGTACGTTGTGCGCGCCGGCGCGATCAACGCGCTCATTCAGCGGTGCGAGACGGCGGCCGTCGACGTCGAACGCGTACACCTGGCCCTTGCCGTTGCTCAATGCCGCCAACGCCAACGTTTTGCCGCCACCGCCAGCGCAAACGTCAGCGATCTGCATTCCAGGCGCAGCGCCTGACATGAGCGCAGCGAGTTGGCTGCCCTCGTCCTGCACCTCAAACCAGCCTTTGACGAAGCTCTGCTCCGTCGCCCAGGGAAACGTGCGCCCTTGCGCCCACGGAATGCGTACGCCTTCTGGTGCGTACGGCGTGGGCGCGGGCGGCTCTTTCAGGCGCGGACTTTGGCCAAGCGCGGCGATGAGCTTGTCTCGCGTGGCCTTCAGGGTGTTGGCGCGCAGATCGAGCGGCGCAGGCGCGGCCAGCGCAGCGCCCTCATCCGCGCGCGCGTCACCGAAAGCGCGCGTGAAACTGGCGTCGAGCCATTCAGGATAATCGCCGCGCACGTGGGCTGGCGCGCCCTCAATCGTCGCATTCGCGAGCGCACTGACCTCGGCGTCAGTGGGTGGCGGTGGGGCGTGTGGATCGTCCACGCATGCTTGAGCGATCGCTTCCGCACTAACGCCAAAGCCCCAACGCTGCGCGCCCCACACCCAAGCGCGCGGCGTGTCCTCGCCGAACCGGTAAGCGCTCGACTGCTTCCAACGCAACGCACCGAAGACGATGTCGCCAATCTCGGCGCGATCCTTGGACCCCGCGAAGCGATGCGAGAGCATCCAATCACGCACCGCCTCCGCCGCCGGCCGACGGCGTGTTTCAAGGTCAGTCAGGATTTCGATCGCGGCGGCCGCGCGTGCGCCAGGTCTCATGGGATGCCCCTCAAATATCGCGTGATAGGTAGCGCACGCTCTTGCCGTTTTCGAGGCGTGCGGCGCCTACCTCAACGAAATTCATCCGGGCATGAAACGCGTCCGAGCCCGGGTTCGGCGGATCGGAATTCACCTCGCACACGACGCGCGGCGCGCCAAAGACGCGCGCTGCCGCGAACAGGTCCTCGTAAAGGGCTCGCGCCACGCCTTGGCCCCGCGCATGCGCCGACACCACGATCCGATCGACGTAGACAAACCCCTGGTAGCGCGCCTCGAACCAAAGATAGTTCGGGCTGGCGTATGCGGCGCCGGGTGCGAAGGCAATGAGGTAGGCGTCGCGATCGGCAACGCGCGCACAAACGCTTTCGCGAACCAAAGCGTCGAGTGCGGCTTCGTCGAGGTGCGACGTCTCCAACTCGTTTTCCGCGCTCAACGCGAGCACCCAATCAAAATCCGAACGCTCAAGCGCGCGGATGTTCACGAGCCCAGCGGATAATTGGGCGCCTCGCGCGTGATCGACACGTCATGCACGTGGCTTTCGCGCAAACCGGCGGAGGAGATCTTTACGAACCGCGCCTTTTCACGCAACTCCGTCATGTTCTTCGCGCCCACGTAGCCCATCGCCGCGCGCAGACCGCCCACGAGTTGGTGCAGGATATTGGCGACCGGTCCCTTGAAGGGCACGCGGCCCTCAATACCTTCGGGCACAAGCTTCATCTGGTCGCTGACTTCCTTTTGGAAATAGCGATCGGCCGAGCCGCGGGCCATGGCGCCAAGCGAACCCATGCCGCGATACGCTTTGTAGGATCGGCCCTGGTAGAGCACGATCTCGCCAGGCGCCTCCTCGCTGCCGGCCAGCAGCGAGCCGATCATCGCCGCCTCTGCGCCGCCGGCGAGCGCCTTCGCCAAGTCACCCGAGAATTTGATGCCGCCGTCGGCGATCACCGGCACGTTGGCTTTGCGCGCGGCGTTCGCGGCGTCCATCACGGCGGTGAGCTGGGGCACGCCGACGCCGGCGACAATGCGCGTCGTGCAGATTGAACCTGGGCCTATGCCCACCTTCACCGCGTCGGCGCCGGCGTCTATCAGCGCCTTGGCGCCATCGGCAGTCGCGACATTGCCGGCGATAATCTGCGTGAGATTGGAGGCGCGCTTGATGCGCTCCACGGCGTCGAGCACGCCCTTGGAATGACCATGAGCTGTGTCGATCACAACAACATCCGCGCCCGCTTCAATCAAAGCCAGCGAGCGTTCGTACCCATCATTGCCGATGGTGGAGGCCGCGCCCACACGCAAGCGGCCTTGATCGTCCTTGGCGCGGTTCGGGAACGCTTGCGCCTTCTCGAAATCCTTCACGGTGATGAGGCCCGCTATCTTGCCAGCGGCATCCACCACGATCACGCGCTCGATGCGATGCTTTTGCAGGAGACGCTTGGCCTCCTCCTCGCCGGCGCCCTCTCGGATGGTGACGAGTTCCTTGGTCATCAGGTCAACAACGCGTTCGCTCTTGTCGGCAAAGCGCATATCGCGATTGGTGAGAATGCCGATCAGCTTCTTGGTGTCGGGTTCCACGACTGGGAAGCCCGAGATCTTGCGCTCTTCCTTTAGGGCCAAGATTTCGCCGACGGTTTGATCCGGACGGATGGTGATCGGGTCGATCACCATGCCGCTCTCGAACTTTTTCACCGTCTTCACCTGCACGGCCTGCTCGGCCGGCGTCATGTTGCGGTGAATGACGCCGAGGCCACCGGCCTGCGCCATAGCGATGGCGAGGCGCGCGTCGGTAACGGTGTCCATCGCCGCGGAGATGAGGGGAATGTTGAGGGTGATGCCGCGTGTGAGCCGCGTCGTGGTGTCGGCGTCTGCGGGCAAAGTTTCGGACGCGCCCGGTTCAAGCAGCACGTCGTCGAAGGTCAGAGCTTCACGGATTTCCATGGACGGCTGGTAGAGATTCTCCGCCGGATTGTCCAGTCAGAGGCGCGGCTTGCGGCCCGTGGCGATGAGGTAGACCTCGGAGCTTTCCGCACGGCTGGCGGGCGGTTTTGCATGGCGGACAGCCGTGAAGGTTTGTTTCAAGTGCGCCAACACATCAGAATCGAGTCCCCCCTGAAACGCCTTGGTCACAAACGTCCCGCCCTCCGCAACGTGCTTTATGGCGAATTCGGCGGCGGCTTCCGCGAGGGCGCCAGTGCGGATCTGGTCGGTCTTGGAATGACCAGTGGTGTTGGCGGCCATGTCTGAAAGCACGATGTCAGGCGATCCGCCGAGCGCCTCCATCAGCGCGCCGGGGGCTTCGGGCGCGAGGAAATCCATTTCGAAAAAGGTGACGCCCGGAAGTGGTTCGATCGGCAGCAGATCGATGCCGACCACGGCCGAAGCACCCTTCTTAACGGCGACCTGCGCCCAACCGCCCGGCGCCGCGCCAAGGTCAATCACGCGGGCGCCACGTTTCAAGACGTGAAATTTGTCGTCGAGTTCAATCAATTTATAGGCGGCTCGCGCACGATAACCCTCGGCCCGCGCGCGCTGGACATATGGATCATTGAGCTGGCGCTCGATCCATCTACGCGAACTCTCCTTTGGAATGTTCCGCTTCAGCACGCGCTGCGCGAGCTTGCGGCCCGCCCCCTCGCCGTCCTTTCCGGCGCCGCTCCAACGGCGCTTTTCCTCGTCGTCGCTCATCGCCGCGCCCGCCACTGCGAGATCAGCCGCATCAGCACGCCTTCGCGCAGGCCGCGGTCGGCGACGCGGATGCGTTGCGTTGGCCAAGAATTGAACACCGCTTCAAGGATGGCGCCGCCAGGTATCACGAGATCAGCGCGATCCTTGCCGATGCACGGGTTTGCGGCGCGCGCATCAAGCCCGCCGTCCAACAACGCGGCGATGGTGGCGCGGCATTGATCGACATTGAGCCACAGTCCATCGACGCGCGAACGCTGATATCGGGTAAGCCCCAGATGTACGCCCGCGAGGCTCGTCACCGTGCCGGACGTGCCGACGATGTGCGCGCGGCCGGCTGCGAACGCCTCACGCACGAGCGGCGGCGTTGGGATTGCTTCGATGGCTTCGGCGATGCGTTGCACCATCGCATCATACCATTCGCGGCGGCCGGTGTCTGGTTCGGCCTCTTCGTCGGCCAGGGTGACGACGCCCAATTGCGCCGAACCCCAAGCCAGCACAGGCGGATCGACTTCCCCGCGCGCCACGCTTTGCATCACGGCGCCGGGCGAGACCCATGACAATTCCGTCGAGCCGCCGCCCACATCCACGATAAGCGCGACATCGGCATCGCGGTCGAGCAAATTGGCGCAGCCCAGCACCGCTAGATGCGCTTCTTGCTCCGAGCTGATCACGTCGAATTTAAGCCCGAGATCCTTCTCGATACGATCGAGAAAGCGCTGACCATTCGTGGCGATACGGCACGCCTGCGTGGCGATGCAGCCGATCGCTATTGGCCGACGCGTACTGATACGTTCGGCGCACGCCGCCAGCGCCTGATAGGCGCGCGCCATTGCAGCGTCTGCAAGTCGCCCGGTGTGTTTTAGCCCCTCGCCTAACCGCACGATGCGCGAGAAGCCATCGACCACGCGATAACTTCCGTCGTCATCCGCGGCCGCCATTAGCAGGCGACAATTGTTGGTGCCCAGATCGAGCGCGGCGAACACCGGCGCCGTTCTCGATCGCAGGCCGGGCCGCGCGCCGCCTTGCGGCATGCCGACCCGTCCATCACTTCCCATACTTAACGTCCTGGCGGACGCCAAAGCGCCCGCATGTTCCAATTTCGTCACATGCTACCGGGTTCGCGCCGCAGCGACAGCACTGTTTTGACGCGATTTGCGGCGGCGACCTGGAAAAGCGCGCCAATGGGGTCACAGGTTCGCGCGCGTGGGGTGCGGGAACTTGCCCGCCTTCCAAACCATTCCTACGTTACGAGGGCGAGAGATTTGTTGGAGAGGAAAAGGAGGAGAAGATGCGCGAAGCCAAATTCTCCATCGGGCAAGTGGTCCGCCATAAGTTGTTCCCGTTCCGGGGCGTCGTATTCGACGTCGATCCGGAATTCTCCAACACGGAAGACTGGCTGGAATCTATTCCGGAAGCGATCCGTCCGAGCCGCGACCAGCCATTCTACCATCTGTTGGCCGAGAACTCCGACAGCCACTATGTAGCCTACGTGTCCGAACAGAACTTGCTGGTCGATGAGACCGGCGAGCCGGTCGATCACCCGGAGATTTCGGTGATGTTCGATCAAACCGATGCCGGCGACTACAAGCTACGTCCGGAGAGCCTCAACTAGGCTCGTTGGAAATCGTAGAAATCCGATCCTAGAGGCAAGATGCGCGTAAGTGCGTCCAGCGCCCGCTGCGTCTCGTCGATGAGAGAAATATCGGCGAGATCAGCGGGCGCAATCTCTTCGCGATAGTGCGCGTTGATCCATGCTTCGAGTGCGCCGGCGAGCGCGTCGTCAAGGAAGAAGCCCTGCGCAGCGGCGGCGCGCTCTTGCGGCGTCATCACCACGCGCAAGCGTAAACAAGCCGGTCCGCCGCCGTTGCGCATACTCTCACGCACCTCGACGTACTCCACCCGCCCGATCTCAGCCTTGGGTGCGGCAGCAAGTTCGTCGATCACGGAGGCGGTCTTGTTGTTTTCCCGCGCTTCGGTTGGGGCGATCAGAGTTAGCGTCGCGTCACCCGGCAAACGCACCAGCTGCGAGTTGAAGAGATACGACGCCACGGCTTCGGCCAAGGACACGCGCGCGGCGGGGACTTCGATGAACACAGGCTCGAACAGGCCAGCCGCCTTGGCTCGGATTTCGGCGAACAGCGCGGCCTTATCCTCGAACGCTTCTTCGTGGTGAAACAGGATATGCTCATGCGCCACCGCAACCACATCGTTGTGAAAGGCGCCGGCGTCGATCGCGCGCGTGGCTTGCAGCCCGAACACCGTGCGCTCAGGCGCCAGACCGTGACGGCGCGCGATCGCTTGCGACGCTTCGAGCGTCTGGCGTGCAGGAAAGCCGGCGCGAACGTCCCCGCCGCGTCGGCCGTAAATGAATATCTCGACGCCGGGCGCGCCGGGCGACGCGCACATACGCGAATGGTTCGCGGCGCCTTCGTCTGAAAGTGCCTCGTGTGGTTCAAGCGCGGGGTGGACCGCAAAGCGCGCTTCGTCCGGGAGAAGCCTGCGGAGCGTCCGTTCAGTTTGCGGCGCTTCGATCGTCCGGTGCAGCATGGTCTGCAGGTTGGCGACAGACGCGTGAAGCCTGCCGTCCGCGCAATCAACGCTGGGCGAAATGGTCGCCGCATTGGCGGCCCACATTGACGATGAAGCGGCGGCGGCGCGGGCGACGAGCGGCGCCTGCTCCCAAGCTTTGCGCCAGACGTCGCGGTCTGCACCGCTAAAGCCCAAAGTGCGAAGCCAAGAAATGTTCGGGCGCTCCTGCGGCGGCAACACACCCTGCGCCAGACCCAAGGCGGCCAGACGCTTCGCCTTCGCCAATCCTTGAAGCGCTGCGTCGCGCGGCCGTGAGACGGCGTCGCGGTTGCGCGCGGAAGCGAGATTGCCTTCCGACAAGCCTGCGTAATTGTGTGTTGGCCCTACCAGGCCATCGAAATTGACCTCGACCGTGCTCATGCCGGCAAGCCGGGCGCCGGAACGGCAACGGCTTTCTCCGAGAGCTGGGTCGCCACCGGATAGGCCACGTAGTCCGCCGCGTAGTACGCGCTTGGCCGCAACGAACCGGACAGGCCCGGGCCGCCAAAGGGCATCGCGCCTGACGCGCCGGTCGTGGGACGATTCCAATTCAACACGCCGGCTCGCAACTCTTGGCGCACGCGCGCCCAAAGCGTGGGATCGTCGCTGATCAGTCCGCCCGCCAAGCCGAAGCGTGTGTCGTTGGCGAAATCGAGCGCTTCATCAAAAGTCCGCGCACGTCGAACTTGCAGCAACGGGCCGAACAGTTCTTCGTCGGGCGTCTCGACGTCGCTCACGTCGATCAAACCCGGATGCACAAATGCGCCGTCACGCCGGAGCGGGACGATCGGTTTGCCACCAAGACCAGATAAACGCGCCTCGAACGCCATTGCGCGTTCTGCCGAGTGCGCATTGATGAGCGGCCCCATGAACGGCTCGGGCGTTTGCGCCGCTGCGCCGACCGCGATTTGGCTGATCAGATCCTTCAGCGCCACCAGCAAGGCGTCGCCCTCAGCGCCGGCGGGAATGATAAGGCGTCGCGCGCACGAGCAACGCTGGCCGCTGGTGGCGTAAGCGGAATGCACGACGAGGTTGACGGCGGCTTTCACATCGAACGGTGGCCAGACAATCAATGCGTTGTTGCCGCCAAGCTCCAACGCCAGCACGACGTCGGGGCGACCAGCAAACTTGCGATGGATGAGCGCGCCCGTTTCAGCGGAGCCGGTGAACAATACCCCGTTCAAGCCCGGCGCATCCAGTAACGCCGCACCGGTTTCGCGGGCGCCTTGCACGAGGTTCAACACGCCCGCCGGCAAGCCCGCCTCGGTCCATGCTTCCACCATGAGCGCGGCGACGCCAGGTGTGAGTTCGCTTGGTTTGAAGACCACGCAATTGCCCGCCAGCAGCGCCGGCACAATGTGGCCATTCGGCAAATGACCGGGGAAGTTAAATGGACCGAACACCGCGAGCACGCCGTGGGCGTGGTGCGAAAGCGTCATCGCGCCGAAGGCGGCCTTCTCCTCCCGCGCGCCGGCGCGCTCGGCTTGCGCACGGATCGATATTTCGATCTTGCCGATCATCGCCTGCACTTCGCCGCGCGCATCCCAACCGATCTTGCCGGTTTCGCGGCTGATGATCTCGGCGAGTGCACATGCCCTGCTCTCGAGCGCCTTGGCGTAAGCGCGCACGATAGCGAGCCGTTCGTCCAAGGGCAGACGAGACCAAGCGCGAAACGCCGAGCGCGCCGCCTTCATGGCGTCGGCAACATCCGCCGCGGTCGCGGCGCGGCCCTCCCACATACGATCTCCGGTGGCGGGATCGTAAGAGGCGAAGCGCTCGCCGCCGCCTTCACGCCACACGCCGCTAATGTAGAGTTCACCCTTCATTGTCGACCCACGCCAATGCGTCCTGTCCGTCTTCCAAACGCAGCGCCTTGAGCGCCGCCGGAGAAACGCGCGCGATCTCGCCGGCGATCTCGGCGCGCACCGGCGTGCAGCGAAAGCCCTTGATCGCCGGCGCGGCGATCAAGGCGCGGCGTGGGCTGGCGAAGTCCGCGTGCGCGGCGAGACGCACGCGCTTGGCCTCGCGCACGGTGCGGATGTGATCGCGCGGCGCCGTCATCAGAGGGCCGCCATCGAAGATGTCCACCACGGAGCCAAAGCTGAAGCCTTCCCACTCAAGCAAGCGCCGCGCGCCTTCGCCATCCTTGTGGCATTGCCCAATGACGGCGCGCGCGCTCTCGGGCAACAGGTTCACGTAGATCGGATGCTGCGGCATGAGATCGAGAATGAACTGATTGTCGGTGGTGGCGCTGAGCTTGTCTGCCTCCGAGAAATCCATCTTGAAGAAATGCCGCCCCACCGCCTCCCAAAACGGCGACACGCCATCCGCGGAGACGACACCGCGCAGCTCCGACACCACTTGGTCATGGAAGCGCTCGCGCTGCGCGGCCATCAGCATGTAGCGGCTCTGGGCGAGCGCGCGGCCAACGCCGGCGGCGCGGTGCTCCGGACGAACAAACAATGATCCGACTTCGGTGCAGCCAGTGAAGTCATTGACGCCGATCAGTATGTCCATGTCGAAGCGGCGTTCGACGACGCGCGAGGATTGCGCTTCGCGGATAACGCGGAAATTGAAGAACGGCGGGGTCGCACCAATGGTCGCCTTCACACCGCAACAACCGGCCAGCACGCCACTTTCGACGTGTTCCAGCGCCATGAAATAGCGTTCGGTTCCGGGTGTAGCCGCCGCGGAAGCGAAGCTCGCTTCTGACAACGCGAGTTTCGCCGCCATGGCGGCATCGTCCAGCATCAAGCTTGTGAACCCTGCGCCCGCGATCTCACGCAGTTGCTTGAAGCTTTCGATGTCAGCGGGACCAGCAGGACGGATGACGTAAGCGGGCGTTGTCATGCGCGCAGGCTCCGCACGTCAAAGGCGCCGCTATTGATGGCGTCGAGCATTAGGAAAGAAAGTTTGGCGCGCTCGGCGAAGCTGGAAATGAGGGCGAATTCTTGACCGGAATGGAGGCCGCCACCGCATGGGCCCAACGTGTCGATGTTCGGGCAGCCGGCGGCGGCGAGGTTGTTGCCTTCGCACACCCCGCCCGAAGGCTTCGCGCCAATCTCCACGCCCAGCGCGTGGCCGGCCCGCCGCACCCAACCCAGCATCGTTTCCTGCTGAGGCGTCAGCGGCTTTGGCGGACGCGTGATGCCGCCGTGCAGATGCGCACTGACGCCGTCACGCTTGCTGGTGTCGGCGGCGATGCGCCTAATTTCTCCGTCGGCCCATTGGGCGCTTTCGGCATCCGGCGCGCGCACATTGAAGCGTAGCACCGCCCGCTCAGGCACGACATTGACAGCGCCGCCGCCGTCTATGGCGCCGACATTGAGCGTTACACCTTCGCGTTGGCCGTTGAGCGCTGAGAGCGCGATCGCGGTTTCTGCGGCGGCCATCACGGCGTTGCGGCCGTCTTGGAACGCACGGCCGACATGCGCGGCGCGCCCGCGGAATGCGAGACTGAAATTGCCACTGCCTTTGCGCCAGCTGACGATGCTGCCATCCGCCATGGCCGGCTCGTATGTCATGCCAACATGTGCGCGGGCGCCGAGTTCAGCGAGGAGCGTCGCACTCGCGGGCGAGCCGATTTCCTCGTCTGGGCTCATCAGCACTTCGTAGCCGACGCGCTTGTCGCCCGTCGCTGCCTCAAACGCCTGCAGCGCGGCCAGCATGAGCGAGAGGCCGCCTTTCATGTCGGCGACGCCAGGACCACGCAACGCACCCTCCGCGCGCCAGACGTTCTGAAATGCGTGGGCGGCGGGAAACACGGTGTCGTAATGGCCGGTGAGAGCGATCTGGATTGGGGCGTCTGGACGAACACGGATGCGAATCGCGGCGGCGTGTCCGGTTTCGATCAGTTCACCATCAGCGCGGACGCGCTGACTGGGCCGCAGCGCGACATCGCTGATTTCCCCTGGCAGCACTGCGAACGCATCGGCAAGCAGTCCGGCCATACGGTCGAGTCCGGCGCGCTCGTAGGAGCCCGAATTGATCTGCGCCCACGCTTCGGTGCGCGTCACGATCATTTCAGCCTGACTGTCGAGGTCGTTCAGAACATCTTGGACCCCGGCGCCCCAATAGGAGCGGCCGGCGGTTTCGGGAGGGGCCGACATGGGCCGAAAATGCCGGTGCGCGCGATGAGTGTCCAGCGGCCTCGCCTGCAAGCTGGTCGCATTTTAACGCAAATGGGCCCGGCGTTTCCGCCGGGCCCATCCGTTGAGTTGCTTCCAGCTAGGTTTAGCGGAAGGAGATCGTCACCGCGGTACGGCGGTTCAGAGGCTCACGCACGCCGTCACGGGTCGCACGGGCCAGATCCGATTCACCGCGCGCTTGCGCTGTGATCGAGCCGGCGCCAATGCCACGCGCCACCAGCGCATCGCGAACCACCGAAGCACGACGCTCCGACAGACCTTGGTTATACGTCGGCGAACCAGACGTATCCGTGTGGCCCACAACAACCACGCCGCCGACGTTGCACTGACGTGCACGCGCAACAGCCGCGTCAATCGTTTCAAGCGCCGCTTGGTTGAGGTTCGAGCGATCCCACTCGAAGTACACAACGAATTCCGACGTCGGGCATGCAGCCTGAACCGGCGGAGGCGGCGGCGGAGGCGGAGGCGGCGGGGGTGGCGGCGGCGGCGGTGGCGGCGGAGCCGCACCCGCAAACTGCCAACGCAGACCAACCGTCACCGCTTGGTGGCGTGTAATCGCCTTCGTGCGACGTGGACGCGGGCTCGAGCGAGACCAGCTCCGCGCTGTTGGCGACGAGATAGCGATAGCCAATATCGAGGTCCAGGCGCTCGGTCAGACCGATCGCAACGCCTGCGAGGCCTTGATAGGCCAGCACGGAGTCTTCGTCGTTCACGGTGAAGAGCGGCGGCGGCGTATCATCGTGCTGCGATACGTTTACGCGCGCCATGCCGACGCCGAGGCCGAGGTACGGCTCGAAGCGGCTGCCACGGGCGAAATCATAAAACAGGTTGAGCATGCCGGTGTAGGCGTGCACGTCCCCGCCACGATCGATGGTGGCGGTCGGCTCGATTTCGTTGAAGCGGTGGCCGAGTTCGCCTTCGAGGCGGAAGCCGTTCGCGAACGCGTAGCCCAGCCCGAGATGCTGGCTCCAATCGTTCTCGAAATTGCCGTCTCCCCAGGCGTAACCGGTGGAGTCGTTTTCGAAACTGCCATCGACGGAATAGCCGGCGTCGGCCCGGCCGTACCAACCCTCAGTGGCGTTGGCGACGCCGGCAGCGCCGGTCATCAACGCCGCGAGCGCGAGTGTTCGCTTCAATTTTGAGCTCATAGAACTTCCCCTTGACGTGAGAACGAAAATTTGTGGCCCCGCGACAGTTAATGATTTCCCAGAGGCCGGCTCATCTGTCCATACCAGTCTCTTGCGAAGCATTTTTTTCCGTTTGGCGCGGGCAATTGGGCAACGCCACGCAAACGTATCCCCTTGCGATGATTTTCCAACGCCACCGGAGCGCCTTGGTTCCCATCAAAATTGACACGAGGGAGCCACGGAACGACCGAATTCCCCGAAAGCGCGAACTGCCTCATTTTAACGCAAATGGGCCCGGCGTTTCCGCCGGGCCCATCCGTTGAGTTGCTTCCAGCTAGGTTTAGCGGAAGGAGATCGTCACCGCGGTACGGCGGTTCAGAGGCTCACGCACGCCGTCACGGGTCGCACGGGCCAGATCCGATTCACCGCGCGCTTGCGCTGTGATCGAGCCGGCGCCAATGCCACGCGCCACCAGCGCATCGCGAACCACCGAAGCACGACGCTCCGACAGACCTTGGTTATACGTCGGCGAACCAGACGTATCCGTGTGGCCCACAACAACCACGCCGCCGACGTTGCACTGACGTGCACGCGCAACAGCCGCGTCAATCGTTTCAAGCGCCGCTTGGTTGAGGTTCGAGCGATCCCACTCGAAGTACACAACGAATTCCGACGTCGGGCATGCAGCCTGAACCGGCGGAGGCGGCGGCGGAGGCGGAGGCGGCGGGGGTGGCGGCGGCGGCGGTGGCGGCGGAGCCGCACCCGCAAACTGCCAACGCAGACCAACCGTCACCGCTTGGTGGATGTAGTTCGTCTTGAACGCCGAGTTCAGGACGCCATTAAACGTGCCGCGCGTCTGCACGTCGTTGGCGACGTGGTAGCGATAACCGATGTCGAGATCGATGTTCTCGTAGAGGCCGATCGCAACGCCCGCGAGGCCTTGGTAGGCCACAACGGAATCGGCGTCGTTGACGTTCACCCATGGCGCAGCCGGGTTCCACGCTTGCACGTCCGCGCGCGTCATACCGACGCCAAGACCGACGTAGGGCTCAAACGCGCCGCCACGATTGAAGTCGTAGTAGCCGTTGACCATCGCCGACCAGGCTTGGATTTCGCCGCTCTGCACGACGCCGGGCGTAACTTCGAAATCGTTGTAGCGATGCGCGGCTTCGCCTTCGAGGCGGAAGCCGTTCGCGAATGCGTAGCCGAGGCCGAGGTGCTGGCTCCAGTCATCACCGAGTTCAGCGTCGCCGTAATTGAAATCAGCTTCGTTTTCGAACGACTGGCCAGCGTCGATACGGCCATACCAGCCTTCGGTCGCGTTGGCTCCGCCCGCAGCGCCGACCATCAAGGCCGCCAGCGCGAACGTTTTTGTTTTCGATTTCATTTTCACCCCTCTCAAAGTGATGATCCCCAGTGCGCCGCAACATCCGGCAGAGGTTTCGCGCGAAAGCGCCTCGCTTGTTGTATCGCTCTCACGGGGACCCAGCCAAACACGCGACACCGCAAGCGACGCCCCGTATCTCGCAGCGAGTCCCCCGCGCGAGTTGGCTGCAATCTGGCGCCCTCACCCCCTGAAGTCCACAAAAGCGCAAGGCCCGCAGCGATTTTCCCGGAGGGCGTTGACTTTTTGCCGCCCTCGATCTGTGAGCAAAACGAAAAGGGGCCGCGCCCCCCGGCCACGGCCCCCGTCCCCTCAAGCCCCCTGCGGCTGGGCGACACGCCCGGCGCAGGAAATTTGTTTCGTTTGGGTAACCTAACCGGGAAATTCTGACTTGTGACCGTTGACAGGCGCCAGGGCGAGCCATTTGCCGGCAGGCGTGGCCGGCGCGTCACATTCGGGGGTGGTGAGCCCGGCGGGATTCGAACCCGCGACCCCCTGATTAAAAGTCAGATGCTCTACCAACTGAGCTACGGGCTCGCTCCCCGAACGATTCGCTCGGGACGTGGGGAGTTACGCGGATGTGGGCGCGCGCGCAACTCGGCTTAGGGCTTGGCTACAGCCAAAGTTCCGCGCACGGCCGCGTCCCAGCCTGAAAGGAACCGATCGCGCGAGGCACGGTCCATGCTGGGGCGCCAGCGCTGGGTTTCCTCCTGCTTGCCACCCGCGTCGGCGTCCAGCCCCGCCCCGCGCGCCGCCAAGCGCGCGGCGCCAAGCGCTGTGATTTCTTGAAATGCGGGGCGCGCGACCTCGACCTCGCAAATGTCGGCGAGAAATTGCATGGCCCAGCCGTTCGCGGTCATCCCGCCGTCAACCAGCAAGGCATTGAGCCGCGCACCGTCGGCTTTGAGCGCCGCTAGAAGATCGCGCGTTTGATAGGCGACCGCTTCCAGGCCGGCGCGCACGACATGCGCCGACGTTGAATCGCGCGTGAGCCCACAGATCGCGCCTCGGGCCTCGGCGTTCCATTGCGGCGCGCCGAGGCCCGCGAAAGCCGGCACGAGATAGACGCCGCCATTGTCGGGCAACGCGGCGGCGATGGCTTCAGACTCCGCCGACGACGTAATCAATTTCAAGCCATCGCGCAGCCATTGCATCGTGGCGCCTGCGGAGAAAATCGATCCTTCAAGCGCGTAGGCGATCGCGTCCGACGTTTGATAGCCGACGGTGGCGAGCAAGCGATTGGTCGAACGTGGCGGCGTTGCGCCCATGTTCATGACAAGGAAGCAGCCTGTTCCGAACGTTGCTTTCGCCATCCCAGGCTCAAGGCAGCCGTGCCCCACCAACGCGGCCTGCTGATCTCCCGCCACGCCTGTGATCGGAATGGAGCGACCAAACAGAGCCGGATCAGTTTCGCCGAATTGCGCGTCGCACGCTTTTACCTGTGGCAACAACACGCGTGGCGCGCCAAAGAGCGTGCAAAGATCATCGCTCCAAGTGCGCTTGTTGATGTCGAACAGCAGCGTTCGCGCGGCGTTGGTGATGTCAGTGACATGAGCGCGGCCATTTGTAAGCCGCCACGTCAGAAAGCTATCGATGGTGCCAAACGCAAGTTCGCCTGCTTCCGCGCGGGAGCGCAGTTCGGGCCTTTGATCGAGAATCCATGCGATCTTGGTGGCGGAAAAATAGGGATCGAGCAGCAACCCTGTAGCAGCCTGCACCCCAGGTTCTTCGCCCGCCTCGCGCAAAGCGGTGCAGCGGGCCGACGTGCGCCGGTCTTGCCAGACGATAGCGCGATGCACACAGGCGCCTGTTTTGCGGTCCCATACCAGTGTCGTTTCGCGCTGATTGGTGATGCCGATTGCGGCGATGTTCGCAGCGCCGCCTACCTCCTCGATCACGTCGCGGCAGACTTTGAGGGTCTTGCTCCAAATCTCCTCGGGATCGTGCTCGACCCAACCGGGCTGAGGGTAGTGCTGCGTGAATTCGAGTTGGGAGATAGCGCGGGGCGTAAACCCGCGATCGAAGGCAATGGCGCGCGTGGAGGTGGTGCCTTGGTCGATGGCGAGGATGTGGGTGCTCATCGCCAGACAAAAGAGCGGGGAGGCGCCGAGGTCAATTCCGCATATCGAAGACGGGCGGGGGACCTCCTCCGAGCGGGCGTCAGCGCCTCCCCTGAGCCGAGTTGGCTATGCGCCTGCCTCGGCTGTCTGAAGCGCACTGCGAAACGCCGCTGATGCGG
Organism: alpha proteobacterium U9-1i; assembly: GCA_000974665.1. Lineage (NCBI taxonomy): Bacteria > Pseudomonadati > Pseudomonadota > Alphaproteobacteria > alpha proteobacterium U9-1i. Next base: position 154,871 of record BBSY01000003.1, on the reverse strand, counting down.
CTCGTACGCGCACCATCGAAGCGTCAAGTTCCTCCGGAGTAACGGCGCGCCCGTGGGCTGCCATGGCCTCCACCTCGGCGCGGATGCCGGCGAGTTTTACCGCGAGATCATCAAGGTTTGCCGCCACCGATCCACCAGCGGCGAGCGCCTTGGCGGCAAGGTCCAGTATTTCCGCTGCGCGGGCGCGGCTTTCGCTAGGCACCAGGGGCAAGAACGCGGAGAGCGCGGCCAGCAACATCTGCAATTGCAACATCAGGGCGAGCATGGGTTTGTCTCCGTTAGCCGCGGCGCGCGCGGACGAGGTCTTCAAGTTCGGCGATCGGCGCTTGCGCGGCGGACGTGGCTTCGGCCAACCGGCGCGCAGCGATGGCGAGCGCCGCTGAAGCGCGCTCAACCGGCGTTTGGCCCTCGCGCGCAGCGGCGTCGAAATCGGCCTGCGCTCGCAAATACGCGGTGACCGCGATATTCAACGTTTCCGCAGACGGCGTCGCCACGGCTTCGGCTTGTCCGAGCGCGCGCTTGAAGGCCAGCGGCGCGGATGGGTCGCGCACAATGTCGGTCGCCTCCTCGATCACCGCCGCGTAGGTGTTCAGGAGCGCGAAGGCGCGCTGATCGATCGTACGCGCGGCGCTCACAGGATTTTCAAAGCGTGGCGCAGCTGCTTCGAAAGCGGCGCACGCAGGCGTTAGGGTAAGTGCGCAGGCGAGCGCCAGCGCGCGCGAGTATTTGCGCATTGTCGGTTCTCCAAATTTTAGACGATGGGGCCACGAGCTCGCGAGCGGCCGATGGCGACGCCGATGAGGCCGAGCGTGACGATGAGATCGATCATCGAACTCGCCAGTTCGTGGGCGACGCCTGCAGGCAAGACCACGCCAAGCCGATCAGCGGCAGCGGCCACGGCGATGGCGGCCGCACTTTTCAGAGTAAGCGAGTCAATCGCTGGTCGGGTCGCTGGGGGAAGATCGGTCATATCGCTCCTCGGTGTTTCGAAGAGCGTAAGGGCTTGGCGGATCGGTCGGATTGTTTGCGGGCGGTTGGGCGCGGTCTCGCACTGATGGCCTTGAAATCAGGCGAAACTATCGTGAAGCGCGGGCGCTCCGCGCGTCGAAAATCCGGGGATTAGCGCGCGGCTATCCCCGCTTTCGCCGCGTCGTACTCGCGCTTCATGCGCGCGACGAGCTGCGCGGTTGGTACGATTTCGTGCACGCCGCCCACGCCCTGCCCGGCGCCCCAGACGTCCTTCCAGGCTTTGGCTTTGGTGTTGCCGCCAGAGCCGAAATTCATCTTGGAAGGATCGCTTTCGGGCAGGTTCGCGGGATCGAGGCCCGCATTGACGATCGAGCCCTTGAGGTAGTTGCCGTGCACGCCGGTGAAGAGGTTTGTGTAGACTACGTCGGACGCCGCGCTCTCGACGATCATCTCCTTGTACCCATCGACCGCGTTCGCCTCGGTCGTCGCGATGAAGGCTGAGCCAATGTAGGCGAGGTCTGCGCCGAGCGCTTGCGCGGCAAGGACCGCGCGGCCGTTCGAGATAGCGCCGGAGAGCAAAAGCGGCCCGTCGAAGAATTCCCGGATTTCACTGATGAGCGCGAACGGCGAAAGCCCGCCGGCGTGCCCACCCGCGCCGGCGCACACCGCGATTAGGCCGTCAGCACCCTTCTCGAGCGCTTTCTTGGCGTATGGGATGTTGATGATGTCATGCAGCACGATGCCGCCATAGGAATGAATTGCGTCGTTCACATCCTGGCGGGCGCCGAGGGAGGTGATGACGATCGGGACCTTGTGCTTCACGCACGAGGCAACGTCGGCTTCTAAGCGGTCGTTGCTCTTGTGGACGATCTGGTTCACCGCGAACGGCGCGGACGGCAACGACGGATTGGCTTCGTCCCATGCCGCCAAACGATCCTTGATCTGATCCAGCCACTCATCCAGCAGCGGTTGGGGCCGCGCATTGAGCGCGGGAAATGAACCGACGACGCCTGCGGTGCATTGGGCGACCACCAGGTCGGGGTTGGAGATGATGAATTGCGGCGCTCCCACCACGGGGAGGCGCAACTTGTCGAACAAAGGCGGCAGGGCCATCATCGTCTCCTGGAACAAAATGACGCCTAGCCTGCCGACGCGGGCGCGTCGATCCTGCCTCCGCGTCAACTGGAGAGAAGTGTGGCCGACAAGAGCATAAGCGCGGCGTTGAGCCTGGGCGAACCAGCCGACGAAGCCGACTGGCGCGCACAAGTGGATAAGGGACTGAAAGGCGCAGGCTGGGAAAAGCTGACCGGGAAGACCGCCGACGGCATCGACCTCAAGCCACTTTACCGCGAGCCCGACCTTGCGACGGCGACGGATGTATCGGGGCCCCCGGGCGTGGCGCCTTTCATTCGCGGCGCCGCTGGGTGGACCATCCGCCAAAGCTTTGATCACGCCGATCCCGAACACGCCAACAAGGCCATACTTGCTGACCTGCAAGGCGGCGTTGGCGCCATTGAGTTGGTGATCGACCCAAGCGGCGCGGCGGGTGTAGCGATCCGTGGCGGCGTTGATCTTGACATCGCCCTGGCGAACGTTGTCCTCGAGGCCGCGCCAGTGTCGCTCGATGCCGGCGCAGACGGATTGTGGGCCGCGGACCTGTTGGCGGCCAAACTGCGCGGCGTCGCTTCGCCAGGCACCGCATTCAATGTCGATCCTATCGGCACGCTGATGCGCACCGGCGCAACCGCCCGCGCCGATATCGCCGATGCCGCACGATTTGCCACTAAAGCGCGCGCAACCATGCCCGCGGCGCGGGCGCTGCGCGTCGACGCGCGGCCGGTGCATGAAGCCGGCGGAACCGAAGCGCAGGAAATCGCCGCAGCTTTGAGCACGGGCATCGCCTATTTGCGCGCGCTCGGTGAAGTCGGCGTCTCGCCTACCGACGCGGCGCAGACAATGGAGTTTACAGTCGCCATTGGTCCCGACGTTTTGGTGGAAACCGCCAAGGTCCGCGCGTTGCGGCTGACGTGGGCGCGCGTTCTGGAAGCCTCAGGCGTGGAAGCGGTGCATCGCGGAGCGCGCATTCACGCTGTCACCTCACGCCGGATGATGACGCGATACGACTCCCACACCAACATTCTGCGCGTCACGACAGCCGCGTTTGCGGCAGTGATCGGCGGGGCGCAGGCGGTCACCACCCTGCCGTTCAGCGACGCGATTGGACGCCCCACGCCATTCGCACGGCGCGTCGCGCGCAACACCCAGCTTGTGCTGATGGAAGAGAGTCGGCTCGGACACGTCGCCGACCCAGCCGGCGGCGCGTGGTTCGTCGAAAAGCTGACGCGCGACCTGGCTGACATTGCCTGGAGAAAAATGCAAACAATCGAGGCAGCTGGCGGCATTGTCGCGGCGCTTACGACGGGAACGCTGCAGCAGGACGTCAGTGCCGCGTGCGCCAAACGCGAAGCGGCGTTCGCGCGACGCAAGGAAGCCATCACTGGCGTCACCGACTTTCCGCTGCTTGGCGTTGCGTTGCCCGCCGTCGATGCGGGCGCTGCTATACCCGCCAAAGCGGCGCCCAAGCGCGCGACGCGTGATGTGAAGGCAACTCCGCTCGCGCCGATCCGCTGGGCCGCGCCGTTTGAAGAGCTGCGCGCGAGCGCCGAAGCGCGCGGGGCCAAAGTATTCTTCGCCAACATGGGCGCGCTGGCGGAGTTCACGCCGCGCGCGAACTTCGCGCGCAACGCTTTCGCCGCCGGCGGCGTAGACGCAATCGGACCTGAATCACATCACGCGACGATGGAGACGCTGGTCGCGGCATTCCGGCAAAGCGGGGTGCGCGTCGCGGTGATCACCGGCACGGATGCCTGCTACGCCGAGCATGCACAGCACGCAGCGCGCGCACTCAAGGATGCGGGCTCGGACTGGTTGGTGCTGGCGGGCAAACCGGGCGAAGCGGAAGCCAGTTTGCGCGCCGCCGGCGTCGACCAGTTTGTGTTTGTCGGGCAGGATATGGTCGCGGAGCTGAAAACGCTGCATGCGGCGCTAGGTGTTGGGCCCTAATGGCGTCAGACACGCCTCCGATGGCGCGCGACGTTTGCCGCACTGGCCGCGAAGGTCGGCAGCGTGCGGTGTTGGCCGCGTTCGCGTTTGGCGCTGTTTTCGCAATTGGAGCGCTTGGCGCGCTTGCGGGCGGTTGGTGGACGCCTTGGGCCAACCGCTATGTGCAGGGCGTTGACGTGTCTTGGCATCAGGGCGCGATCGACTGGCGCGCTTTGGCCGCTGACGATGTGGCGTTCGCCTACATCAAGGCAACCGAGGGCGCCGATCACGTTGATGAACGCTTCGCGTTCAATTGGGACGCGGCGGGCGCGGCGGGGCTCTATCGCGGCGCGTACCATTTCTTCACGCTCTGCCAACCGGGCGCACGGCAAGCGGCCAATTTTATCGCCATCGTTCCGCGCGTCGCCGGCGCGCTGCCGCACGCGCTCGACCTCGAACACAAGGGCCCCTGTCGGCGCGGGCCGACGATGACGGATGTCGTCGGCGAAGCGCGCGTGTTCCTTGACATCGTGCAGGCGCATTATGGCGTGCGCCCGCTGATTTATACGACGCGCGAATTTCACGATCTGCATCTCACCGATATGACCGGCGAACGCTTTTGGATCCGCTCGCTCGGCGTCGAGCCGCGTTTTCGCGAGCGCGATTGGATCATTTGGCAGCACCACAATCGCGGCCATAAGCAGGGCGTCAGTGGCCCGATCGATCTCAACGCCTTCCGCGGCGATGCGCGTGCACTCGCCAATTTTGCATCACCAAGCCCACGGCCAAACTCATGACCCTCCCCGACTTCTCCAAGCTCGCGCTCAGCGACCCAGATGTAGCGCGCACCGCACCGATGTTGGGCGACACGTGGCTCACACCGGAAGGCATCGCGGTGAAGACCGCATATGACGCCAAAGACCGCGAGGGACTAGACTTTGTCGATGGCTATCCGGGCCTCGCACCGTACGGGCGCGGGCCGTACCCGACGATGTACGTGCAGCAACCGTGGACGATCCGGCAATACGCCGGCTTTTCGACGGCGGAGGATTCAAACGCTTTCTATCGCCGCAATCTGGCGGCCGGACAGAAGGGCCTTTCGGTCGCGTTCGATCTGGCCACGCATCGTGGCTACGATTCGGATCACCCGCGCGTCGTTGGCGATGTCGGCATGGCCGGCGTGGCGATCGATTCCATCTACGACATGCGGACATTGTTCGCCGGCATTCCGCTCGATCAGATGAGCGTGTCGATGACCATGAACGGCGCGGTGCTGCCGATCATGGCGCTCTATATCGTCGCCGGCGAAGAGCAGAACGTGCCGCACGCGAAGCTCAGCGGCACGATCCAGAACGACATCCTCAAAGAATTCATGGTGCGGAACACGTTCATCTATCCGCCCAAGCCGTCGATGCGGATCGTCTCGGACATCTTCGCTTACACTGCGAAGGAGATGCCGAAGTTCAATTCAATCTCAATCAGTGGCTATCACATGCAGGAAGCCGGTGCGACGGCCGACCTCGAGCTTGGCTACACGCTGGCCGATGGCGTCGAGTACGCGCGCGCAGGTGTGGCGGCGGGTTTGAAGATCGACGAGTTTGCACCGCGGCTTTCGTTCTTTTGGGCGATCGGCATGAACCCGTTCATGGAGATCGCCAAGATGCGCGCCGCGCGTCTGTTGTGGGCGAAGCTGCTCACGCAATTCGGCGCCAGCGACAAATCCCGCGCGCTGCGCACGCACTGCCAAACCAGCGGCTGGAGCCTCACCGCGCAGGACGTTTACAACAACGCCGTGCGCACCTGCGTCGAAGCGATGGCGGCGGCCTATGGCGGCACCCAATCGCTGCACACCAATTCGCTGGATGAAGCGCTCGCGCTGCCAACGGATTTCTCGGCTCGCATCGCCCGCAACACGCAAATCCTGTTGCAAAGCGAAGGCGGCGTGACGCGCCCCGCCGATCCCTGGGGCGGTTCGTATTATGTCGAACGCCTCACGGCCGACCTCGCGGCGAAAGCGTGGGCCCACATCGAAGAAGTCGAGAAACTCGGCGGCATGTCGGAAGCGATCGATCAAGGCTTGCCGAAAGCGCGCATCGAGGAAGCCGCGGCCCGCACACAGGCGCGGATCGACACCGGGCATCAAACCATCGTCGGCGTGAACAAGTTCAAGCTCGATGTGGAAGAAGAGGTTCCGGTGCTGAAGGTCGATAACGCCAAGGTGCGGACGATGCAGCTTGATAAGCTGAAGCGCCTGCGCGGTGAGCGCGATGAAGTGGCGGTGCAAGCATCGCTCGAAGCGTTGCACAACGGCGCCATCGGCAAAGGCAATCTGCTGGAGCTGGCGGTTAAGGCCGGCCGGGCGAAAGCTACTGTCGGCGAGATGTCGCTTGCGCTCGAACGCGCATTCAACCGCCACCAGCCGCCGATCCGGCTTGTAACCGGCGTTTACTCGCGCGAGGCCGCAAACGACGGCGCGGTTGAGCGCGCGCGGCAGAGCGTGAAGGCATTCGAGGAGAGCGAAGGCAAACGCCCACGCATCCTCGTCGCTAAGATGGGACAGGATGGCCACGATCGCGGACAAAAGGTTGTCGCCAGCGCGTTCAGCGATCTTGGCTTCGATGTCGAGATCGGCCCGCTGTTCGCAACGCCGGAAGAGGTCGCCGACCAAGCCATCGCCAAGGGCGTACATATTGTCGGCGTGTCTTCGCTGGCGGCCGGCCACCTCACGCTCACGCCCGCTTTGCGCGCGGCGCTCACCGAACGCGGACGCGGCGACATCATGATCGTCGTCGGCGGCGTTATCCCGCCGGAAGATATCGCAACACTAAAAGACATGGGCGCGGCGGCCGTCTACCCGCCCGGCGGCGTGATCGCGGACATCGCGCAAGACCTGCTCAGCGCGCTGAACCAGAAGCTCGGGTATGCGCAGCCGGCGCGGAAGGACTGATGCCCAATAGAAGGCTCTCCGGCTCAGAATTAGAGAAAGCACATCGGTTGCTCGAAGAAATCCGGCTAAAGCTTGATGCTCTAGCGTGCGGAGATTCCGATCTTCTCTTCGCCTATCGGCGCAAGATCTCGAAAGAACTCGTTTATGACGAACGCGACGGACCAATGGTTCGCCGCAAGATCAAGACTCAAAAACGTAGAGAGCAGAACGACATATGTGCCGTGTGCTCCAATCTTCTGCCGGAGAAGTATGCCGTTCTGGATCGTTACGACGCGCCCAAGGGATACACTTTGGAGAACACTCGAGTTCTTTGTGAATCCTGCGATCGAAAGGTCCAAGAAGAACGGAGATATACGTGACGACGGCGCTCCTAGCCCTCTCCGCCATCCTAGCCATCGCCTACGGCGCGTTCGGCTCAAGCCTCTACGCCGGCGATCCGCCTTTCGTCGTCGGCACGATCTTCAAAGCCTCCAGCATCATCATCCTCGGGCTGATCGCCCTTATCACGCGCTCGCGCCTGCTTGCGGCGGGCCTCCTCTTTGGCGCGCTGGGCGATGCGTTGTTGGCGTGGAGCCCGGAGACGTTTCTCTACGGCGCGCTCGCGTTTTTTATCGGCCACCTCTTCTACATCGCGCTTTTTCTCCGCGTCGGCCTCGGCGTCTCCGCGTTGAAGCAGCCGACGCGCCTGCTCGCCGCGCTGGCGCTCGTCGTCGCCGCGTTCGCGATGACATCGCTGCTCGTGCCGCGCGACAATGCGATGTTCGCACCGCTCAGCGTCTACACCGGCGTCCTCACCCTCATGGCGCTTGCGTCCTTCACGCTGCCTGCCACACGCTGGCTGGCGATGGCGGGCGCGGTGTTGTTCTTCATCTCCGACGGCTTCGTCGCCTGGAACATGTTCCATACCGCCAGCGATCCGACACTGGCGTTCTGGCGCAGCTTTGCTGGCTGGATAATCTATTGGGCCGGACAAGCGGCCATCTGCTTCGGCGCGCTTGGATTGCACAAGCAGGCAGAGCGCTCCTAAGTACGGCCAATGGCCGACCTCTCCACCGCCCGCGAGCTTCTGCAGCGCGTATTCGGCCATGCCGAGTTTCGCGGCCTGCAAGCGGACGTGATCGGCGAAGTGCTCGCCGGGCGCGACGTGATGGCGGTGCTGCCGACCGGCGGCGGCAAAAGCTTCTGCTACCAAATTCCGGCGATCCTTCGGCCGGGCTGCGGGCTGGTGGTCTCGCCGCTCATCGCGTTGATGCAGGATCAAGTCGCGGCGCTGCGCGTGGCGGGCATCGCCGCAGCGCGGTTGGATTCGTCGCTCGACCGCGACGCGCGCAATGAATGCTTGGCCGCGATGCGCGAAGGCAAGCTCGATCTCATCTATGTTTCCCCCGAAGGTTTATTCGCGTCGAACCTTCTGAACTTCCTGCAGCAATGCCCGCTGTCTTTGATCGCCATCGATGAGGCGCATTGCGTCAGCCAATGGGGACACGACTTCCGCCCTGACTATCGCGCGCTGGGGAGGCTGGCGGAGCTGTTTCCGCGAACGCCGCGCATTGCAGTGACGGCGACAGCCGATCTCCGGACCCAAGCCGATATCCGTGAGCAGCTTCAGCTGCAAGACGCGCGCGCCTTCGTCGCTTCGTTCGATCGGCCGAATCTGGTGCTCAGCGCAGAGCGCAAGGGCGCCAAACCAGGCGAACGGGTGTTGCAGTTGGCTGCGGCGCGCAAGGGCGTGTCAGGCATCGTTTACGCCGCGACGCGCGATAATGTCGAGACGCTGGCCGCCAACCTGCAAGCTGCAGGCATCGACGCGCTCGGTTATCACGCCGGCCTTGATGCTCCGCTGCGCGCGCAGCGTCAGCACCACTTCCAAGAAGCCGATGATGTGGTGATGGTGGCGACCGTCGCGTTCGGCATGGGCGTCGACAAACCCGACGTACGCTACGTGATCCATGCCGACCCGCCCAAATCGATAGAAGCGTATTGGCAAGAGGTTGGCCGCGCAGGCCGCGACGGCGAACAATCCGAAGGGGTCGCGCTTTACGGCGCAGGCGATCTGCGGCGCGCGCTCATGTTCGCAAACCAATCAAGTGCAGCGGATCAAGTTAAGGCGGTACAGATCAAAAAGGCTCGCCAGCTTTATAATTTCCTAGATGGCCTCACCTGCCGCCGCGCCGGCGTCCGGCGTTATTTCGGCGAAGAGAATGCGGAGCCATGTGGCGTGTGCGATATTTGCGCCGATCCGCCGGCTTCGATTGATGCGACGGAATTTGCGGCGAAGGCGATCTCAGCGGTGATCCGGATGGATCAACGGTTCGGGCGTGGGCGCGTAATCCACCATTTGCTTGGCGGCGCGCCGCGCGATGGGCTGGACGAACAATACGCGACGCGGACGACTTACGGCATCGGCGCTGACCAGAGCGAAGCGTTGTGGCGGCGTGTGATCGAGCACCTTTTGTTTGAAGGCGTGCTGACGGAGGACGAAACCGAGCGCCCCACGCTGGCTGTCGCGGACGAAGAGGCATCGCGGGCAATCTTCCGCAAGGAGCGCCAAGTGCGCATCCGCGAGGAGCTCAAATCAGGCCGCCGCTCCAAGGAGGAGCGCCGCGCCGCGCGCGGCGCCAAAAAAGGCACACAGGCCGGCTTCAGCGGCGACGACGCCAAATTGTTCGACGCGTTGCGCAATTGGCGGCGCGAGACCGCGGCCGCGCTTGGCGTTCCGCCTTACGTGATTTTTCACGACGCGACACTGGCGGCGATTGTCACAGCAAAGCCAGCCAATTTGTCGGCGCTGGGGCGCATCTCGGGCATTGGTGAAGCCAAGCTTGCGCGGCACGGCGCGAGCGTGCTGGCCGTACTTGGCGCTGTCGCTTAAGCGTCCTCGCCCTCAAGCACGCGCCGTGCAGCGACCACGCCGTCACGGGAGAGGTCCTCGGCCTGCTCAACCCATTCTTCGTCAACGATGCGACCGCGCAGCCGCAAATACTGGTCAACCCAAGCGACATTGGCCGGCGACCAAGAAGCGATCTGGTCGAAGTGAAACACGCCGAGCGAATAGAACGTGGTTTGCTGAAGCTGGCTGACGCCGTCGATCAGGGTAAGGTCGTCCGGCGCGCCGCCGCGCGGACCAGGCAAAGTCGGCGGGCGCTCCTCGGCTCCTGCGGGCACCAGGCGCGTGACGCGCTCTGGCGGCTCATCCGGATCGGCAGCTACGACCTGCGGTGCAACCGCAACCGCAGGCGCCGTCTGCGGCGGCATGAGTGGTTCACGCGATTCCAAATGGCGCAAGCGTGCTTCGAGGTAGCGCGAACGCCACTTCCACAATTCAGGATCGGGGCCCGTTGGCGCGGAAACGGGCGCAGGTGGCGGGGCCGCGGCGGCTTCTGCCTGCAAGTGAGCAACGCGGCGCTCAAGATACAGCATCCGCCAACGCAGCAGTGCATCCGTCTCGACGTCGGCCGCGAACGCGGACACTTCTTGTGGCTCAGGGTCGATCGGCGCCGGCTCATTGCGCGCACCGCGCTCGGCGTTGCGCACTTCCTCTTCAAGGTGAGACGCTCGCGCCTCGGCGACGCGCGCGCGCCATTCCAAGGGCGCGGGATCAGCGACCTCAAGCGCCGGCGGCGCCGCAGGCGCGAGCGTTGCCTCCAGGTAACGCACGCGCTGCTCGAAATAGCGCAAGCGCCACGCCTGCAATGCACTGTCGGTGGCGAGCACTGGAATCGCCTCTACCTCAATGGCGTCGGACGGCATGATCTCGGGCGCGGGTGATTGCTGCTCGAGCGCGCGTTCCAGTTCCGCAATGCGGCTCACGGCGTCGTCGGCGCGGGCGCGCGCGGCCTCTAGGTTGCGCTCTGCCTCCGCGGCGCGGGCGCCTTCAAGGGCGACCCGGCTACGCAACGATGCGAGCTCCGGGTCGGCAAGCGGCGCCGGCGCGCCGCCTTCAGCTGTAGCGAGAGCGCGCAGATCACGCACCAAAGCCTCGCGTTCCGAACGCTGGCGCGCCCGCGCGGGCATCGCTTGAACCGCTGCGTACACCCAGCCCATCAGCGCTGCACTTGCCGAAGCAAGCAGCAAAAACCCAGCCAATTGTGTGATCAAATAGATCATGACTTACCCGCTCACGCTGAAGTCGATGCGTCGGTTTTGCGCCTGTCCGGATGGCGTCGTGTTTGGCGCGCGCGGCCGGTCGGGACCAAAGCCCTGCGCACGCAACCGCGCGCGAGACACGCCTTGGCTTGCGAGATACGCCGCAACCGCCTCTGCGCGCGCCTCGGACAAGGTCATGTTGAGTTCACGCGCGCCTTGATTGTCGGTGTGACCCGACACCTCGATAGTGAATCGGTCGCAGCGAAGCGCCACCGACGCCAGCGAATTCAGCAATCGACGGCTTGATGGATCGATTGCCGCCGAGCCAGACGCAAAGCTGATGACATTCCCGTCGAGCAGCCGATCAAACGCCTGAGCGCACGTCTCGGCGCGGCCGGACCTTAAGTCGAGCCCCTGAAGCTCCGGGTTGGCGATGTCGAGGCCATCTATAGTGAGATCCAGTCGCGCGCGAAATGGCGGCGGCGGACTGGCGTATCGGTGCTGCAGCGCGTCAACCACTTCACCGTCGCCATCGCCAATGACGGCAATTTGGTTGTCGACAATGCGGACTTGCCCATTGCGCAGATTCACGAGCTCAATGATCGCTTGGCGCGCCACATCGGTAAATGTGGAGCTGGGGGCGCCGCCAACGACGCGCATCTCGTCAATCGCTTCAGCATTTGGAAACGAGGCGCGCGCGGTTTCCATGAGGCGCTCACGCGAGGTCTCACTGGGCACGGCGCCGTTTAGTCGAACACGATTACCATCGCGCCGTACGCTCCACGCATAGGGGCGCTCGAAAACGCCAGCGCTTACGCCGGAGACATCAACACTCGTGATCCCACCGGCCCACGCGCCGCCGGCGCCGGCGGCGGTGAGTGTCGCTTGGCGTGCGGCTTCGACGTCCTCCTCGGTTTCAACAATGCCGCTGACGATGGCGCGCTGCCCCTGCATGCGCACGTCGAGCCCAGGCATGTTCGCGCGTTGCAAGGCCGCTTCGACCCTCGCGTCGAGAGCGCGCGGCATGCGCCAGACCGAACCATCGTGCGCACCAAACACGCCGCCAAGCATTGCGACGGCGACGCCCGCCACGCCTACCCAAAACAAACGACGAAGGGAGCTCTCGTCAGTCATCACGAAATCCGCGCGCGGCGCACTTGGGCGTCGCTCAGAGCGGCGCGCAGCAAATCAATCTCGCGCTCGGCCTCTCGGCGACGCGCCGTCTCAGCCACGACATGAACGCGCCAGCCGATCGCAAAGCCGGCCACAATCGCGACCGCGAACAACAGCACCTCAGAAAGGATGAGCCCGACCATATTTTCCCGCGTCGCGTGTGCCTTTTCGCCCCACTTGCCCTTCTAACCTCAATCAAAATAAGCGAGAAACGGAAAACCCCCGCGGTTGAGCGCGGTTGGAGCCCATGCCGCACAAGATCTCGAGCGCCGCCAATCCGCTCATCAAAACGCTGAAATCGCTACACGCGAAGAAGGGACGCGCCGAAACCGGCTTGTTCCTCGCCGAAGGTGCTCGCCTCGCTCTGGAGGCGGCCGATGTCGGGGTGTGGCCGGAAATTCTGGTGGTGTCGGAAGCGGCACTCGAGCGCCCTCAGGTGCGCGACTTGGTAAATCGCGCCGGGGCGCGGCGGGTGCGGGTCGTGGAGACAAGCGAGGCCATCCTCGCTCAAATCGCCAAACGCGAGAACGCCCAGACGGTGATCGGCGCCTACAAGCAGCGCCTTGCGCCGATCGAGGAGATCAACGGCGAGCTGATCGTGGCCCTCGATGGCGTCCGTGACCCCGGCAATTTGGGCACGATCATGCGCACCGCAGACTCAGTCGGCGCAGGCGGCGTTGTCCTGGTCGGCGAGAGCTGCGACCCATTTTCGATTGAAGCCGTGCGTGCGACCATGGGGTCGGTGTTCGGCGTCAAGATCGCCCGCGCGTCGTTCGACGAACTTCTGCGGTTCAAACGCACGCGCGGCGCCAAACTGCTCGGGACATCGCTGAAGGGCGCGGCGCTGGGCGACGACGTCGGTGTTGGCGGGCGGATCATTGTGCTCATGGGCAACGAACAATCGGGCCTCAGCGCCGAGATGGAGGCCGCGTGCGATCTCTTGGTAAAGCTGCCGATGCGCGGGCGGGCGGACAGCTTGAACCTGGCCGTCGCGACGGCGGTGACACTTTACGATGTGTGGCGGAGGCGAGGCTATGACGGCGCCCGTGCCTAAAATCCTAGTGGCTGACGATTGGCGCGAGTATCGCGTTATCGATTCCGGCAACGGCCGCAAGCTTGAGCAAGTCGGACCTTATCGCTTCGACCGGCCCGAGCCGCAGGCGCTGTGGAGGCCACGACGCGAAAACGAATGGGCGAAAGCAGACGCAGTGTTCGCGGCAAGCGGCGACGAAGAAAGCGAAGCGGGACGCTGGCGCTTCGACCGCGAACTGCCGCCGACATGGCCGATCGCCTGGGATGGGATGACGTTTCTCTCACGTCCGACGCCGTTCAGGCACTTGGCCTTCTTCCCCGAACATTCGGTGCATTGGCGTTATGCCGCCGACGCAATCAGCGGCGTGAAGCGTGAACAGTCTGCCGAAGTGCTGAACTTGTTTGGCTATACTGGCCTCGCGTCGCTTGCGGCGGCGCGCGCCGGCGCGAAGGTCACGCATGTTGACGCGTCGAAGAAGGCGATCGGATTTGCGCGGGAGAACCAAGCCGCGGCTGGATTGGACAATACGCCGATCCGTTGGATTTGCGACGACGCCCACGGGTTCGTAAAGCGCGAGCTGCGGCGCGGCAAACGCTACCACGGCATCATCCTCGACCCGCCAAAGTATGGGCGCGGCCCCAATGGCGAAACGTGGAAGCTTGAGGACACTCTCTCGGAATTGATCCGCGATTGCGCCGCGCTGCTGGGCGATGCGCGACCAGGGCAATTCATGATCCTCACCGTCTACGCCGTGCGCCTGTCGTTCATCGCGCTCGCACAGGCCGCCCAGGACGCCACATCATTCCGGGGCGGCGCCTGGGAATTTGGTGAAATGGCGTTGCCGCACGCCGACGATGAGCGCGTACTGCCGACAGCGATCTACGCCCGCTGGCGCACTTAATGAAAATTCCGCCCTTTGGGCATCACGCCGGCCGCGGGCGGTGGCTCCACTTTTAAATCGATGCGCACATTGCGTGGGTGCTGCATGCGCGCGTCGCCTTGGCCGCCACGACGCGGTTCGTCAGTGGGGCCGGACGGATCGATTTGCGGGCCGGCGATCGAGAGCTTCGCCAGCAACGGCGTGTAATCGTAGACACGCTCAGCGATCACATGAATGACGCCGCTTTCGCTTTGCACCGGCCCATCAATCGCCACGAGGCGCCCACCGATCACCTCGGCGCGGAATTGCTCGAACAGCTTGGGCCAGACGACGATATTGGCGATGCCGGTTTCGTCCTCCAACGTCATGAAAATGACGCCGGACGCCGTGCCGGGGCGCTGACGTACAAGCACAAGGCCGGCGACACGCGTGCGCTGGCCATTGGGGATGTGCGTAAGCTGTTCGCTCTTTATGACGCGGCGCGCACTGAGTTCGTCGCGCAGCAACGCGGCAGGGTGTGTTTTCAGCGACAGCCCGAGCGTGCGATAATCCTCCACAACGTGCTCACCCATGTGCATGGACGGCAGATCGAAATCCGGTTCGAGACTCGGATCGACGCCGCGACGCCCGGCGAATAGAGGCAAATCCTCCTGCCCGCCGACGCGGTTGAGGCCGCGCGCCGCCCACAATGCGTCGCGGCGATCTAAGCCGATGGAGCGGAACGCATCCAAATCCGCCAAGCGTTCGATGGTGGATGGGCGCACGCCGCTGCGGAGCCAGACGTCTCGTACTGAATCGTATCCAACGCCGCGGCGATCCACGAGTTGTTTGAGCTCCGCCTCATCCAAGCCTTTGGCCTGGCGAAAACCGAGGCGCATCGCGTGCGTGCTACGCACGTCGTTTTCCATCTCGATGTGACGCGCATGCAGACGCTGGGCGGCGACGGGGCCATCTTCCAGAATGTTGTCCCATTCGGAGCAATTCACATCAATGGAGCGCACCTCGACGCCGTGATCGACCGCGTCGCGCACGATCTGTGCCGGGGCGTAAAAGCCCATCGGCTGCGCGTTCAACAAAGCGGCGGCGAACACGTCTGGATAATAACATTTGAGCCAGGACGAAGCGTAGACAAGGATCGCAAAGCTCGCGGCATGGCTTTCGGGAAAGCCGTATTCGCCGAAGCCTTCGATTTGAGCGAACGAGGCCTCCGCGAAGGCGCGCTCGTAGCCGTTGGCGAGCATGCCGTCGATGAACTTGGCCTTCAGCGAACCGATCGTGCCGACACGCTTGAACGTCGCCATGGCGCGTCGCAGTTTATCCGCCTCCGGCGGTGAGAAACCCGCAGCAACGATGGCGATCTGCATGGCTTGCTCTTGGAACAGCGGCACGCCGAGCGTGCGCTTCAGCACCTCCCAAAGCTCCGGCTTGGGCGCGATAGGCTTTTCCAAACCTTGGCGACGCTTCAGATACGGATGCACCATCCCGCCCTGGATCGGGCCTGGGCGAACGATCGCAACCTCAATCACGAGATCGTAAAAATCGACAGGCTTGAGCCTCGGCAGCATCGACATCTGCGCCCGGCTTTCGACCTGAAACACACCGATCGAATCCGCGCGATGCAGCATCTTGTAAACGCGCGGATCGTCCGTGGGAGACGTGAGCTTAATGCAATCGTCGTCTGGGTAGTGTTTCTTGTGGAGATCGAACGCTTTTTGCAAACACGTGAGCATCCCAAGCCCAAGCAGATCGACCTTCAAGATTCCAAGATCTTCGAGATCATCCTTATTCCATTCAACGACAGTGCGCTCGTCCATCGCCGCATTCTGCACCGGCACGACGTCGTGCAGCTTCTCACGCGTAATCACGAAGCCGCCCACGTGCTGGGAGAGATGACGCGGAAAGCCTTGCAGCTCGTTGGCCAATCTCACGCACGCCATGAGTTTCGGGTCCGCGACGTCGAGGCCGTTTTCTTTGAGATCACGCTCGGAAACCCCGCTTGACCACCAGTGCAACATCTTGGCGAGACTGCTGACGCGATCCTCGGAATAGCCGAACGTTTTCGCGACCTCGCGAATGGCGCTGCGGCCGCGATAGCATATGAGAGTCGCGGCCAGCCCCGCGCGATCGCGGCCGTATTTCTGATAGACGTACTGGATCACCTCTTCGCGGCGTTCGTGCTCGAAATCGACGTCGATGTCCGGAGGTTCGCCGCGTTCTTCGGAGACGAAGCGATCGAACAAGAGCGTGTTGCGCGCTGGATCGACCGAAGTGATGCCGAGGCAATAGCAGATGGCGGAATTCGCCGCCGAACCGCGCCCTTGGCACAGAATTGGCTTGACCGGATTGCCGTCTTTATCGACCCCGGAACGCGCGAAGCGCACGATATCGGCGACGGTGAGAAAATACGGCGCATAACGCATGCGTCCGACGATCCCGAGTTCACGGGTCAGCGCGTCTCTCACTTTTTCCGGCACGCCATTGGGATAACGATCCTCCGCGCCCTCCCACACGAGATGCTCCAGCGCGTCTTGCGGATCGGAGAAGCCAGCGGCGGTTTCTTCCGGGTATTCGTAGCGCAGATGCTCCATCGAGAAGCTTATGCCTTCAAGGAAGCGCAAACTTTCCGCCACCGCTTCCGGCGTGGCGGCGTAGAGGCGGACGATTTCTTCTGGCGGCTTGAGGTGGCGCTCGGCGTTCACCGCGAGCAAATCGCCCGCTTCGTCGAGCTTCTTCTTTTCGCGGATGCAGGTGACGATATCGAGCAGCGCACGACGTTCGGGAACATGCATTAGCGGCTCGGTCGTCGCCAACAGACGCGCGCCGGTTTGGGCGGCGAGTTGCTTCAACAGCCGCAAATTGCGCCGCTCTTCGCCGTCGAAACGGAACGGCGCGGCGAGCCACGCGGCGCCGGCGACTTGCTTGATCTGCTGGAGATAAAGCGCGAACCCGTCCGGTGTTTCGCCAGGAGCAAAGACAGGCACGAGGATCGTTTGAAGCCCCTCGGCGTGGGCAAGGTAATCCGCGAAATCCAGATAACATTCGCCCTTCGGCGCACGGCGGTTTCCCACGGTGAGCAAGCGCGTGAGATTGGCGTAGGCGGCGCGGTCTTTCGGATAAGCGATCAGGTCCGGCGTTCCGTCGCGAAACACCAGTCGCGCGCCGACAATCATGCGGAGTTTCTTTTCCTTCGCCACCACATGCGCGCGAACAACGCCGGCGAGCGTGTTGCGATCGGCGACGCCAATGCCGGCAAGACCAATCAGCTTGGCCTGCTCCGTCATCTCCTCCGGATGTGAGCCGCTGCGGAGGAAGGAAAAATTGGTGGTGACGCAAAGCTCAGCAAAGCTCATGCGAACAGCCCGTGCACGAACCAGCGCGGAACGACATCGCCTTCGCCGTAGAGCCCTTCGCGATAGAGCCAGTAACGGCGGCCAGCTTTATCCTCGACGCGATAATAATCGCGCGTCGGCGCACCGCCCAACCAATCGCCGCTGATCCGTTCCGGCCCTTCCGCACGTGCGACCTCGCGCAACACGCGTCGCCAGCGGAAGCGGATGGGCGGACCGTCCGGAACCGTGGCGATGGCGTCGATCAATTGCGGGCACGCAAACATGGTGAGCGGGCGGCGCGGCACGTTGTCCTTTGGCGGCTTTGCTCCCCCGCTTGCGGGGGAGCTGTCAGAGCGCGCAGCGCGATGACTGAGGGGGGATAGGCGAAGCCCCCCTTCGTCTCGCGCTTCGCGCGATCCACTTCCCCCGCAAGCGGGGGCAGAAAGAGCAGGCTTCCAGCCGCCTGCGCGTTCGGGCGCATTAAGCGCGTGCATTTGGGGACGCAAGACGCGCTGGCCGCCGAGGCGTGCGCTCAAGACGTCGACAAAGGCATCAATCTTCTCCGCGCTCGCTTGCGCTTCCTCCATCGTGACAAGCGTGCGCGCGACGCCGTCAACACGCTCCATCTGCACGATATCGAGGCGCGCGGCTTCGATGCCGAACTCGGCGTTGAGGTTTTCCGCTGCGCGATCCAGCTTTTCGCGGAAGAGCCGCATCAGGGGTTTGAGGTCGCGCTCCGGCCGGCTCGCGCCAATCTGGATGTCGCGGTCGCGGCCATCGACGCCAAACAGATGCAGCTCCGCCCGCCGGAGCCCCGCGCCACGCAGATCGAGCTTCTCCAGCACATCGGCGCAGAGCGTTTGCGTAACCTCAAGCATCGCCTCCATCGTGAAGATGGGTTCGAGGAAACGCCGCAGCGCGTAAACCGGCGGCGCGGGACGCCGCGGCGTCAGCACTTCGCGAGCGTGGCCGAGCGCTTGATCAAGTCGCAACATCGCGTGCTCGCCGGCGCGGGCGGTGAAATTGGCGCGCGGTGCGTTGAAAAGCTGGGCGATGGTGCGCAGGCCAAGGCGGTGCAGCAAAGCGGCGGCGGCTTCGTTCAGTCGTAGCGCATCCACCGGCAACGGCGCGAGCGCGGTGAACAGGTCGTCACTCCTCTTGCCGTAGCGCGCGAACGCCCAAGCCGCGCCTGTGGTCGGCGCGATTTCGGCGCGGGCGGCGAAGCCTTGAGCGTGGAGGCGCGTGACGATCTGATCGCGCAGTTTTTCCTCGCCGCCGAACAGGTGCGCGCAACCGGTGACATCGAGGAAAAGCCCCTCGGGCGCATCGACAACGACAATTGGCGTAAAGCGCTCGCACCAGGCGGCGATATTGTCGAGCGTGCGGGCGTCCTCATCCGGCGCGCCTTCAACGGCGTTGAGATTCGGATGAATGGCGCGCGCGTCGGCGAGCGACATGGCGAGCTTGAGGCCAAGTGCGGCGGCGCGTGCATCGACACCGGTGAGCAGAAACGCACCGGCTTCCTTGGAGTATGTCGCGAGCGGGCGATCCTTATCCGTGCAACTGGATCGGATCAGCCGATCGGTTCTCAGGCGCGGCAGATAGATCGCGAGCCAGCGCGTTGCGTTCGGCAAAGCGTCGCTCATGGGCGTTCCATTCGACAATGAAGCGGGCGCCGGCGGGGCCAGCGCGGTTGCGGGTGAGTTCGAGGTTGAAGGCAGGGGCGCCAAGTTCTCTCGGGGCGGCGTCGCTTGGCGCGGGCGCGACGGCCCAGCGCGTCCACGCCGCGCTCGCGTCCGTAAGCGGGCGCAACAGCAAGCAGCGCGAATTATTACGCTCAGCGAAGAGGAGCAAGCGGCGCGTCGCCTTCAGATCGAGCGGCTTGCCGCGATCGGAGAGCGCACAGATCACAACGGCGCCCGATGCGGCGAGCCCCTGCTCTGCAGCCCACAAAGCTTCGTCGCGTTTTTGCGCGCGGATTACGATCAGCTTGGCTGGATCTAGCCCAAACTGGGCGAGCCCAGGCGGGTACGGGGCGCCATCCTCAGCGAAAAGACCTTCTTCTCCAGCCCAAATCACGCCCGCAGCTCGCGCCCAATGGGCGGCGAGGCTGAGGCTGAACCCCAGAGCCGCGGCGTCCGACCCTGGCCCGGCAGGGCAAATCTCATGCAAAGCCGCCCCCGCCATCTGGGCGAGGTAACCGGAGAAGCCGGCAGGTATCGTTTCGGATACGGAAGTGTGTAGACGCACAGTCATGTTCTCTATATGTTCTACATCAATGAGTCCCTGCCCGCAAGGCTCAGAGGTACAGTTCAGGACGTGGCCGGGGGGCCGACGTCGAAACCAGAAAGGCCACCCCGATGAGCGCCTATTCCCTCTTCGATACTCCCATCGGCCGCTGTGGAATTGCGTGGACCGAGGACGGAATTCTGGGCGTTCAATTGCCGGAGAAAACCATCGCGCAAACGCGGCTGCGTCTACTTCGGCATTGCCCGGAGGCAGACGAAGAAACGCCAACGCGGACGATCGAGCGCGCCATCGCCGATATTAAAGCATTGCTCGCAGGCGAGAAGAAAACGCTGCGCGCGATCCAACTCGACATGGGCTACGTCGCCGAGTTCAACGCACGTGTGTACCAAACCACACGCGCCATTCCGCCGGGCACGACGCGCACGTATGGCGAGATCGCCCGCGCCGTCGGCAAGCCGGACGCTGCGCGCGCCGTCGGCCAAGCGCTCGGGCGCAATCCGTTTCCGATTATCGTTCCGTGCCATCGCGTTATCGGCGCTGATGGTCGGCTTGTTGGCTTTTCCGCCAATGGCGGCGTGATCACCAAGCTGAAGATGCTGGAGATCGAAGGCTGGAAAGCGAACGAGCCAAGCTTGTTCGATGAAATGGCTTAAGATTGGCCGCGGGTTTCGCCGCCAACCTGCACCGACAAAAACCTACCGTCATCCCGGCCGACCAAAGGGAGAGCCGGGACCCAGGAGTTGAAGGGCGCGACATTTGCCCTGGGTCCCGGATCACGCTCCGCGTGTCCGGGATGACGGGCGCGGTGTTAACTGAACAGATCGCTCGATGATCACCGCCCCGTCGGCAGATCCTTGAACGCGATGCCCTTGTCCGCGCGTTGATCTTGCGGCAGGCCAAGCACGCGTTCGGCGATGATGTTCTTCAAAATTTCATCGGTGCCGCCGGCGATGCGCAGGCCAGGCGCGAACATGTAGCTTTGGTGGAATGCGCCTTCGAGCGCGGCGAGCTCAGGATCGTTGATGATGCCGTAATGGTCCTGCGCTTCGATTGCGGTGTTGCCGATGTCCATCATCTGGTTGGCGTTGATCACTTTGCCGATGGCGTTCTCCGGCCCTGGCATTTGGCCTTTCGACAGCGCCGTCATGGTACGGAATTTGGTGAGCTTATAGCCCTCCGCGCGCACGATCCAGTCAGCGAGCTTCTGGCGGAACGCTTCGTTCTTGATCAGTGGGCCGTCGCTGGTCGGCGAATTGATCCCACGCGCGAACTCGAAGATTTCCTTGTAATCCGGCCCGTAGGAGCCGCCGACGGCAAGCCGCTCGTTCATCAAAGTGACGAGCGCGACGTTCCAGCCCATGCCGGTCTCGCCCAAGCGATGGCTGTCCTTGATGCGGACATCGGTGAAGTACACTTCGTTGAAATCGCGCCCGCCCGACATCTGGTGGATCGGCCGCACTTCAACGCCCGGCGCCTTCATATCGACGATGAACATGGTGAGGCCCTTGTGCTTCTCCACGTCCGGATTGGTGCGTGCGAGCACGATGCCGAAGTCGGAGAAGTGAGCGCCGGTTGTCCAAACCTTTTGGCCGTTGACGATCCAATCATCACCGTCGCGCACGGCTTTCGTTTTCGATGCCGCGACATCTGAACCGGCGCCTGGCTCGGAAAACAGCTGGCACCAAATCTCCTCGCCTTGGAGTGATTTGGCGACGTAGCGGTTCTTGATCTCGTCACTGGCGAACGCGATCACCGTCGGCACGCACATGCCGAGGCCGATCGAAAACACGCCGGAGGGCGCATCGAACTTGGCTTCTTCCTGGTTGAAGATGACGCTGTAGATCGGCGGCAAACCACGCCCGCCTTGCTCTTTCGCCCAGGTGATGCCGGCGAAGCCCGCCTCGGCCTTTTTCTTTTGATAGACCTTTGCGGCCTTCATATATTCTTCGGGCTTCAGCGAGCGCGACATGCGGTCGTTCTCGGCCTGCTTGGGCTTGCAGTTCGCTTCAAGAAACGCACGCGCTTCGGCGCGAAACTTGGCTTCTTCCGGCGTATCGTTGAAATCCATCGTCGTTTCTCCCTACGCCGCATTCTTCTGTTCGAGCCGCTTCACCAGTTTTTCCTTCCACACGGCCGGTGCGCCCGCTTGCACGGCAAGCAGCTTGGCGCGGCGGAAGAAGAGGTGGCAATCCACCTCCCACGTGAAGCCCATGCCGCCGTGGGTTTGAATATTCTCCTTGGAGCACAGGTAATATGCATCGCTCGCCGCGACGCGGGACGCCGCCGCCGCGAAAGGCAGCTCGGCCGCTTCCGTCGAAAGCGCCCACGCGCCGTAATAGGCGTTGGAGCGCGCCACCTCGATGGCGACATACATATCCGCAAGCTTGTGCTTGATCGCCTGGAACGACCCGATGGGCCGCGAGAACGCGTAGCGGCTCTTGGCGTAATCGAGCGCCATTTCCATGCAGGCTTGCGACCCGCCCACTTGCTCGAACGCGATGA
This sequence comes from alpha proteobacterium U9-1i, assembly GCA_000974665.1. NCBI lineage: Bacteria > Pseudomonadati > Pseudomonadota > Alphaproteobacteria > alpha proteobacterium U9-1i. The sequence goes on along the minus strand of BBSY01000003.1, from coordinate 132,660 downwards.
GCACGGCCGCGCGGTCGAGCACGGCCTCGGCCAACTCCCAACCTTGCCCGGCTGCACCCAAACGCTCCGCTTTGGCGTTCTTGAATTCAAGCTTGGCGTGACCGCGGGTTGGATCGAGCGTCTTCAACGTCGTGCGGGTGACGCCCGCTTGGGTGAGATCGACAAGCACCAGCGAAACGCCTGCGCCTTCCTTCGCTGTGACCACAGCGTAATGCGCGCAATCGCCATCCGTGACCGGAATTTTGACGCCGTTCAGCACACCGCCGGAGAAGGTGGTCTCGATGCTCGACGGCGTGGCGAGGCCTGGCCCTTCCGAGGTTGCGAAGCAGCCAATGGTGTCGCCGGCGGCCACCTTTGGCAGGTGCGCCGCCTTCTGCGCATCGCTGCCGGCCAGCATCAAAGCTTCAGCAAACAGGTAGACGGTCGATGAAAACGGGATCGGCGCAGCCGCGCGGCCGAGCTCCTCGGCCAGCACACACAATTCAAGCCGGCCGAGGCCAAGGCCGCCATGTTCCTCTGGAATGGCCGCACCCAGCCAGCCCATCTCTGCGACGGATCGCCAAAGCGTTTCGTCAAAAGATACCGCAGCGTTATCCAAGACGCCGCGCGTCACCTTGGCGCCGGCTTTCTCGGACAGAAACTTTCTCGCTTGGTCTTTCAGCGATTTTTGATCATCGGAAAAATCGAAATTCACACTATCCTCCCGACATCAGCCGGCTTTCTTGGTTGAAGCGACCTTAACAAGAGCGCGCACCGGTGTGAAAGGGCGCCTTGGCGTCAACGTCGGTTCACGAAGCCTCAATTGAGATGCATTAGGTTCGACCGCTTGGATTTCGGGCGGAGCGTCCCCTATGGCTAAGGCTGTCTTTCACAAAGGTCAGCGGGTTTACGTCAAACCCGTGGCGACGTGGGCCATGATCGAGCACGTCAATCCGCAATGGGTCAAAGGTGTCGAAGAGCCGTTGCGCGTCAGCTATGACGTCGGCCTCGGCCGCGACTTCCAGGCCCACGAACTGGCCGCCGAGGATCGCGAGCCGGCAAAGCCGGACCTCCTAGAGACTGAGAACTGGCGCGTGCTGCGCGCGGTGAACCGCTTGAGCCCCGATGCCGGCGCGCAACGCCACCCCTATCCAGGCACATACCCTGTGGTGGTGACGGACGAGAAAGACTGGGGCGGCTGGCGCGTGCCGATGGCCGAGTATGACCGCGACCCGCAGCACATCGAGCGCCAAGCGCGGATCGTCGCCAATGCGCTGCGTTTGATGCGGGTTTCGCGCGAACTCATTCAGTTCACGCAAGATTACTCGCATGAAACGCCTGCACAGCTGATGGATCTGGCGCAACAGGCGGAAATGGTGCTCGCAGCTATCTATCACGAGACGTCGCCGCGCACCGATGCGAGCAGCGTCGCGGCTGAGTAACGCGCATTGATTTTGAGGCTTTGGCGCGTCATGTGAGGGGCTCTCCGGGAGCCCACAATGCGCGACGCCGAAGCCAAGACCATCCGCCTCTCCGAGTATCACCCACCGGACTATGTGATCGACGATGTGGCGCTCGTGTTTGCACTCGAGCCGGACGCGACTTTGGTCGCCGCGTGCAGCCAAGTGCGGCGGACGGTGGAGGCGCCCTGCCCGCTCGTGCTCAGCGGCGAACGGCTGGAGCTGCAAAGCATCACCATCGACGGCCGGCCCCTGACCACCGATCAGTACAGCATCGAGCCGGGTCAGCTTGTGGTCCACAATCCGCCGGCCGCGTTCAAGCTGGACATCGTCACACGCATCGCGCCCGCGCAGAACACCGCCCTCGAAGGCCTCTATATGTCGGCTGGGCGGTTTTGCACGCAGTGCGAAGCCGAGGGCTTTCGCGCAATCACCTACGCGCTCGATCGGCCGGACGTTCTGGCGCGTTACGCCGTTCGCATTGAAGCCGACAAGGCCGCGTATCCGACGCTCCTCTCGAATGGCAATCTGGTCGAAAGCGGCGATATGGAGAATGGGCGCCACTTCGCTGTTTGGGTCGATCCCCATCCAAAGCCGTCATACCTTTTCGCCCTTGTCGCAGGCCGGTTTGACGCGATCCACGATGTGTTTGTCACGCGTAGCGGACGCACAGTGGCGTTGGCGATCTACGTCGATCCCGGCGATGCACAGCGTGCGCTCTATGCAATGGACTCGCTCAAGCGCTCAATGAAATGGGACGAGGACGTGTTCGAGCGCGAATACGATCTCGATATCTTCAACATTGTCGCCGTCCGCGACTTTAATTTCGGGGCGATGGAGAACAAGAGCCTCAACGTCTTCAATTCATCCTTGGTCCTCGCCGATCCAGACACCGCCACGGACGGCGACTACGAAGCCATAGAAGCCGTTGTAGGCCACGAATATTTCCACAACTGGACGGGCAACCGCATCACCTGCCGCGACTGGTTCCAACTTTGCTTGAAGGAAGGCCTCACGGTTTTCCGCGAACAGGAATTTTCGGCCGATCAACGCTCGCGCGCGGTGCAACGCATCAAGGACGTCAAGCGGTTGCGCGCTCGACAGTTTGTCGAGGATTCCGGCCCGCTTGCGCACCCGGTACGACCGTCGAGCTATCAGAAGATCGACAATTTCTACACCGCCACCGTCTACGAGAAAGGCGGCGAGGTCATTCGCATGTTGAAGCGCTTGATCGGCGATGACGCTTTCGCGCGCGGCATGCAGCTGTACTTTGAACGCCGCGACGGTACGGCATCGACCGTTGAAGACTTCATCGCTTGCTTTGAAGAAGTATCTGGCCGTGACTTGAGCGCGTTCATGGGTTGGTACGACCAGGCTGGGACACCCGCCCTTCGGGCGCGCGGCGTCTACGATCAGGCCGACCGCACTTACACGCTGAAAGTCTCGCAAAGCACAGCGCCGACGCCAGGCCAGTCGACCAAGAAGGCTTTGCCTATCCCACTCAGCGTCGGGCTCATCGGGGCGGACGGCGCAATTCTGAAATCGAAGATCGACGGCGAACTGCGCGACTGTCACCACGTCGTGGTCGACAACGACGTGGCGATCATCACATTTTCCGACGTCGCGCAGCCGCCCATTCCGGCGCTTCTGCGCGGCTTCTCTGCGCCCGTGACGCTGGACGATGGACTCACCGTGCCCGACCGGCTCGCGCAAATGGCGCACGACCCAGACCCGTTCACCCGCTGGGAAGCGGGCCAAACAATCGCTCGGGCGATGATGTTGGGCCAAGCCGACGGCGCGCCAAGTTCGGCGCTCGTTGCGGCGCTTGGCCGCGAGCTCGATCGCGCGCAGGAAGATCCCGCGTTTGCGGCGCTGGCGTTGCGCTTGCCCGACCTCAACGAATTACTGCTCGCTTCCGCCGCTCCCGATCCGGACGCGCTGCACATCGCGCGCGAAAGCTTGCGGAAGGACATCGCGTCGGCTTTCAGCGCGCGTTTGCGCGCGCTGGCGCTTGCCAAGAGCGAAACGCCTTTCTCGCCCGGCGCGGATGCAGCTGGCCGCCGGTCGCTCAAAGCGGCGGCGCTTGATCTCCTCTCTTCACTTGGTGCGGAAGCAGCTGACGACATCGCCAGGGCGTTTGACGAAGCCGGCAGCATGGCCGAAGCCATGGCCGCGCTTGATGCGTTGGGCGCCACGGGTTCGCCATTGTTCGACGCCGCGCTTGAACGGTTCTACGCAAAGTGGCGCAGCAATCCGCTCGTCATGGACAAGTGGTTCTCGGTGCAGGCCGCATCTCCGCGCGCAGACGCGATCGAACGCGTTGAACGTCTGCGCGCGCACCCGGACTTCGAAATGCGCAATCCAAACCGCGTGCGCGCACTCGGCGGCGCTTTCGCCATGCGCAACCCGCGCGCCTTCCATGCGGCCGATGGCAGCGGCTACCGGTTCCTTGCAACCTTGGTTCAGGAGGCGGATGCAACCAATCCTGCGCTCGCCGCACGACTCTTGACACCATTCGAAACCTGGAAGCGATTCGATTCGGGGCGACAGAAGCAGGCGCGTGCGGAGCTCGAAAAACTGGCCGCATTGCCGCAATTGTCAAAGAACGCTCGAGAAATGGTCGAACGCACACTGGCCTAGTGGGCCTTCGGCTCGTGCATTCGTTAACGCGGACGGACACACCAGCGTGACAAGCTGTGCACGATTGGCCTGCGCGTCTCGACAACCCATTTACACTCTCGTTACGATTTAATCGCTCCAGATTTCCGCACGGCGATTCGGGGCGGCCGGGGAACTTCGGGTGTCAAAGACTGCTGCAAACAACGACGCTGCGCATGGCGCTGCGCCCGAACAGGGCGGGCGTTCGATCATGCGCCTGGTCGCGCTCTTCGTCATCGCATTCATTCTCGCGACTGTTTTTCAGATCAAAGCGCATCACGATTCCGCCGTGCGCAACATTCTTGGCGCACAGCGATCGACGGCCGGCCTGATCGCCGAGCGGGTCAACACCAATATCGCCGCCGCGGTGGGCGCTTCGGCGGGCGCGGTGGAGCTTGCACGGTCCGGCGGGGGCGCCGACGCGATGAGTCTCGCGCACGCGGCGTCGCTTGTTCCTCCGGCGGTTGCGGCCGCGGTCGTGAACCGCGGACGAGACATGGAGGCGATCACCGACAACGCCCGAACCGCGTTGGTGATGGCCGCACTCGCTACAGCCAGTCAGTCGAGCGTCTGGACCGGCGCACCCAACACCGGCGAGCTTCCGAGCGCGCCGACCATTGTTCGCCGCATCGGCGATCGCGCTGTCGTCACCGTGCTTGATCCCGCCGGATTGCTGCCAGACCTCGAAGCCAATGCGCGCGTTCTCATCGCCGCGCCATCGGGCCAAGTTATCTTCGCTTCGCCCGCCCTGCGGGAAGCGGGGCTTCGCACGCAACAGCAATTGGTGGCGTCCACGCAGCGAAACCCAAACGCTGGCGCGATGCTGAGCGACAGCAATGGCGGCTCTTGGTCAGCAGCCGAAGCGATCGCGCCATTGGGAGAGTTCCGCGTCATCGTCGCCGCGCCGGCCCCAACGCCGCTCTCATTGTGGCTGGAAGCGCTCTTCAGGTTTGCAATTCTCGCGGCCGCGCCGATGGCCGCAGTGGGCGTCCTCTACATCCTGCAACGGCAGAATCTGCAGCGCGCCCGTCTTGCGGAAGCCGAAGCTGAGCGCGCGGAAACCCATTCCAAGATCACAGCCGACGGAGCGAAGATCGGGCTTCTCGAATGGCGCCCAGATGTCGATGAAGTTCAACTGTCTGAGCAAGCGGTTCGATTGCTCGGCGCGATGGGCGATACACTCGGCCTGCGCGAGTTTCTTGATCTCATTCTCACCGAGGATCGGTTCGCGGTCGACGAAGAGTTTCGCCGCGCGCGCCAGTCGGGCCTGCTTGATGCGCGCTTCCGCGTCACTCGCGGCGGCAACGTCGCCTGGATCGAGGCCCGCGGCACGGCGCTTGGCAACGCCAGCGGCAGCGAACCGCGCCTATTCTGCAGCGTTGTCGATGTCACGCAGCGTTATGAGGCCGAGGCGCGCGTGTCTCGTCTGGAGCGCCAACTCCGCGCGGCGATCGAAAGCTTCTCGGGCCCGTTCGCGCTTTGGGATTCGCGCCGTCGCTTGCTTCTGTGGAACCAGAGCTTCGCGCGCACGTTCGATCTCGGCCCGGAATTGCTGCGCCCACGCGCCTCTTATGAGGCCATCGCCGCCGCTTCGACGGCGCGCATCAGGCGCGAGAAGCACGACACGTCCGACCCGGACGTACGCGTCGTGGAACTCACAAGCGGCGATTGGCTGCACATTGTTGAGCGGCGCGCCGCTGACGGCGGCGTGATTACCGTTGGTGTCGACATCACGCCTTTGAAACGCAAGGAAGAAGAACTCGCCCGCAACGAACGGCGCTTGCAAGATGCGCTTGGTCGCGCCGAGAGCCAGGAATATCGCATCAAGCAACTGGCGCGAGAAGCGCATGAGGAACGGCTCAAAGCCGAGGACGCGAGCCGTGCGAAAAGCGCGTTCCTTGCCAACATGAGCCACGAGTTGCGCACGCCGCTCAACGCCGTGATCGGCTTCTCGGAGATTATGGCAAAGGAATTGTTCGGGCCGCTGCAGAACGATCAGTACAAGCAATATTCCCACGACATCTACGATAGCGGCAATCACCTGCTGGACCTGATCAACGACATCCTCGACATGGCAAAGATCGAGGCCGGCAAGTTGACGCTCTCACCGCGCCCGCTCGATCCTAGCGTCGCGATCGAACAGGCAGTGCGGCTCACCAAGCGCAAGGCCGAGGAGAAAAGTCTCTCCATCGTCGTCGATGCGGAAAACCTGCCGGAGATCGAAGCTGATCACCGGGCGGTGAAGCAGATGCTGCTCAACCTGTTGTCAAACGCAGTGAAATTCACCGACAGCGGCGCGATCATGGTGCACGCGCGGCCGAACGCCGAAGGCCTCACCCTACGCGTCGTCGATACGGGCTGCGGTATTCCACCGGAGCATCTGCCGCGCCTCGCGCAGCCTTTCCAACAGGTGGAAACCGAACTCACGCGTAACAATCACGGCACCGGCCTCGGCTTGGCGCTCACCAAGTCGCTGGCTGAAATGCACGGCGGCAAGCTTACAATCCAAAGCGAAGTGGGCCGAGGCACCATCGTGACCATCACGCTGCCACGTCAATTTGGCGGCGGCCAAACCGCCGAAGCGACAGCGGCCGAGTAAGGCCCCTAAGGAGCCAGCGTCTGTGCACCAGCTCGCCGGATTTAACGGCCGAGCGGCGCAGTTCCGTCGGTGAGCGGGCCGACAAGCTGAACAAACGCGGCGCGAACGTTTGCTTGAGTGTCTTCGACGCGCGCCTCAAGAGCTTCGAAATCCGGCGATCCTGCAAGTTGAGCGAGCTTGGCTTGAAGGGCCGGCGACGCCTCGCTGGGGTCGAACTCGCCTTCAACGCAGATCCGAAGTGTCTGCTGCAGGTCGCCCCAAAGGAGCCAAGCCGCACTTAGGCGCTGGTGGAGCGCCGGGTCCAACGATCCATGGGCCGCGAGTGCGCTCAGCGCTTGCCCTGTGTTGGGCGAGAGAACTTGGTCCGTGCCGGCGGTCAGTTGCAGGGCTTGGGCAATGAACTCCACATCGACAAGCCCACCGGGCGCGAGCTTCAAGTCCCATGCGCCGCGCGGCCGGCGCTCGCGTTCCATACGCGCGCGCATATCGGCGACGTCGCCGAGGGTTTTTGCCACATCGCGCGGTCGCGCCAGCACAGCATGCGCCAGCGCTTGAACGCGCGCGCCGAGCGCCGCGTCGCCCGCGACCGGTCGCAAGCGCGTTAGCGCCTGCAATTCCCAGGTCCATGCTTCCTGTTCGTAATAGCGCTCAAACGACGACAATCGCACCGCAACCGGCCCCTTTGAACCGGACGGGCGGAGCTTGGCATCGATCTCGTAAAGCAAACCCGCTTCGGTTGGCGCGGAGAGCGCGCTGATCAAACGCTGCGTAAGGCGCGCGAAATACTCGCCGGCCATCAGTCCCCGTTCGTTCGCTTCCGCCGTCGCATCATAAACGAGCATGAGATCGAGGTCAGAGCCTTCGGCGAGTTCGCGTCCGCCAAACTTTCCGAGCGCTAGAACCGTGAATACGCCAGGCGCCGCGCCGCTCGTACGTGTCACCTCTGCTAGTGCAACCTCCGCCATGGCGATGACGCAAGCTTCCGCGAGGTCGGCATGGGCCGCACCCGCGGCTTCAGCGCTGGCGGCGCCTTCGAGCACCTGTACGCCAATGCGAAACCCCTCATCGCTTTGAAAGCGTCGCGCTTCATTCAGCCGCGCCTCAAACGAGTCCGCATCCGCCAGTCGTTCACGCAAATCGTCAAGGCGGCCACCCGGCGCGTCTCGCGTGAGCGGCTGCGAGAAGCGCGGCTCGACCATGGCGTCCAGCAAAGAGGGCCGGCGCGCAAGGCGTTCGGCCAGTTTGGGGGCCAACGCAAACAGGCGGGCCAAGAGCTCCAGCAAGGTCGGCCGCGCATCAAGCAACGCCAACACTTGTACGCCGGCGGAGAGCCGGCCGAAGAACAGGCTGAATCGCAAGAAGGCTTGATCTGGTTCGCCGGTCGCGGAGAACGCGCGCAACATTTTCGGCGTCAACGTCGTCAGCAGCTCGCGCGCGCGTTCCGCACGCATGGCGCGGATGCGTCCGTGGTGCCACCCGCGAATTGTCTGACTGACGAAGCCCGCGCCCTCGTAGCCCAACCGGGCAATGGTCTTCAATGTTTCCGGGTCGTCTTCCACGCCCGTAAAAATCAAACTCCCCAGAGGATCTGCGAGGCTTTCACCACCGCCGAAGAGCTGATGATCGATGTCCGACACGATGCGACGCTGCTCGATCAAAGCGGCCTCAAATGCCGCGTTCGTCTCAAAGCCCGCGAGCGCGGCCACGCGCGCACGCGTATCGGGATCGGCGGGCACGCGATGGGTGTGCCCGTCCTCGAGCATTTGGATGCGATGCTCAACGTCGCGGAAAAACACGTAAGCAGCGGAAAGCGCATCGCGCGCCTCCGCGGAGATTGCTTCTGCTTCAGCCAGCGCTTCAAGCCCCGCCAAGGTTCCGATCACACGCAGCTTCTTGTTCCGACCGCCAAGAATGAGTTGCTGCGTTTGCACGAAGAGTTCGATGTCTCGAATACCGCCGCGCCCCAGCTTTACGTCGAACACCGGATCGTTCAGGTCCGCGCTTTTGTGGGCCGACAGGATTTGGCGCTTGATGGACTTCACATCAGCGACGGCGGCGAAATCCAGATGCTTGCGCCAGATGTAGGGCTCCAGCTCACGCAAAAACGCGGCCCCGCACCCTTGATCGCCAGCAGCGGCGCGCGCCTTGATGAAAGCGGCGCGCTCCCAGTTCTGGCCCAAGGTCTGGTAATAATGCGCCGCGGCGTCGATTGAAACTGCGACTGGCGTCGAGCCCGGATCGGGACGGAGCCGCAGGTCGGTGCGGAACACGTACCCGTCCGCAGTGATCTCCTCGAGTGCGCGCACGATTGGCGCCACCATGCGCACTGCGACAACGCGCGGCTCCCGCGCCGTCGCGACCGGCAGCCGCGTGGGCTCGAAAAACACCGAGAAATCGATGTCGCTCGAATAATTGAGCTCGCCCGCACCCATCTTGCCCATGGCGATGAGTGTGAAACCGGGCGCGGGCCCTTCAGCGCGGTCAAGCGCCGCTGGCAAAAGTTCACCACGTGCCTGCAAATCACGGACGCCAAGCGCAACAGCAGCGGCAAGGGCCGCATCCGCGAACTGCGTCAACGCCGCCGTCACGCGCATCAGCGGCCACGCGCGCGCGAGGTCGGCGATTGCGATAGCCAAGTGCACCGCCTGCTTGCCACGGCGCAGGATGCGCATCGCTTCGTCCATAGGCGGCGGATCGGCGGCAATGGCGTTTGCGCCGGCGATGGAGGATTGGAGGACGCGCTCGGGCCAATCTTCATCGACCGCTTCAAACAGATCGTCACGGCGTTCGATGAGTCGCCTCAGATAAGGCGAATGTTGGTGTGCGGCAGCCGCGGCCGCCGCCCATGGCGTGCCACCAAACGGCGCGGGCGCCTCAATGGTCGCGACTGCGGGGCGTATGAGTGTCGTCACCACTAGCGCTCAAGCTCGGCCGCCGGCAACACAAGCGCCGCACCGAGCCCCGCCTTGCCGTTCTCCGTCAGGCCGTCGCGCAAATGCAAACCGCCGCGATGCAGACGCGCGACTGCGGACACCAGGCTCAACCCCAAGCCCACGCCGGGCGTGGTGCGTGCGGTCTCAAGGCGGACGAACCGCTCCATCACACGATCGCGATCCTCCGGCGGCACGCCCGGTCCGTTGTCGGATACACACAATTCTATGCGCCCATCTGGGCGTTTTACCGCGCGCACCTCTACACGCCCTCCCGGCGGCGTGTATTTGATGGCGTTCTCGATCAAGTTAGACGCAGCCTGCGTTACCAACCCATGATCGCCCATGATCGCCAGCCCCGCATTGATATGCCCTTCGAAGGTGAGCCCTTCATCCTCGGCCGCCGGCTGATAGAACTCCACCAATTCCTCAAGCACCGCGGTGACGTCCACGCGCTCGAACTTCCAGTTTCCCGCTGCCTCTACGCGCGCCAATCGAAGGACGGCGTTGAACATATCGACCATGCGATCTGAATCATCGACTGCCTTTCGAAGCGCCTCGCGATCGGCGTCCGAGTCTGGCGCTGCGTCGAGTGCAGCTTCGAGTTTTTGGCGGAAGCGCGTCAACGGCGAACGCAAATCGTGCGCGATGGCGTCGCCGGCGGTTCGCGTCGTCTGAACAAGGTGCTCGATTCGATCGAGCATCGCGTTCATGTCTTCCGCGAGCGCATCGAACTCGTCGCCCGCGCCCCTCACAGGCGCGCGCCGCGTCAAATCTCCGCCCATGACGTCGCGCGCTGTCACTGACAGCGCCTCCGCGCGACGCGCGGCCTGCCAGGCAGCGGTCAAGCCGCTGATAACGGCGAGCAATAAGCCTACGCCTGCGACAGTCCATAGAGCCCGCGTGATCCGCCCCGCGATCACGGCGTTATCGCCAAGATCGCGCGCCACCATGAGGATGGGCTGGTTCAATATCCGACCGACTTGGCCACGCGCGCGCCCGCGCGTCGCATCTCCGTCGAGGTTACGCCTGTCGTAACCGAAATCGACGCGCTCGACACGATCGCCCGGAATAACCGGCAGCGTCTGAAAATCGCCCGCCACCACCACGCCGTCGCGATCGGCCAGAACGTAGAGCATCGGGCCATCGCGCGCGGAGCGCTCCACGACTTCCTGAGTCAAGCGCCGGATGCCTCCTTCGCCATAGGCGCGCTCAAGAGTGGTGTATTCTTCAACGGCCAGATTGTCGGAGTCGCGGATGAGCTGCCCCGCCGTCGTGAAATAGACGTAGAGCAAAAGCGCGACGACAAAGGAAAGAACCACCCCGGCTTGCACGAGGGCAAGCCGGAACGTGGTCGTGCGGAGGAGCGCGTCGAGGCGGGGCCTCATCCCTCCAGTCGATACCCTGAGCCCCTCACGGTGTGCAAAAGGGTTTGCGCGAAATCTCGATCGATTTTCGAGCGAAGCCGCGAAATGTGCACATCGATAACGTTCGTTTGCGGATCGAAATGATAATCCCACACGTTCTCGAGCAGCATCTTGCGCGTTACGGTCTGGCCGGCGTGACGCATCAGATACTCGAGCAACCGGAATTCGCGCGGCTGCAGGTCGAGCTTCTTGCCGCCGCGCTTCACGGTCCGCGCCAGCAAATCCATCTCAAGGTCGGCGACCTGGAGCTTGGTCTGCGGCTCGCGGTTGCGGCCATTCCAAAGCGCGCGAACGCGCGCCAACAGTTCCCGCGTCGAGAACGGTTTGCCGAGATAGTCGTTGGCGCCTGCGTTCAAGCCCTCGACGCGATGATCTTCATCATGCAGCGCCGAAAGGATAAGCACCGGCGTGGACACGCCGCGAACGCGCAAATCCCGCACGACCGAGACGCCAAGCTTTTTCGGCAACATGCGATCCAGAACGATCACGTCGAACGCGCCGTCCGCGGCCATCGCCTCGCCTGCTTCGCCATCGCTCGCGATTTCGACCTCGTGGTCGTCACCCGCGAGCGTGGCGCGCAGGCTCTCGGCCATATCGTTGTCGTCCTCGACCAGAAGAACTCGCATCAGCGTCTCCGTTTCTGCTGGCCTCAGCCCGGATCGGTTTCGGTGGCGACGTAAGCCCGGTTGCCGTTGCGGGTTTGCACCTGCAACAGCAGCGGTCGTCCCGCACGCCGCGCGGTGTCAGTGGCGGTGTTGAGATCATCCGCGGTGCGAACGGCGCGGCCGCCCGCTTGCAAGATGACGTCTCCGACGCTGACGCCTTTCGACTGCAAATCACTGCCCGCGGTTACGGATGTCACAACGAGTCCGCCCTCGTTCGCGGCTAGTTCGAGGCGCGTGCGGTCCTCAGGCGTAACTGGGCGAACGGCCAATCCCAGCGAACTCTGCGCCACACCTGGGGGCGATGCGCTTTCAGGTGTCGGCGCCGCGCGCGGGTTGGTTGCGGCGAGCACTTGCTCGGAAGGGCGCTCTTGGAGGCGAAGCGTCAGCGTACGCCGGGCGCCGTTGCGCAGAACTTCGATGCGAGAGGCGCCGCCGATAGCTGTGGAGCCGACGCGTTGCGTCAGGTCGCGATTGTCTGAAATCTCGTGCCCATCAAACGTCAAGATCACGTCGCCCTGCTGGATGCCAGCACGAGCGGCTGGCCCCTCCGGCACGATGCTCGTGACGAGCGCGCCGCGCGCATTGTTCAGACCCAGGCTGCGGGCAATGTCGTTGTCGAGCGGCTGAATGGTGACGCCAATCCAACCGCGCGTAACCCGGCCATTGCGGAGCAATTGCTGGGTCACGGCGGCGGCGGTCTCGGACGGGATGGCAAAGCCAATGCCGACGCTGCCACCGGTCGGTGAGAAGATCGCGCTGTTGACGCCAATGACATTGCCGGAGAGATCGAACGTGGGGCCCCCAGAGTTGCCGCGATTGATCGGCGCATCGATCTGCATGTAGTCGACGTAGGCCGAGCTGCCCGCGTCGCGCCGGCCCATGGCCGACACGATGCCCGCCGTAGCGGTACCGTCGAGACCGAACGGATTGCCGACCGCCACAACCCAATCGCCGACACGAACGTGGCGCGCATCGTCGAAGGTCACGAACGGAAACCGGCCGCCGCCAATGACGCGGATGACCGCCAAATCGGTAGGTTCGTCAGAGCCGACGAGTTCAGCGCGGTGATCTTCGCCGTCGCTGGTGCGGACGGTGATTTCCTCGGCGCCTTCGACCACGTGATGGTTGGTGACGATCGTGCCGCTCTCACTGATGAAGAAGCCCGAGCCCAGAACGGTCGGCGCCTGCCCCTGCGGCCCATTCGGGCGGCCGCGGAAGAAATCCTCAAAGCCCGGCGGCAGGCCTTCAATTTCCGGCTCGTCGCCGCCTTGACCCGGGCGCTGGCGAACTTGGATGGAAACGACCGCAGGGCGCACGCGTTCAATCAGGTCAGCGAAACTCATCGGCGCGCCGGACGGCGGTGCCACGACGATTTCCTGGGCGCTCGCCTGGCGGGAGAACAGCGCCGGGGCGGTTGCGATGCCTGCAAACAGGGCCAGCGCGGAACCGCCGGCGATCATGGTGCTGCGGAGAAGCTTTTGCGCGGGTGCGTCAGACATTGAGGTCCTCAAATTGCACGTCGATAGGAGGTCGGGCCTACGAGGGTTTCAAGCCCTTAATTTAGGTCGCCTTAAACCTCCGCGTAGGGGTCGTTTAAGGCGAAGTTGCGTTCTCAGACTGCAAGTCTCGGCGGCTTTTTTGGGGAGAAGCGTCGGATTGGGCTAATTTTTTCTGCCAACCGACCAGTTTTGGCGACGGGTTCAGCGTTCGCCTTCCTCGGGCACGAAAACCTCGCCGCCGGCCTTTCTACTTCGACGAAGGCCGGCGATCCAGAACAGGCCCGCCAGGATAAGCACCAGGGGGGCTGCCCACAGCGCCCACGTCCGCGCGTCAAACGGGGGACGAAACAGGACGAAGTCGCCGTACCGCTGGCGGAAGAAGGTTCGTATTTCGGCGTCGGTGTCGCCCGCCGCCACACGCTCTCTAACCAGATTGCGCATATCACCAGCGATCTCGGCGGTTGATTGGGCGATCGGCTCGTTCTGGCAAACGACGCACCTGATTTCCTGCTCTAACGCATGCGCCCGCGCCTCTTGCTGCGGGTCGCCAAGCGCCAGCGTCGCCGCCGCGGCGATGATCACCAAAACGCTCACGTCGCGACCCTCCTTCGGCGCGCCACGGCCGCAAGGCTAAGCGCACCGCCTAACCCCATCATCGCAGCGCCGAAGAAAATGAACTGCACCAGCGGATTGTAATAGAGGCGCGCTGACCAAGCGCCGCTCTCGCCGCGCACAGCTTCGCCGATTGCGACATAGAGATCGCCGTCAATGCGGGGAAGTATGCCGACTTCCGTCGTTGGCATGGACGACGTCGGGAAGAAGCGGCGCTCCGTGCTCAATGTACGGACGTCGTTTCCACGCTCCACGCGGAATGTCGCGCGCGTCGCATCATAATTGGGGCCCTCAGTCTGACCGACTTGCAGCAGGGTTAGCCGGTTGCGTTCGAAGTCGACGCTTTCCCCGGGCGCAAGCGCTACAGTGCGCTCAACGCGAAACGCCGTCTCTGCCACTGCGCCGATCGTGAGCACGCCGGCGCCAATGTGCGCCACACTCATGGACCACACGGCAAGTGGCAGAAGCGCGAACTTGGCCAAGGCGGATCCACCACCGCGCTGTAGGCGTGTCCAAAGGTAGATCAGCCCGCCGATGACAAGCCACACGCCAATCGCCAGGCCAATCGCCGCAAAGCCGTTTCCGCGCGCGAGAACGAGCGTCGCGATCAAAGTCGCCACAGCCAGCACCGCTGCCGGCGCCAGACGCCGCGCGGCCGCGCCAATGTCACCCACGCGCCACGACAACATCGGCCCAAATGGCAGCACCAAAAACAACAGCGCGAGGATCGGCGCGACGGTGAGATTGAAAAACGGCGGACCGACCGAAATCAGGCCGCCGCCAGCCGCCTCGACGACTAACGGGTAGATCGTGCCGATCAGCACGACGCCCGCCGCGATCGCTAAGCCAAAATTGTTCCAAACCAACATGCTCTCGCGGCTGACGGCGGCGAACCCGGCCGGATGCGCAAGCCGCGGCGCACGCCACGCGTAGAGACCAAACCCGGCGCCAAGTGCGATCGCGAGCAATACCAGAACGGCGACGCCGCGCTCGGGATCAACCGCGAATGCGTGCACGGAGGTGAGCACGCCAGAGCGTACCAGAAAGGTCCCGAGCAGCGCGAAGCCGAAGCCAAGGATCGCCAACAGGATCGTCCAACTCGCGAGTGAGCCGCGACGCTCGGTGACGATGGCGGAATGCACCAAAGCGCACGCGACAAGCCACGGCATGAAGCTGGCGTTCTCGACCGGGTCCCAAAACCACCAACCGCCCCATCCCAATTCGTAATAAGCCCAGTACGAACCAAGGGCGATGCCGAAGGTGAGGCAAGTCCAGGCGATCAACGTCCAGGGACGCAACGCGCGCGCCCACGCTTGATCAGCACGCCCCTCAAGCAAAGCGGCGAGCGCAAGCGAGAATGGCGCGCTCATGCCGACATAACCAAGGTAAAGCATCGGCGGATGCGCAGCGAGCGCGGGGTCTTGCAACAGCGGATTGAGGCCCGAACCTTGGAGTGGCGCTGGATCGAGGCGCGCAAACGGATTGGACAGCGCCAAGGTGTAAATCAGCGCGCCCGCCGTCACGAGCCCCTGCACGCCGACCGCTTTCGTCCACAGCCCAAAATTCTGCGCGCCGCGCGCCGAGGCCATCACTGCCGCGAAGATCGCCGAAACCATGCACCATAAGAGCATCGAACCCTCGTGGTTTCCCCACGCGCCGGCGATTTTGTAGATGAGCGGCTTGTCGATGTGAGAATTGGCGACGACGACCGCGAGCGAAAAGTCAGACCGCACGAACGCCGCGACCAAGCACACGAACGACAACACCATCGCCGCCGCCGCGGCCTGCGCGACGGCGCCCGCCGCGGCGCCCCACGCTTGACGATCCTTCGCCATCAACCCCAACACGCCCTGCGCGAAGCAAAGCGCAAGAGCAAGGATCGCGGCGAACGCACCGATTTCGGTGATCATGGCGCTTCAGCGCCTTTCCATTCGCCGCGTTGCTTCAGCGCTTCGGCGACTTCGCGCGGCATGTAGGTTTCATCGTGCTTGGCGAGCACACGCTGCGCCTCGAAAGCGCGGCCGGGGTTCCACACACCCTCTGCGACGACCCCTTGGCCTTCGCGGAACAGGTCCGGCAAAAGCCCTTCGTAGCGCACGCTTACAGTTTGCACGCCATCGGTGACATCAAAGCGCACCGCGCCGTCGCCGTCGCGCTGCAGTGATCCTTCGGAAACCAAGCCGCCGAGCCGAATGCGTTGGCCGGCTTGCGCCTTCTCGGCCAATTCGGAAGGCGCGACGAAATAGACGATCTGATCGCGCAATCCGACAAACGTAAGCACGGCGGCGATCACGAGCAGCGCACCCGCCGCGCCAATGAACATGAGCCGCTGGTTCCTCCGCCGCACCTAGTTCTCTCCGTCCACGGCTTCGCCACGGCTCATACGGCCGGCCATCTCACGCCGGGGATCGTCTGGCGCCATGCGCGTCAGCGCCTCGCCCCAGAAGCGACGCGCGCCCGCCTCATCGCCAGACTGCATCGCCGACATGGCCTGATAAATCCACGGCGCTGGATCGTTCGAGGTGGCGGCGACTTGTTCGAACAGGCTGCGCGCATCGTCGGACACGCGGCCGCCATCGATCTGCACCATCGAGCGCGCCAGCCCCAACATGGCTTCCGTCATGTCCGGATCGCGCCGCAATGCTGCGTCGAAGGCGCGCGCCGCTTCTTCGGCGCGACCGGAGTCGAGCAACACTTGACCCGAATAGAGATGCGGGCGCGGGTCACGCGGCTCTTCGCGCGCCGCCTCTGCGAGAATAGCAAGGGCTTCATCGGCGCTATAGCTCGTCGGGTCGCGTTGCTTCAGGGCGTCGAGGCGCTCGGAATAGGCGGCGTCCGCCAGTTCAGGCCGCCCGATCAATACGTAGCCTGCCAAGGCGGCCGCCGACACAACAACGCAAACAAGCAGCGCGGGCCCTGGCTTGGCGGCCTCGTCCGCGCGGCGGTAAGCGCCCAACAACCACAGCGAGGCGCCGGCGCACAGCAGCGCCGCGACAACAAACACACTGAGCGCCGAACCCATGAGCGAGGCTTACCCGTTCGGCGAGCGCGCCTCAATCCGTGGCGGGAAGCCGCAGGCGCGCTTTGAGACCGCCCAATTGACCTCGCTCAAAGACAAGCTCGCCAGCGTAGAGGTCGACGGTTTCGCGGAGGATGGAAAGGCCAAGCCCCTGCCCGGGCGCTGCTTCATCGAGCCTCGCGCCGCGCTCCATGACCTTGGCGACGTCTTCCTCGGTTAGCCCAGGCCCGTCGTCCTCGACAACGATCTCCATCAACCCATCGCTCTCGAACGGCGGCAGCAAGCGTACAATGACTTGGCTTCTCCCGTACTTGCAGGCGTTGTCGATCAGATTGGCCGCCATCTCCAACAAGTCTTCGCGTTCGCCCCGGAACGTCACATCGCCTTCGGCTTCGATCGAGATGTCGATGGCTTTCTGGTGATCGTATTTCTGCTCCATCATGAAAATGAGGTCTTCGAGGTTCTGCAGCACCGGCGTGCGGTAGCCGATCGTTGTGGCTTGCGGGCCGGCGCGCGCTTCGGCGCGTGCGGCGACGCGGGCGCGACGGAGCTGGCGCTCGACAAAGCCTTCCATTTCCTCGATCGACTGGCGCATCACGCCATCGTCGGCTTTGGCGTCGCCGGCCGCATTTTTGAGCACGGCAATTGGCGTTTTGAGCGCGTGCGCAAGATTACCCACGTGCCGTCGCGCGCGCTCCACGACTTCGCGATTGTGGTCCACGAGCGCGTTTAGTTCATGCGCCACCGGCTGGAGTTCCGCAGCGTAGTCGCCGGTGAGACGCTCAGTCTGCCCGCGCCGCACGTCGGCGATATCGCCGGTGAGTTTCCGCAACGGCGCCAAACCCACCCGCACCTGCAACGCCGTCACAGCCGCCACCGCGAGCGCGCAGAAGGCGATGAACGCGGCGAACGCGAGCGCCGCCGCGTTGGCCGCAGGCGCCAAGATCGCACGCGGCGCGACGCCGACAAGAAATAGAAACCGGCCTTCGACATTCGGCACCCGCGCGACCCGCGCCAAAATGCGCAGCGGCTCCGCGTCCGGACCTTTCTGGTCGACGAACTCGGCGCGATTTGCGTCGTCGCTGATCAGGCTTTGCAGCACCTTCTGATCCAGATCGATGGTGACGTCGAACAAGGACGGCGAGATCACCTGCACATCGAGCGCGCCGTCCGAGCCGATCCGCGCGATCTGAAAGTAGCGCCCGCTAAGCGGCTGCAGGTAACGCGGATCGTAAGGGAGATCTGTGAGGATAATCTCGCCCGACAAACCCGGCCCGGCATTGGCGACGAGATTGTCGGCGACGCTGGAAATTTCCGGATCGATCAGGATGCGCATGATCTGACGATTGAACTGCCCATAGGCAATCCAACCCACGGCAATCAAGATAACAACGCTGATGATCGCGATCGTGAATAGGCGCGCCGCCAGCGAACGGCGGATCAATTGCCCAAAGCGCTCGACGAACGCAGGCCGCCCTTCAGTCACTGCTCGGTCGCGGGATCGATGAGGCGATACCCCAGACCCTTCTCGGTGATGATGCGGTTAGAGCCGATCTTTCGGCGCAGAATGCCGATGAACACTTCAATGGTGTTGGAATCGCGCTCATGGTCTTGGCTGTAGATCTTCTCGGTCAGCTCGGTGCGCGAGACGATGCGTCCAGCGTGGTGCATGAGATAATCGAGCACCTTGTACTGATAGGCCGTCAACTTCACTGGCGTGCCGTTGACTGTCACTTGCCCGGTCGCCGCGTTCAAACGCAGATCGCCAACCTCAAGCACCGCAGATTTGTGGTCCGTCTGCTTGCGCACATGCGCACGCACGCGCGCCAACAGCTCGGCCATGTTGAACGGCTTGGTGAGATAATCATTGGCGCCAAGATCGAGCCCTTCGACCTTCTCGCTCCAGCGATCACGCGCCGAGAGGATTAATACCGGCAGCGAGCGGCCTTCCTTGCGCCATGCCTTCAGGATGGTCAGGCCATCAACTTGCGGCAGGCCAAGATCCAGAATTGCGAGGTCATAGGGCTCGGTCTCGCCCATGAACTGGCCATCCTCGCCATTGTCAGCCGCGTCGACAGTGTAGCCAGCATCGGTAAGAGCAGCCGTAAGCTGCTCCCGGAGATTCTTATCGTCCTCGACGACGAGCACCCTCATGCGCGATCCTTAACTGATCTGCCCAGTTGCGGCGTCGACGCGGAAGTCGCGCCGGTCGCCGCTCGGGAGTTCCCAGACCAGCACATATATCACGCGGTTTCCGTTGTCCTCACGGCTCGCGTTGAGCAAGCGACCGCCGTAGCGACTGCGCACCAGATCGGCGGCTTCGCGCATCGACATGACGTTTGCCGCGCGTTGGCCGCGGTCCTGCACCGGCACCATCCAGCCAGGCTGGACGCTTTGTGCGCTCGATGCGCCGCCTAGACCCGGCAGGACCATCGAACTGATGGCCATGACGGCGGCGAGGAGGAGGGATTTGGCCCACATAACGATGATCCGTGTACGTGAAGCGCCGTGAATGGGGCCTGAACAAGCTTCGCCGTTAAGGCGAATTGCAGTTAGGCACGAGCGCCTAGCCTGCGGGCCTGGGCGGAATGTAGTCGCGCTTGGGCCATTTCTTGACGAATTTGCGGAGTTCTTCGTCCACAGGTTCTGGCAGCATCACCACGATACGGACGATCAAGTCCCCAGCGCCGCCAACGCCTTTGCCCTTGAGCCGCAGCAACTTGCCCGAATTGGAGCCTGCAGGAATAGAGAGCGAAACCGGCCCGCTCGGCGTCGGCGCTTGAACGCGTGCGCCTTCTACGACCTCGGTGAGCGAGACATTCAGATCCATGTGGATGTCTTGGCCCTCTCGCCGGAAGAACGCGTGCGGCCGCACGGTTAATTCAACAAGCGCATCGCCGGCAGGCCCGCCTTGCACGCCCGGCCCACCTTGGCCTTTGAGGCGCAGCACCTGCCCACTCTCAACGCCCGGCGGAATGTTGACGTCGAGCGTTCGGCCTTCCGAGAGCGACACACGCCGCTTTGCGCCGTTCACAGCGTCTAGAAAATCGATGTCGAGCGAGAAGCGAACGTCGCGTCCGCGCATACGCGAATAGCCGCGTGCGCCTGCGCCGGAGCCAAACAAATCAGAGAATATATCGCCTAGATCGAACTCGGGACCTGGCCCGCCCGCGCCGGCGCCCGCCGAAGCACGCGCGCCTTGCCTTGTATGCGCATGCGATCGCGATCCAAAGGCAGCGCGTTCATTGCCATCTGCGTCAATCTCGCCCCGATCATAGCGGCCCTTGGTCGCCGGCTCGCTGAGCAGATTGAACGCGGCGGTCGCGCGCTTGAAGCGCTCCTCTGCGTGCTTATCGCCGGGACGCACGTCGGGGTGCAGCTCTTTGGCGAGCTTGCGGTACGCCCGCCGAATTTCATCGGCGTTCGCTGTTCGGCCAAGGCCGAGGACGGCGTACGGATCCCAACTCACGTGCTCGAAACGCTCTCCCTGCGGGCCGCGCGACCTAAGCCATGATTCGGCCAGAACCGCGCTCCGCGCCATCCAGCACTATAAGAGTATGGTTAACTCCTTGTTCAAGCCTGTGGCGCCGCCTTCCCCAAATTGGACGACGCGGAGCTTCAAACTGCTCGGCGGAGCGCCAAAATCCGCAGTCTGATCGGTCACGGAATAGACATAAGACGGAAAAGCAACGTTCACGGAGCGCTTCAGGGTCGAACCGTCGAGAATATCAAGCCGGTATGCTTCGCTGCCGAAACCAAGCGGCGCGTCGCCTGCGCCCCAGTAATCACCGCCGCGGTGCGCGCGCCGAACCCATGAAATCGTCACCGCACCGCTCGCACCGCGGAGCGCGCGCAAGTGCGCGGGCGCCCACGGCCGCGAAGCGGCGCGGGATAGCGACACCTCAAGGCGCGACGTGCGCGGATCGTTGGGCGCAGCACCCGCCGGCGGCGCCGAGAGGCGCATGGTCTCGCCCCATTCATGCGAAGCGATTTGCGCGCGCGCCAGCCGCGCATCGAGCTTAACAATGCGCGCACCCGCCAAATGCGGAGACGTCATCGCGTGTTCGCTACCGAGCTGCGCGCGCAATAGCCCGCTCAGCTCATACTCTCCTGGCGCCACCAAAACGCATTCGCGCGCCTGCAGAATTTCCCAAGCGCCGCCCGACGCTTCAACGGCGAAGACGTTCGCACCGTTCAGTGTTGCGTCCGCGCTCGCGCTCACCAAAGCCGCACTTCCATAAAGCTTCACGCGTACACGATTGCCGTCATCCCATCGGCCAACGGGCCCTGGCCACAGCGCCCAAAGCAATTCTCCCATGATCGCTGGGCGTGTCGCGCGGGCGCGCAGGGTGAGCGCATCGTCGGAGGCGCCAGCATGAATCTCGTGCGTCCCATGCCAGGGCGACGCGAACACCGCCGCCAAGGGGCGATCGTCGGCTTCCGCGCCTGGTAGTGACGGTAGATCAAGCAACGCAAATGCGGGGGTCGGCGCAAACGCTGGCGGTGGCGGCGCCGAGGGTTCGACCAAGCTCGACCCCTCGCCTAAACTTGTGCGAGCACGCCGCAGTTCAACAGCGCGCGTTTCCGCGTCCTCGATACGCGCGACCTCGAATGAAACGCCTTCGAATGTGACCCTGTCGCCCGGCTCCAACGCTAAGTGCGCCGGACCGAGCGACGCGCGCACACTTTCGGAAGCCGCGCGACGATCAGCGAGCACACGTTGCGCCAGCGCCTCGGCGATATCCGCTTCCAACACTAAGGGCGCATCAATCGTTTCAACACCACCGGCGGCGGCGTCGAGCCGACGCGCGCTGACGCCGGCGATCAGATAATCGCGCGTAGCGTCCAAGAAACGCACGCGCGCCTCGATCGGCCGATCGAGATGGTCCATGCGATTGGCAAATAAGTCCGCACCGTCGCTGGCCGCAAAATCCGCAGCGTCGAGTTCAAGAGGCTCGGTTTGATCAGAGTGGAAGAACGAAATGCGCCCTTCGCGCTCGGTCGAGACGAAATCATAGGCGGCCATCAACGGGTCGAGCAGCGCGCGCGCGGTGGCGGGCGCGTCCGCCACGTACCCGCTCACGGCGCCTCGAAGCGCCGAGACATCTGCATCGGAGACATTCGCGCGTAGGCACAATTCGGAGACAACCTCTCCAAGCCTTGACAGGCCCGCACGACCGTTGAGCCAATGTCCGCGCCGCCACGCCGCCCCGTCGGACCAAACATCCGCGCGCGCTGGAAACGCCGGATACGGGCGCGCGTCCCACGCCCAAACAAACGCCGCCCCGATCATCAACCGGCCATCGACGGAGGAAACCGCGTTATGGCCGCCCGCATTGTCCCAATAATCGAGATACGCCTCAAGCGTGCGCCTCTGGATCAGGTCGTTGCGCGTCCCGGAAGAGAAGGGAGGCGCAGCACTCTCGCTGCTCTTTTCGTCGATGAAAAGGTTCGGCGCGTTGGCGCCTTTGTCGAGCGCGGGACAACCGAGCTCCATCAGCCAGATTGGCTTTGACTCCGGAATCCAATCGGTCGGTGAGGACGACCGAACGCCGGCCAGCCGGTCGTGATGGGCGCGGCCCCAGAAATTGCGGATATCCTTGGCACGGAATATCCAAGGCTCGTCGTGCGCGCCGTCGGCGATGAGCGAACGCGTTTGATCGGCGCGCGCTTCGCCATCCGCGTACCAATAGTCGAACGCCTCTCCGCCTTCGATGCGGCTTTGCAGGTACGTGAGATCGTAGGCATCGCGCGCCAACGCCGCATCCAAGTGCGTCCGTCCGTCGCGCCAGTCAGTGAGAGGCGGATACCAGTCGATGCCGATAACATCTATGTTGGCATCGCTCCACAACGGATCGAGATGAAACAATACGTCTCCCGACCCGTCCGCTGGCTGGTAACCGTGGTACTCTGACCAGTCCGCAGCGTAGGTAAGCGTCGCATCCGGCAAAATCGTGCGAACGTCAGCCGCGAGCGCCCTCAACGCTGCGACGGCGGGAAAACTTGTCGCGCTGGCGCGCGCCGTGGTCAGCGCGCGCATCTCCGAACCAACGATGAATGCATCGACGCCGCCCGAAAGCGATGCGAGTTTCGCGTGATGCAGAATAAAGCGGCGGTAGGACCATTCCGCCGGCCCCGAATAAGTCGGGCACCCGTCGCTGACGCCGAAATCGCTCGGGTCGGCGGCGCCAAAGAACGCCGCGATCTGCGGCGTCGCGGCGCTCGTCTTGTCCGGCGAACCAACTTCGCCCGCGGCGGGATGGAGCCCAATGCGTCCGCGCCACGGATAGCGCGCCTGCTCCGCACCGCCATAAGGATCAGGCAATCCATTGTCGTCCGGCACGTCCATAAGGATGAAGGGGCAGAGCGCGACTTTGTACCCGCGTCCGCGCAACTCGGCGATCGCCTGCGTTACACTTTCGTCGCTCGGAGCGCCGCCATAGGCGGGAGCACCGTCAACATGGCTGACAACGTACGCGTCCTCACGATCAACACTGCCGACGCGCCACATCATCGGCGCGGTCACTTTGGCGGCGAGTTCGACGCCTGGTCTAATCTGACAATGTCCGCATCGCAGATCGTCACCGAACCACGCGACGACGAGCGAAACCCATTCGCAGTTCGGGAAGTCCGTCGCCAATTGGTCCAATGACACGAGCAAGTTCGGGCGATTGCGCTCCGCGTGCACGTTCTCTGGTGTTTCTTCGCCGGGACCGATGACGCGCACCACAGGTTCCGTTGCGTAGGCAAACTCACCAGATCCGGGGATTAAGCAGACGCCGCGCACGAGATCTTCAAGCCGCGGCCCGGTTTCCGCGCGCGCGGGGCGCACAACCTCAAAGGAAAGCTGCGGTATGGTCGCCCCAAACTGATCAAGCGGCAAATCCTCGAATACAATGTAGGCGAGGCCGCGATAGGCAGGCGCTTGCTCGGCGCCTTCGATCGCTTCGATCAAAGCGTCCGGCGCTTGATCCTCAGCGCCCTTGTGCAGCCGCCACGTTACGCCGCTTAGGTCGAACGCCTCCCCATTGGCCCAAGCGCGGCCAATGTAGCTGACCTCGCCCTCACAGAGGCCAACCGCGAACGAAATGGTGTAGCGATAGTCCGTGCGCGTTGCGCGTGGTGCGCCGCCCTTGCCGCCTCCGCCACTCACCTCACTGGTTTCGGCGTGCTCCTTAAAGCGCGCCGCCCAAATCACTTGGCCCGCGATGCGCACGCGCCCGAACACCGCCGGCATCGACGCGCCCTCCGTTGAGGATTGCACATGCAGATCGGTCAGGCGCGCGCCTTCGTAGCGCGCCGTTTCACCGAACAGGCGCTGATCGATCGACCGACCGAGCATCGCTCCGCCCACGCGGCCCAAAGCCGAACCCAGCGTTCGCAGCGCCGCTGGCGCGAGGCGCGCGCCGAGCGTTTCACCAATTGTGGAGAAAATCAGTTCGGCCACGGCGCGGCTCCTGGAAATGAAAATGCGGCCGCAGCGCGTGCGCGCCACCAAGGCGCAAACCGCGACCGCACCACGGCGCGCCCCCAATAGGCGTGGATCAACGCATCGCCTTCATCGAGGATTGCCGCATGTTTCGCCGGCGCGCCCGCCGCCATACGAAACAGAAGCACATCGCCCGGACGCGCCTCTCGCAGAGAAACTTCGCGCAGGTGACGTCGCGCCGCCTCAAGCAGCGTCTCGGCGCCATGCCGTTCCGCCCAATCGGGCGTATAGGGCGGCGCCAATTCAGGCTCGGCGCCGTAGAGCGCGCGCCACACCCCGCGTATCAGACCTAGGCAGTCGACGCCCGCGCCCTTCACGCTCGCTTGATGTTGGTAGGGCGTCCCGAGCCAATCGCGCGCTTCCGCCATGATCGCGCTGCGCGCAATCATGTGAACCTCGATCCGCCGTCGAGCGGCTGACCCGTGACCGGCCCCGCCTGCATCGCATCATTGCCCGGCATGTGTGGGAAGCCGCGAAAATTTATGGTGTTGGCGAACTTCGCGCGGCACGTCGCGACCCGTTTGTCACAGCCCGCGCTCACAGTGAATTCCGCGCCTGGCGTCAGCACATCGCCGGCCGCATCAATCAGTTCAAAGGTTGCGACGCCCGCACTCATCCCGTGCGTCGACACCTCGCTTGCGCCGCCTGCGTCCCATTGCAACAGCCCCCGCGCGAACCATCCCGCTTCAAACGCCGAAAGCCCGCTCGCGCGAAACGCAGTGGCGGACAAAACCTCCGTGACAATTCCGATGCCGCGAAAAGTGGATGACTCTAGATCGACGCCGCACCGCGCATCGCCCACGTCTGCATCGCAGAACCGTGAGAATACGCGGCCAACGGGCACGTTGAGCGGGGCCTGCAGGCCTCGCAATTCAGCTTCGAAAGCCTGCCGACCGCGGCGTACCTCGCCGATGTGACCGGCGAACAAGTGAACACGCTGCGACGGCTCGGACCAATCGACTCGATAGAGGTCCACGCGCGCGCCGTCCCATAAGCCACGCGCTAAGTCCGCGGCGGCCAACGCGTCGGAGGAAAGCGCGCCGGAGAGGCTTGCGCTATCAACGCCCAGGCCGAGTTGCTTTTCGAGCACACCGGCGCTTAGCCCTTGTGTCGGCGCACAGGGCAAACCATCGAACAAGAGCGTCCGATCGTGATCGGTGAATCCAAACACCACGCCATCAGCGCGCGTGATCCGCCAAACGTGGGCGAGCGTCGTCACGCCACTCGCCAGGCGCGCGGCCATTTCTTCAGGTATGGAACGCATCAGACCAGGATTTCGACCAATGGGATGGAAGGCGCGTGCCCCGCGCCGAAACCGTCCAGGGAAAGATCGAGGCGTTCGATATCGAAACGCACCGGCGTGTCGAACACGAAACCGGCGCTCACCACCGCACCGGGGGCGGGCGCAACATCGAGTGTAACCAGGCCTGTCGCCGTATTGACGTCGAAGGCGTCAGGCGAATGTTCCTCGCCGTCCACTGCAACCAGCACCTGGCCGCCAACGGGCTTCAGGATCGGTCGCAAATAGGCGCTCGCGCCGTCCCCATATGCTTTGCTCAGTTGAAACGATACAGCTTCGGCGTCTCCCTCGCCGATCACCTGATCAGTCGGACTGATCGACGCCGAAGGCGCGCAGGACTTCCAATCGAACGGATCGCGTAGGCGAAAGCCGCGAAGGCGCCCTCGTCGCGCCTCAAAGAACGCGAGCAGTGTGTGCACTTCATCGAGCGTGCGGACAGCGCCGCCGATATCGTAACGACGGCGGCCATGCGCCCACGGTGTGTTGCGCGCCTCGCGCCCCGATCCAAGCGTCACGATGTCAACGCGCCGTTCCGGACCGCCGCTTGCGCCCAATGCAAACGGCATCGGGAGCAACACTTCATCAAACGCGCTCACAGGTTACGCCTCCCGTACGCGACCGCCCGCGCAATCGCCGCAGCGATCTGGCCCTGGTGCCGCGAGATCGCGTTTGCGTCGCCGCCAGCGCCCAGATGAAAGTGAACATTCACAGCGCCACCAGGCGCACCAAGCGCACCACCCTGGCGCGGCGTGAACAATTCTGGTCCGCGCTCGCCCACGAGGTACGATCCGCCCGGATTCACCGCGCCACCGGCGGCGCGGGCGCCGAAGAATGGCGCACGTCCACCATTGCCAAACACTCGGCTGAGCGCGGCCTTCGCCAGTTCTTCGAGTATGACTTTGGCTAGGCGTTTGAACGACGCTTCACCCCGTCCCGCGGCTGAGCCAAGCGCCCGTGCGATACGATCGCCCGCCCCTTCGAACGCACGTCCCACGTCATCGGCAGCCTGACGCGCCGGGCCGCGCGCAAATGAATGCAGCGCCGCCGACGCCGCGCCGAGCTCCGCATCAAGCTTGCGCGGGTCAAGCGCGCCTTTGTCGTCAATCATGGTGTCTCATCCGGATAGCGTTTCGCGAGTTCGTGGAAGGTCGTGCGCGACAGCACATCGGCGTCCACGGCGCCGGTCAACGCGCGCCACTCGCGCAGACTTAGCCTCCAGAACGCTTCTGGCGTGACGCCAGCAAACGCAGCCGCTTTGAGCCACGCGCTCCAATGCTTACGCATCTTCCGAGAACGCCAGCTGAAACGCCTCCGCCACGGCGTTGGCTGCCGCGCGGGTATCAATTTGGGCGCTCGCGAGTTCGCCAGCGCTCATCGGCGCGCCACCACCTGCCGTAAGCGCCGCAAGCACGTGGATCAGGTCCGACGGTGTTAGATGAGACAATCGGTCGCCGAGTTCGCTCAGAGACGACACGTCAAACGCTGCCTCAAGCTCAGCCAGCGCGCCGAGTGTCACACACAGCCGGCGTGGCGCGCCGTTTATGTCGAGCACGGTTTCGCCACGCGCGGCGTTTCTCACCACGGGCATCAGGACGCCGTGAAACTCAAAGTTCCGGCCGACGCCAGCGTGATCGCGAACGCAGCTTCGCCGTCGTGGTCGCCTGAGTAGTCCAACGCTTCGATAAGAAACGGACCCTCCAGCACACCGAAATCTGGAATGAGCAACTGAAAAGTGCGCGCGGCCTGCGTAAAGAAGCATTGCTGCAGTGCCGCGTCGGACGCCGCGTCCTTGAATACACCGGCGCCGCTGACGCTGGCCGACTTTACGCCCGCGCCCGCAATCAATTCGCGCCAAGCGTTCGGGCTTTCGCCGGAAGTTCCGTCAACCGTTCGCGCATTCAAGGAGATGGTCTTGGCGCGGATGCCCGCCACGGTGGCGAACACCTCCGGCGCGCCGCCGTCGCCAATCTTGATGAGGACGTCGCGTCCTTTTTGCCCTGCCATTGCGTCAGAATCCTTTCTTCTAACCGGCTTCGGTCACGGCCCGAAGACGAAGAACGCCGTGTGTTGTGATCGTGTCTCCAGAGCGGAACACGTCGGTGAACTGCACGAACAGAAACACAAGCCGCCGGCCCGCGACGCTCAGGGGTGCGTCGTGAAGCGCGTTCCGCACTGCTGCGATCGCGTCGATCGCCTCAGCTCGCCCTCCGTAACGCGACCACACGTGCAGCGTCATTGCGTGCTCGAGCGCCTCGCCATCGCTTGTGTCCGTGCTTCGGCTCTCAACCCGGCTAAGCGTCGCGTACGGGAACACCGGCTCTGGCGGCGGCAAATCGTAAATGCGAACGGGGTCGCCTAGGATCGCGCGGACCCCGGCGTCCGCCTTGACGGCGGAGACAACCGCCGCCACCAACGCTCGGTCGGCGCTCACAGCCGTTCCTCCTCGCACACAAGCTCAATCCACGGCCCGCCATCATCGCGAACCGCAAGAACGCGATAGGCGGCGTCGCCATTGCGCACGCGCGACCGCAGCCAATCCCCGGGCCGTCGCCGAACGCGTAAGCGCACCGAAGTTGCGCTGCGCGCTGCATCGTAAGCGCCTGCCTCACCGCCGCCGCCGACGACGATTTCGGCCCACGCCTCTCCTTGAGCAGTCCAAGCAAGCGCCACGCCGCCAATTTCATCGGCGACACGCGTCTGGCTCTCGATGCGGATGCGCGTGCGCAAGGCGCCGATAGTGTCGGTCACAGACGCACCGGCGCGAACGGGCGCAGCAAAGCGCGCGCGGTTTGCGGGAGGGCTGCATCGGCGAGGCGCGCTTCATACAGGGTGGCAACGATCTGCATCGTCGCAACACGCAACGCGACCGGCAATTGGGCGGCGCTCGCGGCAAAGCCGGCGTCATACTCGATCTCGATACCGCCGACACTGCGCAACGTCGCTGGCACGCCGGTGGCGAACACGAGCCTCGGCCGGTCACGGCCGCCCTCCAAACGATATCGTTCCGCGTCAATGACGCTTTGCGAACCGTTGTCGGCCAGCAAGCGCACGGCCTCGACGTGCGTCACGGGGCCAACGCCCAGCACCGCGCCGCCGACGGCGTCACGCTGCCAAATATCGAGGCTCTCACGTACGCGCCGCGTAATCAGCGCCCGCCCGCACCCGGCCTCAACAGCCTCGCGCGCCGCGACAATGAACGTTTCGATCAGATCGTCTTCCGCATCGTGATCGACGCGCAGAAATAGCTTCGCCTCGTCCAGCGAGATGGGCTCGCTGGACGGCGGCGTTACGATAGTGATGGACATGGTCTCTCTCGGTTCGAGCCCTTAGATCGACGACGCGATGCGCCATCGATCCAAAGACGCTTCAGAAGCTCGAATCCACACCCTCAGCTTGCGCCGAACTTGAGCGCCTTGATGGCGTCGAAGTTCTGCACGCCACCGCCCACGCGCTTGGTCACGTAAAAGAGCACGTAGGGCTTTGCGGAGTACGGGTCGCGCAGCACCCGCACACCTGCGCGATCGACGATCAAGTAACCGCGTGCGAAATCGCCGAATGCAATCGCTGGCTCGTTGGCTGCGATGTCGGGCATGTCTTCAAGTTCCGTGATCGGATAGCCCAACAACGTCGCGCCGCCTGCGTCGTTCGGCTCCCAAATGTAATGGCCGTCGCCATCTTTCAGCTTGCGCACAGCCGACACCGTCTTGCGGTTCATGGCGAACCGCGCATTCTGACGGAATTGTGGCTTCGGCGTGTAGATAAGATCGATGATGTCATCGACTGGATCGGTCGACGCGAAGGCGCCCGCAGCCCCCGTCGCAACGTAGCCAATCTTGCCCCACACGTGGCTGCCTTCGGCGACGAGATCGTAGTTCAAGAAGCCCTTCGGCTTGTTTGAACCATCGCCGTCGACGAACGCCGCACGCTCCTGGCCCGCGAACGCTTCCTCGACTTCGCCAGCGATCCATTCTTCGAGATTGACGAAGCTATCGTCGAGCAAGGTCTGCGTCGCGGCGAGGTTGGCGTAGAGTTCCGCGGTTGGAAACTCCATCAGTGCGAGCGTGGGCGTATCGGTTTGGGTGCGGGAACCGGTTTCGCTCACCCAGCCTGTGCCGGCGGCCGTCAGGCTGATCGGCTTCTTGAACACCGTGGCGCCGGTCGTGCGCACGGTGGCGATCTCGCGCATCGGCGAAACCTGGCGTAAGCGGCTATCAATCAACCGATCGAGCTCAGGTGGGGCAACATATCCGCCGTCGGGGTTCGAGCCGGCTGAGAGCGCCTTCGCTTCAAAGGAAGAAAGCGCACTCTCGTCGCCGCGGCGCACATAGGCGTTCCACGCCGATTTGTGTTCCGACATTGGCGCGGGATCGGACGCGAGCCCCGGCCGGCGCCCAGACAAAGCCAGTCGCTCGAGCATCGATTTTTGTTCACCGAGCGCGCGGTCGATGCGATCGACCTTGTCTTCAAGCACCACGTCGCCGCGGCCGCGTTCGATCGCTGTGAGGCGCTGGTCGTTGGCCTCCTTGAAGCTTTCAAACGCGCGCATCAGCGCATCCGCGGCGGCGGGCGCCGCCTTGGTTTCTTTCCTCACGTCGTTCTCCTTTATGCAACAGCGCGGAAGTCGCTCCGCACAAGCGACAGCCGCGCGAGCGGCTGCATCGGGAGGGCGACAATCGACACCTCCAGAAGTTCAATTTCTTCGAGCACACGGCCGCCGGCGCCGTAGCACGCAACGATGGGCACAAAGCCAATCGACAGCCCGTCGACGCCACGCGCTATCGCTTGGCGCGCGCGGGCGGCGCCGGGCTGACCGTCACGGATTTCGCCCGACACCAATAGGCCGCGCCTATCCTCGCGCACGTCCGTCCAGGCGCCAGCAAACAAGCGCCCGTGGTGCTCCAACAGCATCGGCAAAGGCGTGCGCCGCCGGGCCAAGCTCGCTCTAAACGCGCCAGCGCGAACAACGTCGCCCGTTAAATCCGCCACGCCGAACATCGATGCGTAGCCTTCCAACTTCATTGGTCGAGCCGCCGCTCAATACGCGCCAGCGCGCGGCGGGCATCGGACACTTGCTCTTCCAAGCGCGCGAGGCGTTCGGCCACTTCGGGCTGCGTCGCCACAGCCCGCTCTACTTCGTCCAGGCGCGCCGCCGCGCGTCCCGCCCAGATCAGCCCGCCAGCGGTTTCGAGGAACAACGCAAGGATCAGCGCCAGCGTCACGCGCGGATCAATCTTCATTGCGCGCGCTCCGGCGCATCGACCCCCGCGAGCCGCCGCTTCTCAGCCACATCCAGGAAATCCGCGCCTGAAATGCGCGCCCATAACGCTTCGCGCTCCAACGCCAACGCCGGCACCGCCTCAAGATCGACAGTGATCGCCGCAGGTCCCGCGTCCGGCCATCGATCGCCGAGCCAGTTTTGAATACTCGCGGCGGCCTTCATCGCCAGTGGCGCCGCGGTGTGGCGCCAGAACGCGAGGTTCGCCTCGCGATAGTTCGAATACGTATTGTCCCCCGGAATGCCGAGCAGCATCGGTGGCACGCCAAACGCGAGCGCAATATCGCGGGCCGCCGCGTGACGCGCTTGAATGAAGTCCATGTCCGCTGGCGAAAGCGACATCGGCCGCCAATCCAAGCCGCCTTCAAGCAACATCGGCCGCCCCGCGTTGGCGGCGCCGACATGGGCGTCCTCCAATTCCTGCTTCAGCCGCTGGAATTGCTCCTCGCTCAGGCGATCGGCGCCGCCCGCGCCGGTAAACACCAACGCGCCAGAAGGTCGCGCCGCGTTGTCGATCAACGCCTTGTTCCAAGCTCCACCCGCATTGTGGATGTCGATCGAATAGGCGGCCGCCTCCATCGGCGACTGCCCGTAATGGTCGTCGGTCGGGTTGAAGAGTTTCAGATGCAAGATCGGCGCGTCATTGGTGAGCGGATCACGCGTAAATCGCCTAACCTCCGCGCCGACGCGGTGCTCCCAGCCAATCGGCCAACCATCCGCGCCAGGAATCACGCTCATGCGTTCTGGCCGCAGCACATAGAGTTCCGTGGGCGCCGCGCCGTCGCATCCGGCGGCTTCCAGGAATGTGTTGCCGCTCACTTGCAAGTGACCGAAGAAGCACTCCATCAGCTCGACTCCGGTTTGCTCCGGGTTGGGCCGATTAAGCACCGCGGCCAATGGGTGATCGGCCGGCCCCACCTTTAGGGGCGCGCTGGCTGCGGCTTCGGCGATCAAGCGCACGCAACGATAAGCGATTGCGTTGCGCGCATAGCCCTCACGCGCGAACACCGCAGGGTCGCGCGGCGACCACACCGGGCGCCCAAGCGCATGCCATGCCAACAGTTTTCGCTCCACGCCGCGCCGGCGCAGAGACTTGAGCCACTCAAACATGAAACCTCGTTGCTAGATCGCACGCACCCGCGGCTCGCCGCCGCTCAGGAGCAAATCTGAAAGCGCCCAAACAAGCGCGTCGAGCCGGTCTGGGCTGCGGCTGAAGCCTTCGCCGCCGAAACCGCACATCTCATCTTCCAAGTTCGGCAGCGCTTGTTTGTGCGCAACCAACCCCTTCGTGTAGAGGCCCGACACCGGCTCGGCGCGTTGGCGCTTGTTGTGCCGCGCATGCGCAAGGCGCACCGGAATGTGGGGCGCGGCCATGCTCAGCATCGTTCGCACCAGCTCACCGCCATTGTTTCCTTCGGCCAATATGCAATCCGCTCCAAGCGCATCAGCCAGTTCAGCGGCGCGACGCGCCCACGCCATCGGCTCCAAACCTTGAACCGTGGCGTCCGCGAGAACGATCGCTCTGTATTCCTTGTCGTGCTCGTACCGGCCCGCGGCGATGATCCCGCACGCGTCTGCGTTCTCACCAACGCTAACCGGCGGGTCGACAGCGACCACGATGCGATCGAACTCGCGAGGCCGTGAATCTCGCGCCGCCTCAAGTTGCGCGCGCGTCCACAAGGCGCCGCTGAAATCCTCCACCAGCTCGCCGAGCAATTCCTGACGATCGCGCGCTGAACCACTCCAACGTTCGTTCATCGCGGCGACAAAGCCCGGCGCGAGGTTCGGCGCGTTGGCCCAGGTCGACGCCGTGGTCACCACCGTATCCTTCGCGCGCGCGAGCTGCTTCAACACGGGCAACGGCTTCGGCGTAGTGGTCACCATCAGCAATGGCTGGCGACCCAACCTGAGGGCATGCGCCAAAGTGCCAAGCGTCGCATCGGGTCGCGTCCAGTACGCAAGCTCGTCGCACCAAGCTGCGTCGAATTGAGGCCCGCGCAAACTCTCTGGGTCCTCCGCCGAAAAACAGCCCGCCTCCGCGCCATTGCTCCACACGAGCCGGCGGCGCGATATCTCAAATCTTGGCCGCTCATGCGGCAGCGCGAGCAGGCCCCATTCCACCATCACCTCGCGCACATCGTGAAACGTCGGCCCGATCAGCGCGATGCGCCGCGATAGGCCGTTGCGCGCCCGGTGGCTTACCCACTCGGCGCCGGCGCGGGTTTTGCCCGCACCGCGACCGCCGAGAAACATCCACGTCCGCCAATCGCCAGATGGCGGCAGCTGTTCAAGCCGACCCCAAACCGCGAAATCGTCAAGGACGGCCCTCCATCGCAATCCGTTCCAGCACCTCAAGAGGAGCGCCAGTCCGATCGGCCTCAGCGTACAGAGCGAGTCGACGGCGAAGCTCGGCCCGCAATTCCTCGACATTGTCCTCCTGCGGCGCGCCAGCGCGCGCCAACTCGCCCACCTCGTTCACGTCGCGCGCCGCCCGCGCCAGCGCCGAAATGACTTTGGCGCTTCGTTCGGCGTCCTCGACCTCTTGGTGCGACATTACGGCGCCTGCCGCCTTGAGCGCCGCAGCCAGGGCCCGGTGCAGGTCGGCGAGGTCCGCGCCCCCGCTTGCAAGCCCTGAAGGGACGCTGCCTGATTTCTCGACCATGCCTAAAGCTACCACCCAACCGGTTCGGTCGGATTGATTTCGGCGGAGTCCAACAAAATCAGGTCGCTCGGCGCATTTGAATCGGGATAGGCGAACATCTATCCCCGCTTTGGCCCGCCTGGCGCCAACGTGAGCGCCCTGCGCTAGCCAGAATTCGGCCACTTCTCTATTGGACTACACCCACGATCGGAGACCCCGCCTTTGCCTGATGAACGGCCAGACTTTCGCCGCGGCATCGACTGGGCGAAAGTGCGCGCCGCAGCGGCGCAACAACACTTCGCCCAGCTTCTGAGCCAACGCAAAAAGATCACGCTCACGACCGTCGCGGGCGCTGCGGCTGGTGTCGCGCTCTTGGCCGTGTTCGCGGTCTGGATCTGGATTTATTGGGGTCTGCCGCGCGTGCCGGACGCCAACGCGCTGTGGACGCTCAATCGCCAAGCCTCAATCATGTTCCTCGACACCGAGGGCGAGATCATCGGCGTCCGCGGGCCATATTACGGTCGGCGCGTAACACTTGAGGACGTACCCGACTACGTGCCGCAAGCGTTCCTCGCGATTGAGGACAGGCGTTTCTACGAGCACGAGGGCGTGGACCGCATGGCGATCTTGCGCGCGCTGCTCGCTAACGTGCAGGCTGGAGAGACTGTTCAAGGCGCCTCCACCATTAGCCAGCAACTCGCGCGCAACCTCTTCCTCACGCCCGCGCAAACCATCAACCGCAAGCTTCGCGAAATGGTGTTGGCCTCGCGCATCGAGCGCAGGCTGACGAAAAACGAGATCTTGGAGCTTTATCTCAACCGCGTGTTCCTCGGTGACCGCGCCTACGGTGTGGACGCGGCCGCCCGGCGCTTCTTCGGCAAGCCCGCCTCCGAATTAACTTTGGCCGAAGCGGCGATGCTGGCGGGGCTTCCGAAAGCGCCGTCGCGGTCGGCGCCGACGGAAAACCTGGAGCGCGCGACGTCGCGCCAGCATGTCGTGCTCGACGCAATGGTTGAGGCAGGCTTCATCACGCCCGAGCAGCGCGACGAAGCGCGCGCGCAAACCATCCGTGTCGCCCAGCAGCCAGATTCCGAGCGCAACATGGGCTACGCATTCGACCTCGCCGTCGAGCAAGCCCGCAACGCCGTCGGGCGCGACACGCCCGACCTTGTCATTCAGCTCACCATCGATCCCGATGTTCAGCGCGCGGCCGCGGAATCCGTGCGCCGCCGGCTTGGCAATCGCGCATTCGGCCGTCGTCCACTGCAAGCGTCGGCGATGGCGCTCAACCGCGACGGCGGCATTGTCGCGCTCATCGGCGGCACGGACTACAACACGTCGAAGTTTAACCGCGTCACGCAGGCCGAGCGCCAGCCAGGTTCGACCTTCAAGACATTCGTCTACGCCGCCGCGCTGGAGGCCGGTCTCAGCACCGAAGACGTGCGTTTTGACGAGCCGGTGGTTATTCAAGGCTGGCGACCGCGCAACTACGACGACGGTTATCGCGGTCCGGTGACGTTGCGCACCGCCTTCGCGCTGTCCATCAACACAGTCGCCGCAGAGGTCGCCGACGAAGTAGGGCCAGAGCGCGTCGCTGAAGTCGCGCGCCGTCTTGGCGTTACCAACATGCCGGAGCGCAGCACCTACGTGCCGCCGTCCATCGCGCTCGGCTCGATCGAAACGACGCTTTGGGACATGACGAGCGCATTCGCGACATTCATGAACAACGGCCGGCGCACCGATCCCCACATCGTGCAAGCAGTGTTCAACAGCGCCGGCGAACAGATTTATACGCGGCCGCCATTTGAGCCCCGCCGCGTCATGGACGAAGAAATTGTGCAGCAGATGACGAGCCTCATGGGCGCGGTCGTGCTGCGCGGCACCGGAACCGGCGCACGGCTTGGCGATCGGGACGTGGCTGGCAAAACCGGCACCAGCTCTGATTGGCGCGACGCTTGGTTCGTGGGCTACACGGCGGACTACACAGCAGGCGTTTGGGTGGGCCACGACGACTTCACGTCCATGGGCCGCACGACGGGCGGCACATTACCCGCCCAGATTTGGGCCGACACGATGCGCGTCGCACATGACGGCGTTGAGAACCATCCCTTGCCGGGCATCGAGCAACCGGCGCGAAGCCCGCGTGAGCTCGAGATGGCGACGTTCTTCAGCGATCTCGCCAGCGCTTTCGGTGAAGGCGCGATCCCTGATATCGACTTCCCAGGCGGCGAAGACGAAGAAGAAGATTAGACGTCATGGCCCCCAGATCGTCTTTGGGACCAGCGCTCGCGCACGCAAACGATTTGCGCCTGACGCTGGGTGGCGCGCCTCTCTTCGATGGCGTTGAATTCACCCTGCACAAGGGCGAGCGGGCGTGCCTCGTCGGCGCGAATGGCGCGGGCAAGTCCACCTTGATGCGTATGCTCGCGGGCATCGTGGAGCCGGACGGCGGCGCGATCTCGTTTGCGACGGGCGCGAGCATCGCCCTTGCACCGCAAGACCCGGACCTCGAAGGCTTCGCCACCTTGCGCGATTACGTGTGCGCGCCATCGGTCGTTCGCGTGGGCAGCGCACATTCGGCGCCGGCTTATCTGGCCGAAGCCGAACTCCACGCGTACGGCCTCGATCCAGATCGCTCGCCCGAGGCGCTTTCAGGCGGCGAGGCGCGACGCGCCGGCCTCGCGCGCGCATTCGCGGCCCAACCGGACATTCTGCTGCTTGACGAGCCAACCAACCATCTCGACATCGCCGCCATTGAGGATCTTGAGGAACGCATCGCCGCGTTCTCCGGCGCCTGCCTCATCATCAGCCACGATCGGCGGTTTCTGGAAAGAGCCTCCAGCGCGTCGCTCTGGCTGCGCCAACGGCGGATGTTCAAGCTCAACAAGGGATACGCTTCGTTTGAACAGTGGGCTGACCAGGTCGAAACCGAGGAAGCGCGCAACATGGCGCGTCTGGAAACGCATCTGAAGGCCGAAGAGCATTGGTTGCAGCGCGGCGTGACCGCTCGCCGCTCACGCAACGAGGGCCGTCGCCGCAAGCTGATGGCGATGCGCGCCGAGCGCCGCGAACGCCACTCCCTCAGCGCCGCGCCACGCGCCGACATTCAAGCAGCGCGCGGTGGAGAGTCCGCCAAACTGGTGATCGAAGCACGTGGGGTGTCCAAGGCTTACGGCGAACGCGAAGTTATCAGCAATTTTTCGCTCCGCGTCATGCGCGGCGATCGCATCGGCATCGTCGGCCCCAACGGCGCTGGGAAAACAACGTTGCTCGAAATTCTGCTGCAGAACCGCGAGCCTGACGTGGGCACGGTGCGACACGGCGCTCAGCTTGAGATCGCTTATGTCGATCAGGCGCGTGCTATCATCGACCCTACGCTCACCCTTTGGGACGCGCTGACACCTCAAGGCGGCGATCAAGTGATCGTCCGCGGCTTTCCACGCCACGTCGCGGCCTATGCCAAGGAGTTCTTGTTCTCCAGCGACCAGCTTCGCCAACCGGTCGGCGCGCTCTCAGGCGGTGAGCGCAACCGCTTGGCGTTGGCGATCGCGCTCGCGCGGCCCGCAAACCTGCTGGTGCTGGACGAACCTACCAACGATCTCGATATGGACACGCTGGACGCGCTTGAAGACATGCTCGCCAATTACGATGGCACTGTCCTCATCGTCAGCCACGACCGCGCTTTCCTTGATGATGTCACGACGCAGGTGATCGGGCCGCTCGGCAGAGGCCGTTGGGTCGAAAGCCCCGGCGGTTGGGAAGATTTCGAACGCGCCTATGGCGACGTACGCATCGACAAACCAAAGGCGGCGATCGGGCGCTCGGCGCCCGCCGCGCCGCAGGCGCCACGCAAGCAAACCAAGCTCAGCTTCAAAGACGAACATCGCGCTCGGGAGATCGACGCACTTTTGCCGAAGCTCGACGCCGAGATCGCCCGCATCGAGGCTGGTCTGCACGACCCGGAGGCGTTCGCCCGCGACCCGAAGGCGTTTCAAGCGGCGACAGCGCGCCTCGACGCGGCGCGAGCGGAGAAGGAGCGCGCAGAGGGCGAATGGCTGGACATTGAGCTCCGCCGCGAAACGCTCAACAGCAGCGAGTGACCAAGCCTTAACCGGTTCGGACCGAACTGATGGCATGGTTCGGACAATCACATTCATAATCGCCTTCTTCGCAGTCGCCGCTGGCGCGGTGGCGCAAGAAGCGTTGGTTGGCGCACGCGGCGTGGCGAGGCCCGGCGGCGCCTATGTGACGCTACCTTCGGCCGACGCGAGCGCCTGCGCGGCGCTTTGCGCGCGCGACGGCCTTTGCATGGCGTGGACACAGCGCGTTGAACCCGTTTGCGAACTCAAGGCGGTGATCCCGTCGCCGATCGCGGCGCCGGGGGTCACGTCAGGATTAAGCGCACGCGCGCCCGATTTTGCGCGCCACCTCGCCATTGCCGGAGCAGAGACGACAGTCGATGCTCCGACGCCTGCGCAACAACCTCGAGCCGAGTACGCGCAACCCGCCGGCGATTTCGCGCTCCTCGGTGGGCTAACTGACGCAGAGAGCCCGCTTCGCCCGCGCTTTAGCGGTAGCCCTTAAGCTTTGTTTACGACCGCGCCGTACGGTCAGCCCGATTCTGGAGCGGACTAGATGTCGATGTCGCGTTTCGCAAAACTGGTTGAACTCGCGCGCACCCCGGACAGTGGGCAGCGTCGAGAACTCCTGCGCGAAGTCACGGACTTGTTCTTCGAACGTCGTGGCGAGCAATCGAAAGCCGAAGCCGCGCTGTTTGACGATGTCTTACAACTGGTCGCTGCGGAAATGCAGGAGGGTGTTCTCGCCGAGCTCGCGGAGGTCTTTGCGGATGCGCCCGACGCTCCTGTCGGCTTGATGCGCGACTTGGCGAACCATGCGTTTCCAGTCGCTAACCCAGTTCTCGCCCGGTCGCCCGTGCTGGACGACCAGACCTTGTTGCAGGTCGTGAACTATCAGAGCCAGTCACACATCCGATCGGTTGCGCAACGAAAAATCGTCAGTGAAACGGTGTCGGAAGCCGTCGTGCGATTTGGCGACGACCATGCACTTGACGCCCTCATTCGCAACGAAGGCGCAAAGCTCTCGCGCACCAGCATGGAGGCGGCCGTCGATCGGGCGCGTCGAAACGATCTCCTACACCAGGGCGTCGTCGGTCGGCGCGACCTGCCGCTCGATCTCCTCAACGAAATGTACTTCGTTGTCGCCACCGATCTGCGCGACAAGATTCTTGAACGCAACGCCACCGTCGATCCGAAGACCCTAGACGCCGCGCTCAACAAGGCCCGCGAGCGGATGCGCCAATCGGTTGGGGCGCTCTCCTCCGAAGCCAAGAACGCCATGGCGTTCATTCAGTCGAAAAAGAACGCCGGCGAACTCAACGCGCGCCTCCTCGTTTCCCTCTATCGCGAATCCAAGATCACCCATTTCCTTCACGGCTTGTCGGAACTCACCAACATCGATCATCAAACCGCGGTCGACATCGTTGATCGCAAAGATATCGATGGCTTGGCGATGATCTGCCGCGCGGCCAACATCGAACGCCCCTTGTTCGTCACGCTCGCGGTCCTTGCGTTCGGCGGCGACGACGCGATGGCGCGCGCCGAAGAGTTCGGCAAAATGTACAACGCCGTCCCCGTGGAGGCCGCGCAGCGCGCGATCCGCTTCTTCAAGGTACGCAAATCGGCGGAAGAAAGGGCGGCCTAAGCGGCGCGCTCTTTTGTCGAGCTGAAGCGCACTTTGGGATTCTTGTCCTGAATGTAGCCGATTTCCCAGGCGCTTTTCCCTAAGAACACCGGCGCGCCGTCTACGTCCTCGGCCATTTGCGCGTTGTTGCGTTCAATGAACGCTTCGAGGTCCGCGCGCGCATCGGCGCTTATCCAGCGCG
This sequence comes from alpha proteobacterium U9-1i, assembly GCA_000974665.1. Taxonomy (NCBI): domain Bacteria; kingdom Pseudomonadati; phylum Pseudomonadota; class Alphaproteobacteria; species alpha proteobacterium U9-1i. The sequence goes on along the minus strand of BBSY01000003.1, from coordinate 93,202 downwards.
CCGCTTGGTAGGGCGACGTCTCGAACATCACGTCGAGGCCGTACTCCGCCTTCATGCGCTCATCGAGCACGTCGAACTGCAACGCACCGACAGCGCCGACAACCATCTCCGAACCGATCACAGGCTTAAACACCTGCGTCACGCCTTCCTCTCCGAGGGATTCGAGCGCTTTGCGGAGGTGCTTTTGTTTGAGCGGATCGCGCACGCGCACGCGTTTTAGAATTTCGGGCGCGAAGTTTGGAAACCCTCGAAATGCGACGTCGCCCGACTGCGACAACGAATCTCCGACCCGAAGCGCTCCGTGATTGGGAATGCCGATCACATCGCCGGGAAACGCCTCATCTGTGATCGCGCGATCCTGCGCGAAGAACATCAGCGGGTTGTGGACATTCAGCGCTTTGCCAGCGGCCGTCTTCAACGTCATGCCGCGCTGAAACCGCCCCGAGCACACACGGAAGAAGCCAACACGGTCGCGGTGTTTCGGGTCCATGTTCGCTTGGATTTTGAACACGAAGCCGCTCACCTCGTTGGCCCCGGGCCCAACCTCACTTTCGGCGCCCTTTACCAAAGCGTCCTGCGCACGCGGCGCGGGCGCGTTCGCGGCCAAACCCTCCAGCAATTCGAGAACGCCATAACGGCGCAACGCCGAGCCGAAATAGACCGGTGTCAGATGGCCTTCGCGAAACGCCTTCAAATCGAACTTCGGCAGGCCGTCGCGGGCGAGCTCCGATGTTTCCTCTAGCTCCGCCCGAACATCATCCGTGACGCCTGCCAGAAAGCCATCGTCGCCGCGCTTGAAACGCTCAGTCGAGACGAAGCCCTGTTCGTTCGCCTCAAGCTTTTTGAACGGCACGAATTCGTCGCGATTGAGATCAAGCATTCCCGCGAAGCGCTGCCCCGACGCCGCTGGCCAGTACATGGGGGTCGTGTCCATCGCCAGCTTCGAGTGAATCTCGTCCAACAACGCGAAGGGATCCAGCGCTTCACGATCCATCTTGTTGATGAAGGTGGTGATCGGGATGTCGCGCAAGCGGCACACCTCGAACAGCTTCAACGTTTGCGGCTCGATGCCCTTGGCGGCGTCGAGCACCATGATCGCGGAATCCGCCGCCGTGAGCGTGCGGTAGGTGTCCTCCGAAAAGTCTTCGTGACCTGGCGTGTCGAGCAAGTTGAACACCAAGCCCTGGTGCTCGAACATCATCACCGACGACGACACCGAAATGCCGCGCTCGCGCTCAATCTTCATCCAGTCGGATTTCGTGCGCCGCGCTTGGCCACGCGCAGCGACCTCGCCAGCCAAGTGGATGGCGCCGCCAGCGAGCAGCAAAGCTTCGGTCAAAGTCGTCTTGCCGGCGTCCGGGTGCGAGATGATCGCGAACGTACGGCGGCGGGCGGCCTCGGTGGCGGGGTCGGCAGACATGATTTCCGGCGGTTTGGGTGAAGCGGGCGCTTTACGCCGCTACAGGCCCCTGAGCAACCCGCCAGACGTAATGGTTGACGGTCGCCGAGGACAGCCGGCCCGCCTGCTGCTCGGAAAGCAGCAACGCCATTGTCGTAATCGGCGCTTGGCCCATCCGTACGGCCACTTCGCGCGCCGACTTGGCGCGGTCCGGGCAAAGGAACAAGGCGCAATTGGCCTGCCCGTTAAGGCCGATCAACGCCGCCAACGTTTGCCGGATGCCGTCATGCGCATTTTCGAGCCCCTTGCCCGCAAACGCAGCGTCCTGCCCCAACCGAACCAGCTTACCCATGCTGGGCGTGTGCAAATCGGTGACGCCGAGCGCCTTCAGCGTCTCGAACGGATCGCCGACGTCGATCACCGCCTGATTGAGCAAAACCAGCATCCGGCCATCTTCGGGCGCCGGCGCTAACAAAGCTTAAGAGGAACTGCTTAACGCCCGCCATCATCGACAGGTTCGAGCAGAAAGTGGCGCCCAGCCTTGTCCTCGATCTCGACGATCCAAAGGTCTGGGTCTCCGTCCGCGCGGCGGCGGGCGTACTCGTCAACGGCGGATTCATCATCACCGAGCGAGCCCGCCGACAGGTCGACCCACACGCGCTCACCTTCGCCGCGCATCGCCGAGGTGTAGAGCCGGGCGCGGCGATCCATGGTGGCGACCTTAACCAGGACCGCGCCCGCGTCGGGGTCGCCCTTGCGGGTGATCGCGGCGAATGCACCGGCAATGCTGGCTCGCCGCATCAATGCCGAGGCCCAGAAATCCGTTTTCAATTCAGCCATGGCGCCATGGGTCGCAGAGTTTTCCGCAAACGCAAGAGCCCGATCTTAACCAATTCCTGTCAACTTGCCTCGATGCGCCTCCCCGTCCTTGCCGCCGCGTTTGCCGTTGCGCTGACTACCTCTGCCTATGCGTTCACCGCTCCCGAGGCGCAGACGGCCTTCGTGGAACGCCGCGGTTTTCTTGAAGTCGACACACGCTGTCGCCTGCTTGCCGCCGGACCGCGCACGGCACTTGAAGCTGGTGCGCAACAAGCCCGCGGCGCGCTGCTGCGAAGTGGCTGGACGCGCGCGCGACTTGAACAATTGGAGCAAGCCACGATCCGCGCCGCGCGCTCACGTGCGTGCAACGATCCGCGGAATCAAACCGCCGCCGCGCAAGCGCAAGCCGGTTTCGCGACGTGGTCGCGCACCAACTCCATGACCTTCCCAGGCGCCGAGCGCACGTGGATCGCCCGCCGCTACGTTGACCCGTTGGGCTGGCGTCTTCGCCAAGACATTGATGCAACCGCCGTGTTCGGCGTGCGCGAGCGGGAAGGCGTGCAACGGCTCACCTTGATGATCCGCCTCACCTCAGGCCAAAGCGCGCCGAATGCGGTGCAAATCCTGGTACGCGACCGGACCCGAGCGGACGTTGACGTTCTGGAGCTACGCGGACGCACCGCCAACGGTCTCGCGGCGGGAGCACCGACCGCTGGCAACGCCACCGCATACTTCGCAAGCACCCGAAGCATCGAAACCACCGAGCGCAATCGCTACGCGGTCGTTGAGTTTCCTGACGCGGCATTTCAAGCCCTCTTGGCGCTGGATCCGCGCGAAACGGCCGAACTCCGCTTGGAACGTGGGCGAACCTCTGAACGCCTCTTGGTCGAAGTTGGCGATCTCAGCGTTGCGCGCGGTTTTCTAGCGCTGCGGCCCGAAGCCTAAGCCGGCGCCGCCAGCACCGGCAGGCGCAACCGTACCAAAGCGCCACCGCCCGGCGCGTCGTGAAAACTCAAGGTTCCGCCGTGCAATTCGGCGAGCGCACGCACCAAGGCGAGGCCGAGGCCCGTTCCTTCCGCGCGCGCACCGCCCGAACCGCGCTCGTAGGCGTGGCCCAACGTACCACGCTCAGCCTCCGGGATGCCGGGTCCGGTGTCGATTGTCTCAAGCACAAGCGCACTGTCTTCCGCACGCGCCGCGACCACCACGCGTCCGCCGTCGGGCGTAAACTTGATGGCGTTGCCAACGGTGTTGATGAGCATGCGTCGCAACGCGCGCGCATCCGCGTTCACCGGCATGGGCTGCGCCGGCGTTGTCATACCAATGGCGATGGATTTCTTGGCCGCTGCGTCGGTGGACATGCGGACAACTTCGTCAATCACATCGCGGACATCGAAGCGCTCGCGCTCCAACTCAAACTTGCCTGCCTCGATCTTCGACAGATCGAGCAGATCATTGACCAAACCAAGCAGATGCGCCCCGCTCTGGCGGATCAAGCCGGCATATTCCGCGTAGCGATCGTTGAGGTCGCCGAACATGCGCCGCTCAATCATTTCCGAGAAGCCCAGAATATGCGTGAGGGGCGTCCGCAATTCGTGCGAAACCTCCGCCACACGGTGCGCCATCGCACCTTCGCGCGCGTTGGGCCGCAACGTCAGCAGAGCCGCCGTAAAGGCCAGGGAAAGGACACCCAAGAGCTCCGGGAACGCGCCCAAGGGCGCAATCGCGCTTTCGCTTCTGGTGGCGAGCCACGCGGCCGCCGCATACGCCAGAACCGACACCGCCCCAACTTCGGCCGTCCATCGCCGGTCTAGCATTACGGTGATGGTTATCACCAATGCGAACATCGCGGCCAAAGGCGAGAGCGCCCCACCCGTCGCCGCCGCCAATACGGTCGCGCTCAAGAGCCAAGCGACCAGCAAGGCGCCCGCGGCGAAGCGTTCGCCAAGCGCCGGCGCCAAGATGAATCCGGCCAGAGCAGGCGCGACAGCGAGCGCGACGCCACGGCCTAAATCATGCGGATTGGCCCCGGCGGCCCAAGCGGCTACCCCCACCAGCAGCACCGCCACTAACCAAGTCCAGTTTACTAACGCAAACTTAACTGCGCCTGGCTCGGGATTTGCTGCTTCAGTGACTTGAGTAAACACGGGCTTTTGGCGAGTAAAAGACTTGTTAATGCGGGGGAGCCATCGTGCTCCGAATGAGTCGCCTGCGAAAGCGAACTCGCCAAACTAGGAATTAGGAGCCGATCCGATGCGCAGACTTGCGGTCTGGACGACAACTGCAGCGATCGCCCTCATGGGTGCGGCCAACGCGCAGACAGCGGAAACCACGTCAGCGCCGGCGGCGAGCAGCGACATGCAGGCGGCGATTGCCGCCTACGCGGCGTTTCACAACGACGTTTCAGAACTGCGCTCGTCGCGGATCGGCAACGCCAACGAACTCGAAGGCGCGCTTGATCGCGTCGGGCGGCACAATCGCGACGCGCTGACGCGCGGTTGGGTCGCTTACGGCGGTATGACCGCCGCGCAATCGCCCGCCTTCGTGCGCGGCGTTCGCGAAGCCGCCGATTATTACGGGCGCGACGCCGTCATTTGGGCGCTCAGCGTTGACCCCAGCTATGCGCGCGGCCTGCGTGGCGGCCAAGAGGTCACCCGGATGTTGCTGGACTCCGCAAACGCCGACGCCAGCCGCGTCGTGAACGTCGCCGATCGCTATCAGGAAATGGCTTACGGCCTGCAACGGCAACGTTGGGCGAACGCGGTTGCGCCACAGCAAGCCGCACGCGTCCAGCGTATCCGCTCGCTTGGCCGCGCCGATCAACCCGTCCAGGCTCTGCCGTCGGAAATGTCGCCGCGCTTGAGCGTCGCGACGCTGAGCATTTCCGGTTCAGACCCAACCGCATTCGGCGGACGCCGCTTTTGGGACGCACTGCGGGGCGGGCCGGAAGTGACCGAAGTGTCCGCCACCCAAGCGACCTACCAGTGGCGTATCAACCCGACGCGCGGCATGGCCGTCGATCGCATGGCTTCGCTTGGCGCGCTCCAAGCTCTGGACGCGGTCAACGATCACCAGAGTGCGGCCAGCCAGCTGATGAGCGACCAACGCTCGCGCGATTGCTTGGAAATGGCCCAGCTGCAGCTGTATCAATGCATGTCCGCGGCGCGCTTCCGCTATGAGAACGCGTTCTGCCTCGGCCAGCACGGGCTGCGGGATGTCGGCATGTGCATCAGTGCAGTAGCGATGCCCGATGGGGCGGCGGCTACGGCCATCAGCACACCCGCCAACCGCCACTGATCTTGCGAAGTACAGGAACCGGGCGCATCTGGCTCTCATGAGCGCGCTCGGCATCCAACAAACCATCGATGAGATCGCGGACGAATTCGCGTTCTTATCCGATTGGGAGGAGCGGTATGCCTATCTCATCGACATGGCGCGGGCGCTGCCGCAATTGCCTGAGACGCTGCGCACCGAGGCCGTGAAGGTGCGCGGCTGCGCCAGCCAAGTCTGGCTCGTCTTTGACAAGCAAGCCGACGGCCGCATTAGCTTTCGCGGCGATTCCGATGCGCATCTGGTGCGGGGCCTCATCGCCGTATTGACGCGTGTTTTCTCCGGCCGCGCACCAGCGGAAATTTTAGAGATCGACCCGCGCGCGCTGTTTGAGCGCCTCGGCCTCGCGGACGCACTTACGCCACAGCGTTCAAACGGCCTTTTCGCGATGATGCAACGCATTCGCGCCGAAGCTTCCTTCGCGGGCTAGAAATGTTGCGCCAACTGCGCCAGCCCGAGTTTCAGGGCTATTTTCCCCGAACGGCTGGGCCAGTTCTCGGTGCGCTCGATCATCTCTAGCCCGTGCTCATGCAGCACCACCCGCTCGACGATCCTTCGCAGCTGAGGCGCGAGTGCATCAAGCGCCTCATTCATACGCCGGCTTGCATCACAGCGCGCCGCGAGCGCGGCCTCTTGGGCGTTGCCTGGCCCCCGCGCCGCGCTGCTTTGCGGCGGCCCGCTCCAATCGGATCCGCGCACCATTCCCGCTTGCGCTGAGTCCCAAGCCACCCGTAAACGCGCGGCGGCGTTGAGTTCGCTAACGTTCAGCCACGGCGCGCCACGACCATCTCGCAGCGCGCCTATCTTCCGCAGCGCACCCGAGATGTCATAACCCCGTAAGCGTTGAATATCTCCGTCAGGGTCGAGGACGTCTCGGCTGGTGATAGGGCCATGTTGCGCGACGTATTCCTCGCCCGGCGCCGCCGCGTTCCGACGCACACGTGCGCGGCCCGCGTCCGAAAGCCGGAGTTCGTCACCAACTCCCGACACCAAGACGCCGTCTGCGATCAACGCTTTCACGTCGGCGGGGCTCAGCGTGGCGGTATGACGCCGTCGGCGGTCGCCGTTGGCATACACGCCTAGACCGGCTCCGCGCGGTAGAGGTGCAAGCACGGCGAGTGGCGACGCCAACCTTTGGAGCGCGCGCGCTATGCGCTGCGCGCTCATGACGCCACCGCCAAGCTGCGACGCCCGGTTTCAACCACCGGCGTGCCGCGTAGCACCATCTCTAATGCTGACACCCATTGCTCGAAAACGACGTCGTCGCGGCGGTCCTCGATGGTGTGGCAGGCGTAGGCCACCGTGGAACGGTCTCGCCCGAACGCCGCCGCCACGCGCGTGAGGCTTAGCTCAAACGCCACGTAACACAGGTACATGGCCACCTGCCGCGCGAACGCCACTTCAGCTGATCCCCGGAGGTCGCCGAGGATCGCGTCCTCCTCCACGTCGAGCGCGAAACTTGTCACCGCGGCAGAGAGGCGGGCGGCGGCCCGGTCCCTCCCACGCGCGTTGGACCTTCCCATTCTATCCCTCCGGACTGGCGACCCCATGCGCCAGCACAATGCACCCGGCGCACCGGGTGTAGGATAGATTTTTTCCTATCGATAGGATTTTTTTCCTGTATCGCGTTCAGCCGCCGCGTCGAGCGTGGCCCAGGCCCATGCGTTTCGCTAAGTCAGAACGGGCCTTCGCGTAGTTCGGCGCCACCATGGGATAATCGTGCGGAAGCGCCCATTTCGCCCGATATTCCTCGGGGGTCATGCTGTAGCGCGTACGCAAGTGACGCTTGAGAGATTTGAATTTTTTGCCGTCCTCAAGGCAGATGATGAAGTCAGGCGTCACCGACTTCTTTACGGCCACCGCAGGCTCTTGGCTGGTCTCAACAGGCGCCTGTTGGCGGCCCGCAACGTCCCGAAGGGCGGCATGAACCATGCGGATGAGCGCAGGAAGCTCTTGCGGCGGCACTTGGTGCCCCGCGACATAGGCGGAGACAATGTCGGCCGTCATGTCGACAAGGTCTGACCGGTCATCCATGAGTGACGTCTCGGATAAGGCAAAAGCTGGCGCAATATAGAGGCGCTCAGTAGATAGGCAAGCCAATACGATCGAAATATTGGTACAGAGTTGATGGCGTTTCGACTGACAATGGCAAAGACAAATTAGCCAATCACTAGACTTTGCCGTCTAATTGCGCGCAAGCACGATGATTACAAGAAGAGCGCAAATGGCCGCGAGCTGAACCGCGCTGGTCCAGCGTCGCCGGTAGGGCCGATCCCAAGCAGCCGCCCAGCTCGCGGCACGCCGGCCCGCCTCCCGCCAACCCGCACGTAATGCATCCCGCCAGGCCCCATAGAGCCGAAGCAAAACGACGCCCAACCACCTGCCGCCACCGGCCACCGGGCCGCGATAGAGGGAGTCCACATCCATGAGCGTAACAGCACGGTCTTTCGGCGAGAGCCGGAAGGCTCGAAAAGCGAGGTAAGCGACCCCCGCCGCACCCAGCGCCTCAAGCTGCGGTGCGAGGCGGTCGAGCGAGAACGGCTCAAACCCCAACTCGGTAGGCATGAGCCGGTAAAGCCACGATGGCCTCAGCCCAACGGCAACGCAGAGGAATGTCGCCAGCGTCGACGCGAGCACCATCCCAAAGGGCGCCTCGCGAAAGCCGCTGCGGGTCGACGCGGGCAGATACGCCGCGAGCGCTGGCCGCAACGCCAAAGCCACGAACAAGACAGCGGAGACAATAACCGCCAGCCCCCAAATGAGTCGCGTTTCCCATTGCGCCGCCGCTTCGAGGGCCACCGCTAAAGATGCGTAGGTCGCAAAGCCAGGCGCGCTCGCGGCCGCCGCGCCGCCCACGAACATCAACATGCCGGTAATCGGCATCGCGCCGGCGACGCCACGCAGTGCCGACGCCCTCGCCGAGCCTATACGTTCAACGACGCCGCCCAGCGCCATTTGCAGCAGCGCAAACGCGATGATGATCGTGAAGGCATGGGCTACTGCCCCGGCGAGCGCCAGGGGCGAACCAATTCCGACGAGCGCCACGCAAAGCCCCGATTGCGCCAGCAAACCGTACGCGCCCGCCCGCCGTATGTCGTCTTCCGCCGACGCATAGAATGCGCCGAGCACCAACATCGTGGCGCCGATCGGCACGAGCAATGGTTCGGCGCCGAACATGCGGGCGAGCGCGTAAACGCCCAGGACGCTGGAAAACGCAGAAATCGCCGCAGCGCCCGCGCTCGACGCGTGGCCGATCGCGTCTTTGACCCATACGTGCGCAAGTGGCGCGCCGACGCGGATCATCAGCGCCAGAAATATGAATGCTCCGCCAATATTCTCCACGCTCAAGCGCATGGTGATGGAGTTCTGCGCCCCTGATGAAAGGTGAAACGCCGCGCCCGAAAGAAACAGCAGCCCTTCAAGGCCCTGCCAAATCAAAAGCCGCGCACCAGCTTTTGCGGCGCCTTCGATCGGCGAAGCGAACACAACCCACGCCGACGCCAACCCCGCCAGCGCGCACGCGGCGATGAAGCTCACCAAGTCGCCGACGAAGAGCGCCGTGAGACACGAGCCCGACAACAACAAGATCGCCGCATCTTCGTACCGGTTGCGGCGCGCGCTCGAATAAAGCGCCAGCGCAATCGAGGTGGCGCAGAACGCGATCCCGAACACTTGGTTCAGCGGATCAAGCGTGAGCGGCACAACCGACAGACCCATCTGCGCCACGGCGGCCGATGCGCCGAAATCCTGCTCCAGCAATAGCCAGAGCGCGGCAAACCCCGCTAACGCCATGATCGGCGGGCGGGCGCCAGTCGGCGTCGCTAGCACCACTAGCGCGCCTATGATCAGCACGAAGCCGGGGTTAAGCGTGACCTCAAACATCGCGCGTCTCTTCTGCCTCGTTGCGCACGAGCGCGAGGCGCGCGAGGAAACCGGCCGTCACCGCAAAGACCGCGGCCGCCAGGCCGACCACGGCCGCAATGCCTGGCTCGGCGACAAACCAAAAATTGCGCGCGGGTTGTGCCGTTAGGTCGAACGCTAGACCCGCGCCCCCTGCCGCTAAGCAAAACAAGAACAGCATCGCCGCCGCGCCGCCGCGTTTTTGTTCAGTGCTCATGGGCTGCCCATCCACAAAGGTGAAAGGAAGTGCGCGAGGGGATCGGCGACGACCAACAACCACAACGTCGCCGCACCGCTCAAGATGACCGGCGCGACCAACATGATCGACGCGCCGTCCGCACGTTTGAACGGATCGGTGGGCGCCTTACCGGCAAGCGCGTTGGCCGCCAAGGGGCCCAAATGCGCAAACGTCAACACGGCGGCCGCACCGGCCAACACCGCCGCGGAGATGAGCCCCGTATCCGCCGCTGCCGCGATCAACCAAAGCTTCGCCCAAGCACCCGCAAACGGCGGCATGCCCACCATGCTGGCGCAAGCGATCGCAAACCCCGCGAACGTCCACGGCATCACCCGCCCCAGGCCCGCCGTATCGCGCGCGTCGGTGCGCCCGGTGGCCGCAAACACTGCGCCAGCGGCCATCGTCAAGGTCGCGGCGCCACACGCCAAGGCGACCACCTGCAATGCGGCGGCGAAAATCCCGGTTGGGTGCGCGAGCAACGCTCCCATCGCCACGGCCAAGGATTGCGCCATCGCCGAATAGGCAAACCGCTCGCGAAGATCCTGCTTCGACAGCGCGATCAATGCCGCCACGCACATGCTGACACCGACAAGCAGCAGCAACAAAATCCGCGCCGTCGTCGGCACTTCATGAAGGGCCGAACCAAAGACGTAAGCAGCGACTTTGATGAGCCCTACCCCGCCCGCCGGCAGAACGCTCGTCGCAAACAGCGACACCTGCGCGGAGTGTTGAGCCTTGCTGGCGGCGGAAACCCAACCGTGTACCGGCGGCAAGCCAACTTTCGCCAAGCCGAAGACGTAGAGCACCAGAAGCGCGGTCGCGGTAAACGCATCGACCCTGCCCGCAAGCAATCCGCCGGGGCGAAAATCTAATTCGCCGGCAACCGCGTATGTCCAAACCAGCGCCGGCAACAGCAGCCCTACCGAAGCGCCCAGCAATGTCGCCAAATAAGAACGCGCCGCGCGCTGGGCGTCCTCGTCGCCACCATAGGCGATCATCGGAAATGTCGCCAAGGTCAACGCTTGGTAGACCACGTAGAACGTGAAGAGGTTGGCCGAGTACGCAACGCCCATCGTCGCCGCCGACGCGAGTGAAATGTAGGCCATCAGGCGTTGAGCGGTTTTGTCATGTGTCGCGCGGGCCACGCCCGCGCTGTGGATCGCGTGCAGGACCCCGAGCCCGGAGAGCAACGCCGCCATTAGTGCGCCGAGCGGTTCCAACGCGAACGCAAAATCCACACCGGGCAGCGGCCGCGCCAGCACCACGCGAACGCCTTCGCCTGAAGCCGCCAGGGCCGCGAGGTGCGCAGCCGCGATCGCTTGCGTGAGCGCGGCGCCAATGTGGATCACATCGCGTAAGCCGGGCGGGCGCGGCGCCAGCAATACCAGAATGGCGCCCACCACAGGCGCGCCGAGCGCCAGCAAGAGGGATAGCTCGCCGCTCACGGCGCGAGCCCCATGATGCGCGTCGCCGCGGCGTCAGCCGCGTTGAGCAACACGATCGGCTCAAGCCCGATCAAGATTGCGACGATCGAAACAACAAACGCCGGGCCGAACAACCAGCGCCACGCACCGCCCTCGCCGATGTACGGCGCGCTCGACTTTCGGAAGTAGAGCCGATCGATCAACTTGCCGGCATAGAAAACCCCAGCAAGCGAAGCCGCGACCACAGCCGCCGCCGCCCACCACCAGCCAGCGCCCACGCCGGCTTCGATCATGCGCCACCGGCCGAGGAAGCCAATCGTCAACGGCGCCCCCATCAAGCTCAACGCGCCAACGCTGATCGCCACACTTGCGAGCGGCGCGCGTCGGCCAAGGCCGTCCAGCGAAGCGACGTTGACCACGCCCATCGCAGCCGCGCCCGTGAATAACGCCAGCGCTGCTGCACACATCGAAAACGTTTGCACTAAGGCCGCCGCCAGGCCAGCGGGCGAACCTAGGGCGGCGCTCAACAAGATGCAGCCGATCTGGGCGATACCCGCATACGCCGCCAAACGCTTCAGATTGCGCGCGCCTACAGCTTGCAGAGAACCAAACACAACACTGGCCGCGCCAATAGCGCCAAGCACCGCCGCAACACCGCCGCCCAGTTCGGGTGCGGCGAACGCGAAGCCGGCCGCCCGTATGAGTACGGTGACGGCGCCAACGCTGGCCAATACACCCAACGCCAACGCGGCGCCCGCGCCAGTGCGTCCGACGCCGGCGCCAACCCACGCATGAAATGGCGCTGCGCCCGCTTTGATTGCGAACCCAAGCACGACAAGCCCAACGCCCAGCGCGGTCACATTGGGCGCTCGCAACTGCGCGGTCGTGAACGCCAACAACTCCACCGAGCCAAGTCCGTTGTTGATGAGGCCCACGCCGAGCAGCGTTGTCGCGGCGCCAACTCCGCCCACGATCACCATTTGCATCGCGCCGTTCAGCGCCGCGCGATCCCGCTCTCCACAGATGGCGACGAGGCCAACGCCCGCGATCCAAGCGACCTCACTCGCCAAGAACATCGAGACCAGATCGCCGGCGAACAGTGCTCCGTTCCAGCCAGCCACTGACGCAAGCACCAGTGCATTGGCGAACGGCGCCGCGCGCGTCGAGACATCTTTCGCAAGCGCGCCGAAGGCTAAGACGACCAATAAGCCCGCGATGCCGAGGACCGGCGCTATGAATAGGCCCGCGCCGTCGTGACGCGACACACCGACCGCCGCCCCCTCAAACAATCCGCGTGTGGCCATATCTAGTGCAATGAGTGCGCCAATCGCCGCGGACATCACAGCGATAGCCCAGCTTGCGCGCGCGTTCGGAACGGCCGCCGCCAATGCCGCCCCAATCAATGGCGCGGTCACGAGCAATAACGGCTCGTTGAATCGAGCGAGATCAAACCATGCCGCGATCACGCTGCTGGCTCCCCCGGCTCGCTCTCATCGTCGGCACGGTCGAACTCGCGCGCCTCGATGCCGCCGTAACCTTCCTGCAGACGCACCAACAACGCCGCGCCGACGAGGAGTTGGGTCATGGCAACGACAATGCCGGCCATCAACGCGGCACTCGTCGCGCCCAGCGCCATCGCGCCCAAAACCGCGCCAATCTGCGCGATCGCAACGCCCACGACGCGCTTGGCAATGTTCGCTGACGTCCACGCCGCGACTGCACCAGCGATCAACATCACGACCGCGACGGCAAACTCTGCCTGCAGCACAAGGGTTTCAGGCGACATCACCAATCCTCGTCGCGCAATGTCGGGGCGCGCCCAGCCAGAACCTTGAGCGCGAGCGTGGCGCCGGCTGCGACCACGGCAAACATCGCGCCTTCGAGCAATAGGGGCGACCAAGGCAGGCCTCGTGCGCCAGCGGCCACGCAACCACCGACGACACCCAGGCACATCAGCGCGCGGGCGAGGCTTGCGGGAAAAGCAGCGCGTGCGGCAGTCGCGCCAAACACCAGCGCATGAAGCAACAACGCCAGCGCAACCAATAGACCAGCCGCGAGACCCACGCCGCTTCCGGCAGGATACGTGGCGAGAACCGACAGCGCGAGCAACAGCACCAACGGGAAATAGAACCGCGCCGCCGCACGCAAAACGATGTGTGCGCCCGGTTTCATTCGTCACGCTCCGTCGGACGTTGCAGCGCGCCGCGTTCACCGTAGCCCAGCAACCCAACCGTCGCGCTCACGCCGACGAAGAACATTGGCGCGAACCAAAACAGCGCTCCTGAAGAATCAGCGCCAACGTCGTTCATGTGGGCCGGTGTGAGGTCGGGCAAAACCCACAACAAGGCGGCGACCACCGCCGCTGCGCCAACGATAGAAGGCCAGGGCCGCGCGCCTCGGCGAGGCTTGGCCGTACGCGTGCTCAACAACAGACAAGCCAAAATCACAAATGGCGCCAGCACCGCGCTGACCACGGCGAAACTTACGGCCGCCACCGCTGCGCCGCTCGCCGCCAAGGCGCCTGCGGCCGTCGCGCCCGCCGCGGCGACGAACATCGCCATGCTGATCAAAGAACGCGCCGTCAGCGCACCTATTGCCGCCACCGACGCGACAACACAGAGCGCGAACGCCAGCCACTCCACCAACATCGCGAGTTCGGGTGCATTCATCGTCGCGCACCCGGTCGCGGCGCGGTGTAGCGTCCCGCCAAAGGCGCTAAACCCGCCGCGTGCGCGGCGTTCGCCGCGAGATGCGCAAGCGTCGGCGCGACAGCGCCGATCAGCGTTGCCAGCACAAGCAGCTTCAACGCCGTCGCAAGGTTTGCCGCGCCGATGGCAAGGCCGACGACGACAAGCACCGCACCGATACCGTCGCTCGTCGTTACGGCATGCAGCCGCGTATAAAAGTCGGGGAACCTTAGAAGCCCCAGCAGGCCGCCGGCTACAAACACGAGCCCGACCACGATCAGTATTGCGCTTGCGCCTTGCCGCAGCGCCTCAAGCAGCAAGTCGGTACTCATGCCAAATCCTCACCGGCCCGCACCAACGGCGCTTGAAAAGAGCGCGCGCGGAAGAACTTGAGGATCGCTGCATTCAGCACGAACGATCCGAGCAAGAGCACCATCGCGACATCCACGAGCGCTGGGCCACCAGTCGCGGCGGCGACCGCAGCCACTACGAGCGCGACTTTGCAAACGGCGGCATTGGCCGCCAAGACGCGATCATAAAGGGTGGGCCCTGCGAAAAGCCGCACAACCGTCAATGCGAGGGCAACGACAAGGACACCGGCCGCGATGAAGGCGATCATTGCTCACCCCTCCCGCCCGCGACGCGCGTCTCCAGCCGGCTGAGTTCAGCAGCCTCCACAGCGTCCTCGTTCATGACGTGCACAAGCGCGCCATCCATTTCCGTTTCGACGACAACCGCTCCGGGCGCGGCGCTTACCAAGTCTGCGAAGACCGCCCGGGTATGGGCATCAGGCACGCGCCACTTCACGCGAACGAGCGCGGGGTTGAGGGTCACGTCAGCGGCGAGGGCAGCACGCATCGTGGCCAACGCACCGCGCATCACGGCGCCAGATCGCGATAGCGCCAGCGCCATTCCAGGCGCCACCCGCAGGAAGGGCCCCGTTCGGCCCAAGCCGCCAAACCGTGATGCGATCACCACGCAAACGAACGACGCGCTCAGCGCGAGCGCAAAATCCAGAGGCGTCGACCAGCGTTGCGTAAGCACCAGCCAAACTGTGGATAACCCCGCCAACATCGCTGCGGCGTGAAGCATGAACGCCTCCCTCCGCGCCGCCGGCGCGCGGCAAGAGGATTAGGCTTTAGGCAAGGGATTCGCCAGTCGAACAGTCAGCCGAATCAGACGCCGCGGCGCAGCAGCAGCGCGGCGTTGCGTCGCGCCAACGAAAGCTCAAGTTCTGGCTCGTCAAAGGACACACGCTCAAGCGCAATGGCATCGGCCGTGAACGACCAATTCCAATAACGCAATACGGTTTGCGCCTTTGCGGTCGCCAATGTGTCAAACACGTAACACGTGCGCCCGAGTGGGTTATCGTTGCTATCCACATCGCCCATCGGCCGACGCAAAGCGCGCCACAAGGCGATGAGGTTTGGACGTTTCAAGCCAACAGCCTTGCAGAACACGGCGATGGCTTCACCGCCCGCGTCGGCGAAAATTTGCGACGCCGTGGTGGGTTTCACGCCGGCGAGGTGCGCGATCTCGTTGATCAGCGGTTGATCAAGCGCGTGCTCAGCCGCGGCGAGCGCGCCTTCGAGCGAGCCAAACGCACTTTGCGCGGCCGCCGCGCGATTGCGTTGCCGGCGTTCAATTACCTGCAACGTCTTGCGCGCGTCAGCGTCCGCCCAGCCTTCGCCAGCAGCGATCGCGAACACGTCGCCAAGTTCCTGAATCAAGATGCCTCGATCGACAGCAAAGCGGCGCAAAATTTGCAAACGCGCTTTGAAATCGGCCCACCAGAACAACACCAAGGCCTGCGTTGGGCGCAGCTCCGGCCGAACGACCAGCAAGCCCGGCAAACTTACAGCCTGTCGCGAGCGCGCCACGATCAGATCGATCCCTTGCGTGGATAGGCGCGCATACTGGTTACGGAGCACAGCCTCCATCACAGCCGCATCACCTGTCTGCATCAGCGCATCGGTCACCGCTTCGCCAAGGTTCTTTCGCTTGGCGATGGCGAGCCAATGCGCCCCGACGCCCGCGCGTACGGTTGCGATCAAATCAGAGTCATCGAAGCCGAGCCCGTTTTCCAGCAATGGCTGAGCCACGCTGATCTCATCTCGAGCGAGGTAACGCATCAACGCCTTGGGCGCGTCATGGATCGGCGCCATGCCGCGCGCGCATCGCTGACGCAACTCAACGCGCGAGGTGCGCAGCAAGCCCACCAGGATGTCGGCGGCCAATTGCCGTTCATACGGCGGCGCCTTGCTTTCCGGCCACGAAACAATGTCCGACAACCGTTCAATCAGAGCGTCGCGCGCGCGCGGCGAGACCGACGTGCTCAGCTCCAACGGCTGAGGCGCCTCGGCGAGATACGGGCGGGGTTGATTCGCGCTCGACATACTTGATGGCGAGGTCACCACGCGCTCCGTTAACCCACCGTCAACAACGCAGGTACTGGACGAGGCGCGCCACACAGTCCTAATGGCGATCCGATGGACCCTGTCCCGCCTCCACGCGGAACACATGCGCGTTCGGCTCTGCCGGAGCTGCCGCTCTATTACGCCCTTGTCGGAGCGTATTTTTTTGCCTTCGGCATGCAATTCGTTCTGTTTCCGTCGCTGGTCGCCTTCGTCTTGCATGAAGGGCCCACGCGCGTGGGCCTAGCGCAGTCGGCGCTGTCAGCGCCGATGTTCTGCTTCCTGCTGTTGGGCGGGCTCTTCGCCGAGCGCGCGCGCCCTGCTTCGGCGCTCGCTTTGCTGCACCTCTTCTTTGCCGCTGCATCGATTGCGCTGAGCGTGATCGTTTCGGCCAACCTGCTCAGTTATGAGGTTTTGATCGTTTATGCGGTGCTCGTGGGATCGTGCGCCGCGTTTTTGATGCCAACACGCGACGCCGCCCTCAACGGTGTCGTCGCGCGCGAGGTCGATCGCGGACGAAACACGTCGCTCGCCACGGCCGCCGCCACCACCACCGCCGTTCAGATCGGCGCGCAGATTTGCGGGATACTCTTCGCCCGCGCGGCGGGCGCGTCGCCGGGCCCGTTCCTTATGGCTCAGGCGCTCACGCTTCTGATCGCGGCCTCGCTCTCGCTCACCTTGCGCGCGCCGAAACCATCCGGCCACGAACGGACGATTTCTGGCGCCATTCGTGATGTGCGCGATGGTTTGGCGTACGCTTTCAAGAACCCGGTGATGGCGCCCATGCTGATTTCTGCCGCCTATGTCGGCGTCTTCATCATCGGCTCATTTCAGGTGCTTTTTCCGCTGATCATCCGCGACCAATATGGCGGCACAGCCGTTGAGCAGGCCGGGCGGCTCGCGGCGCTGTTCGCCAGCTTTTGGAGCGCGTCGTTTGTTTCCGCTGTCGTGCTCAGCCGAACCAAGCCGCTGGAGCGCCCAGGTCGCGCTTTGATCGCGTCGCATATGGTCGGCGCCGTCGCCCTCATAAGTTTGGCGTTTGACAAACCGTTTTGGGTTTTCACCGCGATCGTTCTCGTCTGGGGACTCGCTGCCGGTGTCGCGATCTCGATGAGCCGCACGATCACGCAAGGCGCAGCAAGCCCGCAGTTTCTCGGGCGCGTGCTTGCAGTCTATTCTATGGGCTTCATGGGCGGCGCCCCGATCGGTTCGGCGCTCGTTGGTGTCGCGGCGGCGCAAATGGGGCCTCAGGCCGCCGCGCTCATACCAGGCATCGGCCTAGCGGCGGCGGCTTTGCTCCTGGCGGTGACGACGCCGCTCTGGCGCTTTGCGCCGAACGCCGCCGTCACGCCGGAGACCTTCGATTAGCTTCCGCGACGCCGAACGCGGCTGCGGCCGTTATAAGCCTCGGCAGCGGCCTGCCAGCCAGTGACGACGCCATTGTACGATTGAACAGCGCCGTTGAAATCCTGCGTACGGCGCTGCTGAATGGCTTGCGCCTCTTCCGCTTCCGAGCGTCGGCAAGCAAGCACTTGGCGATACGACGCGTTGTAGGCCTCGAACGTCGCCATCGCGGCCTGCATTTCGGCAGCACTGGCTGACGCGCCATCTGGCGGCGTAGGCGCCGTCGGGAATTCACCGCAACGCGACGCGGGAACCTGGAAACTCGCCGGCGGCGGGCCCAGCGTGTTGGACGTCGTTTCCTGGGCAAACGCCGCACCGCTCAACAGCACAGCCATGGCGGCGGCGCCGATCAGGACCTTCATGTAGCAACTCCTGCTTATTCCAAGACGCGCAGTCTTAGCCCTCACGTTTCGCTTTTGCGAGCCAAAGACGGCCAGAATGCGTCGGCGGAAGCAGTCACTGAAGGGTGAACGGCACCCTCATGACGTACCGCGCTTCAACCGCCTGACCGTCTCTGGTTGCAGGGCGCATGCGATGTTCGCTGGCTATGCGTTGCGCCGCCTCGCCAAATCCCCAATTGGGCGGGCTTTCCGACAGGACGGTGCAGCTGAGCCGTCCATCCGTTCCCACAAGGCAATCAAGCGTCACGCTGGCCTCAATACCCATGCGCATGGCGCGGCGGGGGTAGTAGCGTTCCAGATCCCGGGGGCGCTCGATCCAGTCCGGGTCGGTCATCGTCACAACCGATGGCGGGCCCGTGAATGCGATGGTCGTCGGCTCCGCCGAGACTTCTTGCGGCGTCATCGGCGGCAGCGTTGTGATTGCCTCTTCCTGCGATGTCGTCGGCAATCTGATTTCGGGCGCCGTCCTCGGCGGCGCTATCTCAGGGCGCTCGATCATCTCGAACGCGGGATCGCTCAAAGTTACAGGCGCCCCCTCAATGACGTAACGCATGCTTACCGCCGCAACAAAAGCAGCGCCTAGCAATAAAGCCGAAGCCCCGAGCGATGCGACGCGCGTTTGCAGAGCTTGCGGCATGCGAACCTCCCTTCGCCGCCATTCGCGCGGCGTTCTCTAAGAATGCGGAAGCATTGGTATTGCTGCAATTCACGCGGTCGCGAGGCGCATCACGCTTGCGCGATCTCAGGCGTCGGCATCCTGCGCATAGACACCGATACGGGCGAACTGGGCGCCGTAGAGTTCATCCATCACACTGATGACGGATTGATACGCCACGTCCAGGTCAGCGCGGACGAAGATGCGCGCTTCACGTTTTAAGTCTTGCGTGGGCGTCGTTGGATTATTCGCGGCAGCGCGCGCGAGCACCAACCCAGCAAGATCACCCGGCGATGTCGTCTCGCCATCCACCTCAATACGAAGCGCGCCGTCAGCCCGAAAAATCGCGACGATTGTCGGACGCGCATGGCTCGCCGGTCCGCTGAGCGTCGGCGCATCAACGCGAATATCCGTCGTCGGCTTGGGCGCGGTCACCATGAAAATGATCAGCAACACCAACAGCACGTCGATGAACGGGATGACGTTCGGCTGCACGTTTGGCTGCATACGACGTCCGGTATCGGATGTGATCGCGCCAGCCATTCATGCCTCCCGTTGCGATGCATGAAGCGTGCGCGCCGCTGCGCGCACTGACCAATCACACGGAGGAGAGCCGCATCACGCTTGCGTGCGGAAACGAAAAAGGGCCGCGAGCTTTCGCTCGCGGCCCGATTTTCACGCCTTGAAGCGCCTCACTCTTCCGGCAGACGGAAGGTGATCGGCACCCTGATGCGCCCCCCCGAGGTCGCCTGACCGGATGAGGTCTGGGCGGCCATTTGGAACGAACGCGAAATCCGCAGCGCGGCTTCACCGAAGCCCCAGCCTGACGGATCTTCCGACGATACCGAGCAAGCGATCCGGCCATCAGCGCCGACCAAGCAGTCGAGCACAACGCGGCCTTCTTGCTGACGATCCATCGCCCGGCTTGGATAGTGCCGGTCGAAGTCGCCCGCGCCCGGACGGCGAAGCCATACGGCGCCGGTGAGCACCGGAGATGGCGGAGCCGGCGGCGGGTCGACGGCCACTGGAATGGGCGTCGGCGTCGGCGGCGCGCTCAAGTCCGGCGGCGGCACACGCTGTTCAGGCGGCGGCGGCGGCGGCGGACGATCCGGCGGCGGCGGCGGTGGTGGCGGCGGCTTTTCCTTTTCTTCGATTTCCACCTTCACCGCATCCGGGTCTTCAAAGATGTCGGTGATGGCTTGGAATTTACCCGTGAGGGCGATGTAGACCAACGTGACGCAGATAACCGCCGCGAGGCCGAGCGAAATAAGTCTGAGCTGGATCATGGTTCAGCCCTCACTCGCGAGTTCGGCGAAGATTCCGACTTTGGCGAAACCTTCTCCCTGCAACTGGCTCATGACGTTGACGACGTTCGCATAGGCAGTCGACTGGTCAGCGCGCACGAAGACGCGCGCCTCGGCGTAGACGTCTTCCACGTTCAGAGCCGGATTGTTCCGGATGGCGTGGTCGAGCGTGCGCGCGCCTAACGTGGCCAACGTGACGGTCTCTTCGTCCACGAAGATCTCCATACCCGCAGCGCCTTCGCGGATGCCAACGATCGTCGGGTTCAAACCCTCCAATCGGATCGGCACCGGGTTGGGCGGCGGCAAGTCGACGCGAATGTCGACGGTTGGGATCGGCGCGGTGACCATGAAGATAATCAGCAGCACCAGCAGAATGTCGATGAACGGAATGACGTTCGGATCGGAATTGGGCTCAAGGTGGCCCTTCTTTCCGCCGCCGCCACCAGAAACTTTGGCTCCCATGTCTCAGCTCCGTCGATCTTCGGCGACGAAGCCGATTTTGGTGAAGCCACGGTTCTGGAGCTGGTTCATCACCCGCACAACGTTGCGATAAGCCGTGGTCCCGTCAGCGCGGATATAGATGCGCTGGTCCTTGACCTCGAAATCATCGTTGGCGATGCGGGGATCGTTCGTCTTCACCGCCTCGTACGCTGCTTCTCCAAGACCTTCCATCGGCACTTCGTCGTTCATGACGAACACGCGAAGCCCAGTGGCGTCTTCCGTAATCGACACCCACGTCGGCTTTGGCGGCCGTCGTGACGGGTCGATCTTCGAGGTTGGCATATCGACTTCGATATCCACCGTCGAAATTGGAGCGGCGATCATGAAGATGATCACGAGCACAAGCATGACGTCGATGAAGGGGATCACGTTTGGATCCGCATTCACCGCCGCTCTGCCACGGCTTCCACCGCCAGAAACTTTACCCGCCATAGGGGGTACCTCCCTTCAAGCGGATGCCTCAGCCGGCGCGACGGTCCATGTCACGAGAAACGAGCGCAATGAACTCGGCGGAGAAATCCTCGAGCTTGTTGGCTTGCTTGGAGATTTGCTTGGCGGCGAAGTTGTAGATCAACACGGCCGGGATAGCGGCGGCGAGACCAGCGGCGGTCGCGAGCAGAGCGCCGGCGATGCCAGGCGCGACGACCGCGAGCGACGTGGTTTGGGTTTGGGCGATACCGACGAAGGCCACCATGATGCCCCACACCGTGCCGAACAGACCGATGAACGGAGCGTTCGCGCCGATCGAAGCGAGGAAGGTCATCGAGGAGCCCAGGTCGTCGAGATACTCGTTCTGACGCGTCTGCATCGCCGAGCCTACACGCTGCATCGTGTGGTCGCGCGCGTCGCGCATCGTGTAGAGCCCGAGGTCCTGCGTGCGGCGAACTTCGTTCATGCCGGCGTCGAACATCGTCTTGATGCCCGATTGCGGCAGCTTGCGAACGATGGCTTCGGCTTCTTCAACCGAATTGGCCTTGCGGAACGAGGCCAGGAAATCCTTCGTTTGCTTGCCGGCCTTGCGCATGACGTAGATTTTTTCAAACAGCAGCGCGACGGCGTAGATGGCGCAGAGCGCCAAGATGAGCATAACGCCCAATTCAACCGAGTTCAGTTCCTGCACCAATTGCCAGATGCTGACCTCTTGGTGGCCAGCGGCTTCGGCGGCGGCGTCAGCCCCGCGCTGCTTAGCAGCTTCCAGTTCAGCGGCCGATGGCGCCGGGGTCACCGGTGCGGGTGTCGTCGGCGCGGTGGTCGCGCCCGGCTGCGTTGCGGGAGTTTGCTGTGCTGCGAACAACAGCGATTGCATCAACGTCATGATCTGCCCTTTTGCCCTGTGCTCAGTTGCGGTGTGTCAGTTTCTGTCATGTCCGACGAAACCGCGCACCCTTGGATGAACGCGCATAGCCTCGCCGCCGGAAGTCCTTTTGAGCGTGGTGATGATCGGATGGAGGGTGAGACCGGCGACCGAACTCTTGAACCCTCGACGCATCCTCCCACCTACCCTCACCGGCCCCGCCGCTATCGCGGTCTTGTGGTCCATGTGAGCTAACGACGCCAGCACCCTAAATTTTAGGAAAAGGTGCTCTTGTCAACGCCTCCCACGCAGTGGGCGATCCCTAAAAATCGTATGCCCCTGCGCGGACCCTTTTTCAGGGACGTGCGCTCTTGCCCGAATGGGGGCCAGTGGAGCAACAAAATCTTTTGTGATCGTGCCAATTACATCAGTATCTACGCGAAGCCCCCACGAATACAAAAGCAGGAGTTGTATAGACATGGCTATGGCCGCCGCAGACCTTGAAGCCCTCTTGCGACGAGGCTTTCCCGACGCCGACATCAGCATCCAAGACCTCGCGGGAGACGGAGACCACTATAAAGCTGTCATTCGGTCGGCCGCCTTCCAGGGTAAAAGCCGGGTGGCCCAACATCAGATGGTTTACGCCGCCCTGGAGGGGCGCATGGGCGGCGCCCTCCACGCCTTAGCGCTCGACACAGCACCTAAGCCGGCTTGATGCCCAAGCCGGGCGCGCCTACCTCAGGCTTGATGGTCAAGGGAGCCAGGGGCCTATGAGCGACACTTTCGACAACATTCAGCGCACAGTGGCCGCCCACGACGTGGTGCTGTTCATGAAAGGCGTCGCCGAGCGTCCAATGTGCGGCTTCTCGAACCAAGTGGTTCAAATTCTGGACCATATCGGCGTTGAGTTTCACGACGTGAATGTCCTGGAAGACGCCGAACTTCGCGAAGGCATCAAGCAGTTTACGAATTGGCCGACGATCCCGCAGCTCTACGTCAAGGGCGAGTTCATTGGCGGCTGCGACATCGTCCGTGAAATGTTCCAGACCGGGGAATTGAAGGCGTTGTTCGCCGACAAGGGCGTCGCCATCCCCGCCTAGGCCGAACGGCGCTCCACCGGCCGCTCCGTCACCTGCAAGCCCAATCGCACCACCACCCCATCGCGCAGCACATCAAGCGCCACGCGCTGGCCGATCTTGTCGCGCGTCAGCAGCTTATGAACAGCATCAACCGAAGCAGTTGGGTGACCATCCAACTTGAGCACGACATCGCCCACGCGAAGGCCTGCCTGATCCGCCGGGCCGCCGCTCGATACCGCCGCGACCAGGACGCCCCCGCCGCTGGCCAAGCCAAGCCGGCGCACCAGCGCCTTGGACAGCTCTTGCGATTGCCCAGCAATCCCAAACCAGCCGCGCGACACGCGCCCGTCGCGCATCAATTCAGGGATCACGCGCTTGGCGGTGTTGATCGGCACGGCAAAGCAAATGCCCTGCGCCCCGCCGATGATCGCGGTATTCACGCCAATAACCGCGCCGCGCGCATCCACGAGCGCACCGCCAGAATTGCCTGGATTGAGTGCAGCGTCTGTTTGCACAACGTCCTCGATCAAACGGCCATTCTCGCCGCGCAGGGTCCGCCGCAACGCCGATATGACACCAACGGTCACGGTCGCTTGCAGACCCAATGGGTTGCCAATCGCGATCGCGAGTTCGCCAACTCTAAGTCCATCCGAATCGCCCAAATGCGCCGCTTGATGCGATCCGCCGTTCAGCCGCAACAAAGCCAAATCCGTATCCGGATCCGTGCCGACGATCTGCGCGGACGCCACGCTGCCGTCATGCAGCACGCCCTCCACGCGATGAGCGCCGCGGACAACGTGATGGTTCGTCAGCGCATAGCCGTCCGGCGACACGATCACGCCCGAGCCTGCGCCATCATATAGGTCGCGCCCTCGGCTCGCGCGCCGCACGCTGATAACCGCCGGTCCGACTCTTTCGACCACGTCGATGACGGTGCCGGAAAATCCATCGCGATCATTGCGCGCCAGGGTGGTGAGCGAGGCGCCGGCGCCCTTCTTTCGACCAAACATGGCCCATGAGGTAGGAAGCCGCACGCGGGTGCGCCAGCCCCGCCTTTCGCCCGCCACGCGCATGCCCTAAACCCCGGCGATGCCGCCGCCTCTCCCCCCGCAGCGCCGCCCATTTCACCTGTTCACCTGGCTTCGGAATTCGTTTCTGGCCGGGGTGGCTTTGGTGCTGCCGTTCGTCGTCACCGCCTCTCTCATCTGGCTGGTGGTCACCTTCATCGACACGCGCGTCGAGCCCCTCATCCCATCCGAGCTTGAGTTCCTCAAACGCTTCCCCGGTGGCGGGCTTCTGATCGCCGTAGGCGCGCTGACGATCGTCGGCGCGCTGGCGGGCAACCTGGTCGGGCGCTGGATCGTCGACGCGGCGGATAAGGGTATCTCCAACCTGCCGCTCGTGCGCTCGATCTATGGAGGCGCCAAGCAAGTGTTCAAACAGGTGGCGGCGCCCGAACGCACGTCGTTCAAGCAAGCCGTCCTGGTGGAGTTTCCCGCCCCCGGTCAATTCGCGATCGGCTTCGTCACCAACGAGGACACCGCCGAAGTCCATAACGACACCGGCCTGGATCTCGTCGCGGTTTATGTGCCGCAAGCGCCCATCCCAACGTCGGGCTTCCTGCTCTATCTGCCGCGCGAGAGCCTGAAGCCGCTCGCCCTGCCGCCGGACGAAGCGCTAAAGCGCGTCATCTCTCTCGGCATCATCCGCGACCCGAGCGCGGTGACGGGCCCTGACGCTAAATAATCTTGAAGTCCGAAGCCTTCCAATCGGGCCTTGGGTAGCTCGGGTTCATCTCTTCCAATGTCCCGCGCACGATCGCCGCGATAATGGCGTTGCGTCGCCACTTCTTGTCGGCAGGGACAACACGCCACGGCGCATGCTCAGTCGAGCAGCGCGTCAGCGCCACGTCATATGCATCCTGGTACGCGTCCCACAGCGCCCGATCCTCAAGGTCACCGGCGTTGAACTTCCAATTCTTCTCCGGCTCATCCAGCCGCTCCTGCAAGCGCTTGGCCTGCTCATCCTTCGAGATGTGCAGCATGAATTTAAGGATGGTGACGCCGTTTTCGCTGAGCTGCTTTTCGAACGCGTTGATCTGCTCATAGCGGCGCTCAACGTCCTCGGCCGGCGCCAGATTGCGCACCTTCACAACGAGTACGTCCTCATAGTGTGAGCGGTTGAACACGCCAATC
The DNA here is from genome assembly GCA_000974665.1 of alpha proteobacterium U9-1i. Classification (NCBI taxonomy): domain Bacteria; kingdom Pseudomonadati; phylum Pseudomonadota; class Alphaproteobacteria; species alpha proteobacterium U9-1i. The sequence continues at coordinate 68,158 of BBSY01000003.1, read as the reverse complement.
ACGCCGCGCTTCGGCGTCGCCATGTGCACGCGCCACAAATAGTCGTGCGCCAATTCCTCTTCGCTTGGCCGTCCGAAACTGGTGACGTTCACCCCCAGCGGTCCGCAGGCGTTGAACACCCCGCGGACCGTGCCGTCCTTGCCGGACGTATCGATCCCCTGCAACACCACCAACAGCGAACGCTTGCGCTCCGCCCAGAGCCGATCCTGCAGCGCATCAATCGCCTTGGCGCACGCTTTGGTGTGCTCCTCGGCCGCCTTCTTGTCCTCGAACAGGTCCGCGGACGTCGTGTCGCGCTTGGGAAGCTTGGCGGCTTTGCCGGGTTCGACCCGTACAATCTTGTCGATGTCGCGCATGTTCATGCGCGGACCATACAAGAAAAAGGCCCTCCACAAGGGAGGGCCTCAATCAGCTCGCGAATTTCGCGCTATTAGCTCGCGTAATATTCGACGACGAGGTTCGGCTCCATCTGCACCGGATAGGGTACATCGGACAGCACAGGGATACGCGAGAACCGCGCTGCCATCGCCTTCGGATCGACCTCGATGTAGTCCGGCGTTTCGCGCTCGGCGCTTTGCAGCGCTTCCAGCACAATCGCCATCGACTTGGCGCGGTCGCGCACTTCGAGCAGATCGCCGACCTTCACCTGATAGGACGGGATGGTGACGCGCTTGCCGTTCACCTTCACGTGGCCGTGGTTCACGAACTGGCGGGCCGAGAACACGGTTGGCGCGAACTTGGAGCGATAGACCACCGCGTCGAGGCGGCTTTCCAACAGACCAATCAGGTTTTCAGCCGTGTTGCCCTTCCGGCGCGCGGCTTCCTCGTAGGTCTTACGGAACTGTTTTTCGGTGATGTTGCCGTAGTAGAGCCGCAGCTTCTGCTTGGCCACGAGTTGGAGACCGAAGTCAGAGGTCTTGCCCTTCCGCCGCTGGCCGTGCTGGCCCGGGCCGTACTGGCGCTTGTTGACCGGCGATTTCGGACGGCCCCAGAGGTTCTGGCCGAAACGGCGGTCGGATTTGTATTTCGCTTGGAGTCGCTTCGTCATGGGCGGAATCGCCCCTTCTTCTTCTGACGGGGCCCGGCGGTCTCATTATGAGACCACGACTGCCCTGGCGGTTCGCCCGTCACCCAGCATGATCCGCGACCGGAACAATGTCCGTTCGGCAAAGCGGGGCTTTTGATGGATGGAGGCGGCGAAGTCAACCTTGGCGCGGAAACACTTGATCGAACACGATCCGCCAGCCGGCCCGGCGGCGCTGCCATATGCGGGCGTAATGGCCTGCCCCCTGGAGGCCCGTCACTTCGCCAAATGTGAACGCCAGATCGCCCTCCGCCGAACCCTCCGCCCGCAGCGTGCGAAACCTTGCGGTCGCCGGTGTTTGAGCGAACAGCGCTGCAGCAGCCTCGCCCGCAAGAGGCGCCGCACCGGAACGATTGATGCGCACGTCCGGCGACAACAACGCGGCAAGCTGCGCCACCGTCGCATTTTCGGTCTCTAGTGCGCGAACCTCATCAATCGCGCCCTGTGCCGACCCCGCCCCGCCGCCAGCAAACGGCAATTGCGGTACGGCCGCGTCAGGTGCAATCGGCGCAGCATCGACGACATCCGTTCCGGCGTCGAAGATCCACTTGAGCGAGCCATCGGTCTGGCTCCGCCAGACCGTGAAATAGTGACCCGCAGCAGTAGAGGCGCTGTCGAGGAAGAACGGCCCGCTTGTGAAGCCGAAATCGCCAGCGCGCGACACGCCCGCAAACGCCGGTCGCCAATTGAGCGTCGTCGTCCCATCGCCCTGGGCGCCTGCCAGATTTTCGCTGAGCAGTACGGGGCCAGGCCGCAGCACCACCGCGTCGGTGGCGGCGTGTCCGCGTTGAGCCGTGATCCATCCTATCGTCGTCGCTTCGCGCGCGAAGGCGCGCTCCGCTTCGATCACCGCTGCGGCGCTTGGCTGCGGCGGCACAATCTGATCGTAAACGATGCGCCAGCCTTCCGTGCGGTATTGCCAGATGCGCATGAAATGGCCCGCGCTTGGACGACCGTTTGTCGTCCAGCGCGCGTCACCCACCGTGTAGACCATGTCGCCAGCGCGCGATGCTTCCGCCCGCAGAAGCGCGAAGTTCAAGTCGGGTGCGGGCAATGTCATCAGCGAGCGAGCGGCAGCGCCGCCTTGCGCGCGCGGTTGAGCGGCTCGATTCACCATCGCATCGTCGGCAAGGTGCGCCACGAGCGCGGCGCCGGTAGCGGCGCCGCGTTCGATCGCCGACACCTGCGCCGCCGCCGCTTCCGCGGAACCGACGCCGCGCGCGGCGATGGGCAACTGTGGAACCTCCGCCGCGTCCGGCGCGATCGTCGGAAAATTCGTAACCGGCGGCCCGCCATCGTAGAGCCATTTCCACGAACCATCCGGCTGAAGGCGCCAGACAGTAAAATACATGCCGACCGGCGTTCGCGTGGGATCAACGCTGTAGGGCCCGGTGGTGAACCCTAGATCTCCCGACCGCGAAATGCCCGCAAAGGCTGGCCACCAGTAAAGTCCGCCGGGCGGCCCGTCTTGAGCCTCGGGGTACTGGCTCGGCGCGCTGACAAGGTTGGGTCGCGTGACCTGCCCGTCCGGCGCTGAGAAATTCCGAAACGCTTGGTTCGTCCCGACGTCGATCGACATGCGGGCGAACGCGCGTTCCGCCTCTATGACAGGGGCCGCGCTCGTGACCGACGGCGGCGACAATTGCGAAGCTGAAGCGCAACCAGAGAGCAAAACCGCAAGGACGAAGTGTTTCATGGCGGGCGACCAGAGGAGTCTGAGGCGTGCCGGTCAACGGCGGCCACGACGAAGCGCGCCTCGGCAACGACCAGCGCCCGACATTTAGGCCGGAGGCGGCGCGGGTCGTGGTATAATCATCTGGTCAAAGACGATACGCCAGCCGGCGCTTTGATGCTGCCACATGCGCGCGTAAAAGCCGGACGCCTCCGCGCCGCTTGCCTCCCAGTGGGCCGCGCCAAGCACCACCACCATGTCGCCAGCTTCGGACGCTTCTGTACGCAACACCTCATACCGGACAACATCCGACGGCGTCGTGAGCACTGAGCCAATGTCAGCGCCGGAAGCAAATGCTTGCCTGCTACGCACAACACGCGCCTCATCCGCCAACAGCGCGCGCACGCTCGCCGCGCCATTCAGCTCGTTCTCGAGGCTAGACACCTCCGCCACGGCTTGAGCCGCAGAGCCCACTCCGTCGACGGCCACAGGCAAACTTGGCACGGCAGCGGCGTCACGTTCGATCAAAGTGGGATTGGCGATCGGGCCAACACCACCGTCATAAATCCACTTCCAACTTCCATCCGGCTGTTTGCGCCAAACCGTGAAGTAATGCCCACGCGGCGTGCGCGCTTCATCGAAGCTCACGGGGCCAGTGGTGAAACCAAGATCGCCGGATCGCGCTATGCCGGCGAAGGCCGGCCACCAAGAGAGGTTGCGGTTGCCGTCATCCTCGCTCTCAGCAAGCTGCTGGGGCGCGTTTGTGTAGCCTGCGGCATTTCCAAGTTGGCCGTCTGGGGCGACGAACTCCCGAAACGCGGGAATCCAGCCTATCTCGCTAGCACGCGCGGCAAAGGCCCGTTCGGCCGCTATTACACTCGCGGAATCAGCGGTTGGCGGGGTTGGCGCAGTGGCGCAGGCGGCAAGCAGCAGGGCTGACAAAATGAGAGAGCGCATGGGCTACACCGGGCGCGCATACGCGCGGCGCGTCAATCGGTTCTGCGACGAGCGCAGGTAAAGCTCGCGTCATTTGCTCTTCGCGCGCTCTGCGATTGCAGGTCTCGAACCGGCGCCGGCGAGGCGACACACCGCGTTTAACGCTTCGTAAATCACGTTGCACAGAGGTTGTTGGGCAGGGGGCCAAAGCGCCGTGACCGTTATTGTGCGCCACAATCCGGAACTGGAGCTGAATCGCGTCGACTATGTCGGCTCGGTGAGCCTCGGCGAGTTGAAGGCCTTAGCTGACTTCAACGTCAACACGCCGCAATGGCTGAAGCCAGACACGCTCGCCCTCGTCCTGCCCGGCGCGGACTTTCTATCTGTCGATCTCGGCGAGCTCGACGCGTTGTTCGCCCACTACCGAACGATCTATCAGCGGATGAGCTTTCACATCATGCGTCGCTCGGCTTGGCTCTGCCTCAGCCCTGTCGCCATGAAGCACGTCGGCTATTGGGTCGGAGACCGCGATACACGGACGGGCATGTCGAGCCACGTGCGGCTTTTCGAGACATACGCGGACGCGGGCGATTGGCTGCTGCTGCAAGCTGACGAACTAGAGCAGGTCAAAAACACCATCGGCTTCGACGAAATCTTTCGCGTCGAGGCGCCTAGCCGTGCGATCGGCCGCTAACGCGCACTACGCACCTTCAAGCTCGTATTGGCTCTGCAAATAGTTTTGCAGCCCCATCTGGTCCAGATTCTGGAGTTGGGTTTCGAGGAAATCGATGTGCTCTTCGGTGTCATCCAGGAGCTCTGTCAGCATATCGCGCGTGACGTAATCTTTTTTGTCCTCGGCGAGCGTTACGCCTTCCTTGATGGCGGCGTGGCCCTTCCTCTCAGCGTTGAGGTCGGCTTGCAGACGCTCAGGCACGCTCTCGCCGATTTGCAGCTTGCCAAGGTCTTGTAGGTTCGGCAGCCCCTCGATCAGCAGGATCCGCTTAATGATGCGGTCTGCGTGCTTCATTTCCTCGATGGATTCTTCGTACGTCTTCTTGCCGAGCTTGCCATAGCCGTCGCTCTCGTACATCCGCGCATGCAGGAAGTACTGGTTAATCGAGGTCAGCTCGTTCGTCAGAATGGCGTTGAGCTTCTTGATAATGTCGGGATCGCCCTTCATCGCGCCTACTCCGCCGCGACGAGGCTCCCAACCAGGGCCATCCCGCCGCACGCAATGCCTTCGGCGATCTCGACCAGGCACCGTCCGCAGCAGGGTTCGCAGCCATGATGGGCCAGGACCTGCTCCGGCGCCTGTGCGCCGGCGCCGATGGCTTCATCCACCTCGCGCCGAGTCACGCCGTTACAATTGCAGACGTACATCTCGCATTTCTCTGAAAGCAAACGTCTTTTGGGTAAGTGAGAGGCACCCGCAAAGAAAATAGCGGTTCGCTTTGGTTACTGCAAGTCATTCGCAAAGGAAAAGCAGAGACGCCGTATTGGGCGGAGGCAGCGTTTGCGCTAAAGCCGCCCAGCTTTTCCACAGAAGGACCGGCATTGGCCGATCAAACCGCCACCAAGAAGGCCCCCACGATCGGGGTCGTCAGCCTCGGCTGCCCCAAGGCCCTCGTCGACAGCGAGCGCATCATCACGCGCCTGCGGTCCGAAGGGTATCAGCTCAGCGGCTCTTATGAAGGCGCCGACCTCGTCGTCGTGAACACGTGCGGCTTCCTCGATAGCGCCAAGGCCGAGAGCCTCGACGCCATCGGCGAAGCCATCGCCGAAAACGGCAAAGTCATTGTCACGGGCTGCTTGGGCAAAGAAGAAAGCCTGATCCGCGAAGCGCACCCCAAAGTGCTTGAGATCACCGGCCCGCACCAATACGAAGCCGTCGTCGGCGCCGTGCACACGCACCTGCCGCAGATGCACGATCCCAAAATCGATCTCGTGCCCGAGGGCGGCTTCCGCCTCACGCCGCGCCACTATGCTTATTTGAAAATTTCCGAAGGCTGCAACAATCGCTGCACCTTCTGCATCATTCCGTCGATCCGCGGCGACCTCGTCTCCCGCCCCGCCAACGCCGTCCTGAAAGAAGCAGAGTCGCTGGTGAAGGCCGGCGTGAAAGAACTGCTCGTCATCAGCCAAGACACGTCGGCCTACGGCGTCGACGTCAAATACGCCGAGAGCAAATGGAAGGACCGCATGGTCCGCGCCAAATTCTACGATCTCTGCAAAGAGCTCGGCGATCTCGGCGCCTGGGTCCGCCTCCACTATGTCTATCCGTACCCGCACGTCGACGAAGTCGTCGGCCTGATGGCCGAAGGCAAAGTGCTGCCGTACCTGGACATTCCGTTCCAGCACGCCTCACCGAACGTGCTGAAAGCCATGCGCCGCCCCGCGAACCAGGACAAAGTCCTCGACCGCATCAAGAAGTGGCGCTCAATCTGCCCGGACCTCACCATCCGTTCGAGCTTCATCGTCGGCTTCCCCGGTGAGACCGAAGACGATTTCGAAACGCTGCTCGATTTCATCGAGGAAGCCGAAATCGATCGCGCCGGCGTGTTCAAATACGAAAACGTCGAGGGCGCGCCGTCACGCGATCTGCCCGGCCATGTCGATCAAGATGACGTCGACGAGCGCTACAATCGCTTCATGGACGTGCAAACCGAACTCGCCCACGCGCGCGGCCAAGCCATGATCGGCAAAACCGTCGACGCCATTTGCGACGGCTGGGACGAGGACGCCGAAGCCTACGCCTTCCGCACCAAAGCCGACGCGCCCGAGATCGACGGCGTCGTCTACGTCGATAGCGACGACGAAATCGCCGAGGGCACGATCACGCAGCTCGAAATCCTGGGCGCGGAAGGCCACGAACTTGTCGGAGTGCGAGCATGATCAGAGTCAAACTGACCTCAATCATGGTGTCCAACCAAGACCGTGCGCGCGCCTTCTACACCGAGAAGCTTGGCTTCAAGGTCAAACACGACATTCCGCTTGGCGGTGCGAACTGGCTGACCTTAGTTGCGCCAGATGATCCCAACGGCGTGGAGCTGCTGCTGGAACCCATCACCGTGAAAGAAACGGTGACGCTTCAGCACAACCTATATGTCGGCAATGTCCCCATCACCCAGCTTCACACTGACGATATCCGTCGCGAGTACGAAAGAATGGTCGCCAAAGGCGTGGTGTTCAAGGCGCCGCCGGCGCCGATGGGACCGACCTACTACGCTGATTTCGACGACACATGCGGCAACCTCGTGCGCCTCGTCCAAGGCTAAAGGCAACTCAGAGGCCACGCGTCCAGACGCCCTGGTAGGCTCGTTCTCTCGATGCACACGCGCTGAAAGACCGGTTGACGATCACTTGGCCGGACGGCGAAGTTCGGGAGGGCGTAATCGCCAATGGCGTCTATTCCGGCGCCATTCGGAAGAATAGCGCGACCATTCGCGGCAAGTTCGAGGTGAGGCGCAGCAACTAATGGGTCCGTTTAAGGACGGCTGGGACGAAGCAAAGGTCGAAGCGGTAATCGCGCGCGGCGACCCAGATGAATTGCTTTACGTACCGATCGTCGTATCGCTTGAACCACCCGATTGCACCTGGTCCTTCGCGATCTGCAAAGCACTTGCAACGCATGCGGACTGGCGGGTACGCGCCAACGCCATCCTTGGCTTCGGCCACCTATCGCGCATGTGCGGCGACCTCGAACGCGACATCGCGCCTTTAATCGAAGCCGCCCTTGACGATGCACAATGGGATGTGCGCGCCAGCGCCAACGACGCAGCGCACGACATCAATCATTTCCTCGGTTGGAATCTCCGCACGCTCGACTAATTGGCGACGCCGCTCACCTCGTCCAACATGGCCTCGGGCGTGACGTCGCGTCCCAAAAAACGGCGCATCAGATCGCGCGGCGCCTGTTCGCCGCCTGGCTCGTAAAGCGGGCGTATGGTCTCATACCAGCGGCCGTTCCCGGCATCGAAATCGCCAATCTCGGCGCGCAACTTCGCCCGCACATCCGCCGTCACGAACGCACCGAGCGCGTAATTGACCATGTATCCCGGAGCTTCCACGAGTTGCCCACGCACCGCCCACCAACTCACATCGGGATGCGGAACAACGCGTAAGTAGCGGTACGCAATCTCGCTCCACACTGCATTCGGATCGCGCGATGGATCGTCCGCCATCCGCATCTCGAACAGGCCCCACGCCATGTCGAGCATCACCGGCGCCAGCCGCGTGCGCTGACTCTCTGCTTCAGTCGCTTGGCAACCTAGATATTTGTGCTGCCACGCCGGCGCATAGACGCTCCATGCCGTCACATCCGCAAACGCCTCAATCGGCATGGTGAGATCGTCCGGCAACGTCAGCGACGGTCGCGCGCGGATCGCAGCGTAGTGAGCCGCGTGTCCGGTTTCATGCACCAGCTCGGCCGCCGCGCCCAAGCCGCCCGCTTCGCCGATCACCATGGTGAGGCGCGGAATCGCCGGCCGCCACGTGCCGCTAACAAGGCGCCCAATCCGCGCGAAATCCGCGTATGCCACCGGCTCATCGCCCTCAACATCGACGATCACGCCTAGCGCTTCGAGATCGACGCCGAGGTCGCGATAGAATTGGGCATTGGCCTCAAGCAACCGCTCACGTGACGCGCACGGCGCGACCGCACGCTCGGCGCCGCCAAACGCGGCGCGAAAATCCCAAGGCTCGGCGCTTTCATAGGGAAGCGTCTCGCGCCACGCTGTCAGCGCGCGCTCCAGCCATCGCTGGCCCTCGCCCGCCCTCAATCCAAGCGACGCCTCGGCCGCGCCAATGTTGGCGCGCATCTGCGCCGCTTCAGATTCGACCATGCGCCTGTAAGGACTTGTCGCGCCACCGTCGCCGTTGATCGCCACATAAAGCGGATTCATCGCCTCGAACACCGCGCGACGACGTGCGGGTTGATCGATGTCTTCCAATAGGCCCAATGCATCGAGCCGCGAGATCGTTTTCCGCTCGAACTGTAACGCGCCGCCAACGCTGCTAAAGCAAGCGTAGAGCGCAGCCCGCAATTGGGCCCCTGTTGCACCCGGGCGCCGCGCATCGGCGCAATCGGCCTCGGCCGACGCTGCGCGCAGCGTAAGCGCAGATCGCATTGTCGCGAGCCGGCGCGCACCCTGCGACGATAACCGTCCGCCATCGATCGCGCCGATCGCCTCGCGCAGCGCGGTTTCACGCGCGTTGTAGCGCTCGGCCCATTCCGCACGACCCGCGCCGTCAAACTCGGTGCGCACGCCGGAATCAATCGTGTCGAGCGCAGCGGCAGCATCGAGATAATCGCCCAACAAGGGCTCTGCGGCGTCGAGCGGCGCATCCGCTCCGCTGCAAGCCGACACTGCAAGGAAAGCCAGCGCCGCGCCAAGCGCGCGCCAAACCCTCACTCGCGCACCTTCGGCGCGCCCAATGTCATGAACACGACCGGACCGTCCGTGGGGCCGCGATAGGCGCCATGAGCGGCGTTGACCTTCATCGCCACCGCCGTCAGCCGCCACGCCTCCATCTCCGACATACGTTGCGAGCGCTCGACCAATTCCGGCAGGTCATGCTTGTCGCCAAACCAGCGCGTGCGTTCAGCGTCGGCGCGCAACCGTGTGTGCACGCTCGGGTGATCCCAGCCCCAGGTGAAGAGCGAATTGCGAGGGTTCCAAGCGCCAATGATTTGCACCGGCGCCGTCACGATCGCACCGTCCTTGCGCTCGAACTCGATCAGCCCTTGCTGCTGGTTCACGGTCCACGGCGCGGAGGTAATCTTGTGCTTCTTGGCCAGCCGACTTTGCCTCTGAAGCAAGTCGACCCAACTCTCAGCCCAAAAGCGCTCGACATCAGGCACGCGTTCGCCGCTCCACGGCACGAGCGCTTGGCTCGGCCGCGCGGACGGCTTCAGAACACGGCTTACCCAGCTCATGCGCACTCCCACGCGGGGATGTGGATAACCAATCTCGCGCGTAAGGTGAACTCTCAATCACCGCTGTCGGCGATTTTGCGGCCGCCGCGGCCAATCGTCAGCGCTTTGATGACGCCGCGCAGCGTCTGCGCTTCCTGGCCTGACAAACGCGCGCGCAAGAACGGCGCACGCAGGTTGCGCTTCATCAATGGCGCCTTGTCGAGCGGATGGAAAAAGCGTCCCCGCTCAAGCTCTTGCTCCAAGTGCTGGAACAAGTTCTCCAATTCTTCATGCGATGCCGGCGGATCGAATTCGCCGAACCATGACGGCGTCGCACCCTGTTGACGCGCCTCTGCGCAAGCAAACGCGAACACCGCGACTGCGTTTGCCAGGTTGAGCGAGGCGAACCCCGGGTTGACGGGCAGCGTCAGGATCGCTTCGGCGCGGGCGATTTCATCGCTTTCCATGCCGTGGGCCTCCGGGCCGAACATCACCACCGGCCGCTCGCCCGCAGCTACCGCGGCGCGCAGCTTCTCGGCCGCCTCGCGAGGGCCCCAGACCGGTTTTTGCATCCCGCGCGGACGCGCCGTTGCGGCGACCACGAGCGTGGCGTCAGCCAAGGCGTCTTCGAGCTTCCACTCAACGCGCGCTTGCTCCAGCACCCGGTCAGCGCCCACGGCGACAGCGACGGCCTTCGGGTTGGGCCAGCGGTCGCGCGGCGCCACAAGCCGAAGCGACGTCAGCCCGAAATTCAGCATCACCCGCGCCACCGCGCCGATGTTCTCGCCCATCTGCGGACGCACCAGGCAGATGGCCGGCCAAGCCTCTTCAATCGGCGGCGGCATGTTTCGCGCGCGGGTCATTCGCCGCCTTTTTTCGCATCGCCGCGCCTCGCGCAAGCGCGGACGCCCGGTCGCAGTTTGCGCTTTGGCTTCAAACTGCTACCACGCCCACCGAAATCCGACAGAGGTGCGTGAAGATGGCCAAGATCAAGGTGGACAATCCGGTTGTTGAACTGGACGGCGACGAGATGACTCGGATCATCTGGAAGCTGATCAAAGACCGCCTGATCCACCCCTATCTCGACATCGACCTCAAATATTACGATCTCGGCGTCGAGCACCGCGACGCGACGGAAGACAAAGTAACTGTCGAGGCCGCCAACGCCATCAAGCAATACGGCGTCGGCGTGAAGTGCGCGACGATCACCCCGGACGAGCAGCGGGTTGAAGAATTCAAGCTCAAGAAAATGTGGAAGAGCCCCAACGGCACCATCCGCAACATCCTGGGCGGCGTGATCTTCCGCGAGCCGATCATTTGCAAGAACGTGCCGCGCCTCGTGCCGGGCTGGACCAAGCCTATCGTCGTCGGCCGTCACGCGTTCGGCGATCAGTACAAAGCCACCGACTTCTTGTTCCCCGGCAAGGGCACGCTCTCGATCAAGTTCGTCGGCGAGGACGGCAAGACCATCGAACACGAAGTGTTTCAAGCCCCCGGCGCGGGCGTGGCGATGGCGATGTACAACCTTGATGAAAGCATCAAGGAATTCGCGCGCTCCTCGTTCATGTACGGGCTGATGAAGGGCTGGCCGGTTTATCTCTCGACCAAGAACACGATCCTCAAAGCTTATGACGGGCGCTTCAAGGACATCTTCCAGGCGGTCTTCGACGCCGAGTTCAAGGACCAGTTCGCCGCCCGCAAGCTCACCTATGAGCACCGCTTGATCGACGACATGGTGGCCTCGGCGCTAAAATGGTCCGGCGGCTTTGTGTGGGCGTGCAAGAATTACGACGGCGACGTGCAATCCGACACCGTCGCGCAAGGCTTCGGCTCGCTCGGCCTCATGACCTCCGTGCTGCTGACGCCGGACGGCAAGACGCTTGAATCTGAAGCCGCGCACGGCACCGTGACGCGCCATTATCGCCAGCACCAAAAGGGTGAGCCCACCAGCACGAACTCGGTCGCCTCGATCTTCGCCTGGACGCGCGGCCTGGCGCATCGCGGCAAGCTCGACGGCAATCAGAAGCTCATCGACTACGCGCTGCTGATGGAAAAAATCACCGTCGACACCGTCGAAGCCGGCCAGATGACCAAGGATCTCGCCCTCCTCGTCGGCGACAAACAAAGCTGGCTCACCACCGAAGGCTTCCTCGACGCCGTCGGCGACAATCTCGACAACGCCATGGCGAAGGCTTGAGTTGGCGCAACAAACGCTCCCCCGTTCACGGGGGAGCTGTCAGCACGCGAAGCGTGACGACTGAGGGGGCGCACCCGACTGCCCCCTTCGTCATTCGCTTCGCGAATGCCACTTCCCCCACAAGTGGGGGAAGAAAATGATCATCCGCGACCTCGCTGCTTCCGACCGCGCCCAATGGGATGCGCTTTGGGCGGGGTATCTGGCGTTTTACAACACGACGCTCGATCCGGCGGTGAGCGACGTTACGTTTCAGCGCTTCCATGATCCGGCCGAGCCCATGTTCGCGTTTGTCGCCGAGCGAGAGGGCGTGCTGCTTGGCTTCGTGCATTGTGTTTTGCATCGCGGCACGTGGAGCATTGGCGATTTCTGTTACCTCGAAGACCTGTTCGTGGCGCCGGAGACGCGCGGGCTCGGCGTGGGGCGCGCTTTGATCGAAGCGGTGTACGCGCGCGCCGACGCGCATCGATGCTCCCGCGTCTATTGGCTCACGCACGAGAGCAATCCTGCCCGGAAGCTCTACGACCAAGTCGCGCGCAATTTGGGGTTCATCCAGTATCGGCGCTGACGAGGCGCACACCAAACTTCTTCGTCATCCCGGGCGAGCGAAGCGAGAGCCGGGACCCAGGGGCTGCCACATCATCGTTTGCCCCTGGATCCCGGATGCCGCTCCGCGGCTCCGGGATGACGATGGGTGTAGGCTGCGGCCAAGCGTCATCGTCCGCGATCGCGCTATTCGCGAAAGCAAGTGAGAGGCGGGGCGCGTTGGGCACGCCAAGGAAATTTGCCGGATTGCTCCGGCGGAAGACGCGCACAACGCGCCCCGTCACGATCGTTTTTCCCGGCTTGGGACCGAGGAGTTGAACAAGGCCGCGATGTTCTGCGGCTCGCCTCCTGGACGATGATCCGGCTGCGCACGATCATCGAACGCGTGCAGCCACGGGGCTTAGCTCCATGCCCTCTTCGCCGGTGCGACGCGCAAGGGCTCCGAACCCTTGGACACTCCGGTTTCACTCCCCGGAGCCAGACGACCGCGCCGATCGCGTCCCGCGCATTTCAAAGCCTCGGAGCTCCTCGAAACCCTCTCATGCACGGACGGAGGCATTATGCGGGAGGTTGGGAGGGGGGCGGATAGATTTTTTTTCGCCGCGTCCCTTCTCCCCCGCGAGGGGGAGAAGGTGGCCCGAAGGGCCGGTTGAGGGGGCGAGTGTCAGGATGAGGCGCGCGTTGTGATGCGCGCTCAGAACGCGCTCGCCGTCGCGCCGCCTTCGTGATTGATCTCGAGAAGACCTTTCAACTTCGGATTGCTCTCTCGTTGCAGGTAATTAACAATCGTCATGCGGAGACTCCCATGGCGGATTTCGACAACGACCTCGCGGCCACAGTTACGTATTTGGCGAGCGCTTTTGGCGCCGGCTTCACGGCCGGATACGCAACCGCCAACTTCCTACGCACCAAGACCTCACCGCGAGAGGCAACTGAACCTCCAGAGATCAAGCACGGCACACTGAAAGACCCGAGCAACGCGGCCATTTGGGAACGACGCGATCCCATTGATCCCGTCCACCCGAGGTCGGTCCCCAACGGTGGAAAGCCGATCGTCTGCATTGCAAACATGAAAGGCGGCGTTGGAAAAACAACGCTCACCGCAAACCTCGCCGCGTACTTCGCGGTGAAACAAAAGAAGCGCGTCCTTCTAATCGACTTTGACTATCAAGGGTCGCTCACCACGATGTGCTTGTCGGCAGCGGGCATCACTACCCTTTCACAAAAATCTCAGGCGCTCATTCAGGCCACATCAGTCGACGCGGCGCTCAGCATGCCTGAAAACTTGCGCCCTGCCTTGCCCAACGTCGACATCTTCACTTCGTACTACGACCTCGCCGCGATCGAGACTGACCAAATGGTTGCTTGGCTGACCGGAGCCATCAAAGACACGCGGTTTCACCTGTCCACGATTCTGCAGAGCGCGGCATTTCAGTCGAAGTACGACATTGTGCTGATTGATGCCCCACCACGTTTCACGACAAGCTCAATCAACGCTCTGTGTGCATGTACACATCTGCTCATTCCAACGAAGATGGACAATCTGTCGACAGAGGCAGTCGTGTATTTCGCCAAGGACATTGAGCGGATGAAGGCGAAGCTGTTCCCTAGCATCCGGCTGCTCGGCGTCGTTCCAACGCTGACGAACCAAGAGGGGCTATCGACGCGCGAAAATGCCACTCGCCAGCGACTGATGGCCGTACTACGCGAAATTCTCGGAACGGTGGATATGGACATGAAGGATCAGCATGTCCCCACTCGAACGATCATAGAAGAGGTCGCCGGTACAGACATCGCATACCTTACAAAGGGCGCGCCTGGACGAGAGCCGAAGCGAATCTTTGATAGATTAGGCGATGCGGTCTTCAGTAGGCTCTGAACCCATGAAACTTCAAGAATTCAATCAGCTACTAGTCCGGCTCTCCGAACAGCCACTCCTGGCAGACGAAGCAAAAGCTTTGCGAGATGTCGCTACCGTACTTGAACAACACGCGGATGCGGACGTTGACGCACTCGTGGCAAAACTTAGCACGGTCAAGATCAAGGCGAAGGCCGCACGCAAGGTCGCAGGGGGATCGAAGGGACCTGCGAAGAGAAAGCCGAAGTTCACACCTGCCGAAATCGAACAGGCGACTAGCGAAGCGATCGAAAAAGTTAGGTCGTCATTTTACGACGACGAGGCATTTCGCGCGGCCATCACCGAAATCACGTCGGAAGCCCGCGTAGACAAGAACGGCGCGGCGTTGGTCTTCGCCACTTTCTTTCCGCCCAACCTATTAGCGGAGGGTACTGCAAAGCGCTCCGTGTTGAAGCAGCTCAAAGACGAACGTCAGACCAAAGTTCTTCGCGAGAGGCGAATCGGAAGCGCGCCCGAACCGCAGTCCTAAGCCCGCACCTCATTCACCCCGCGCCCCAGCGCCGTCAGTGCGGCCCCGGCAATCGCGTCAGCGTCCAAGCCAGCTTCCACGTACATCAGCTCAGGCTTGTCCTGATCCTGGAACACGTCCGGCAGCGTGAGCGTGCGTATCTTCAAGCCGCGATCGAGGCCGCCGCTTTTCGCCAGGAAGTGCAGCACGAAGGCGCCGAAGCCGCCCATGGCGCCCTCTTCGATCGTGAGCAGCACTTCGTGTTCGCGCGCGAGGCGGGCGATCAGATCTTCGTCGAGCGGCTTTGCGAAGCGCGCGTCGGCGAGCGTGGTGGAAAGGCCCATGGCGGCGAGTTTGTCGGCGGCCTTCTCACATTCCTGCAGGCGCGCGCCGAAATTCACCAGCGCGACCTTCGTGCCTTCGCGCAGCACCCGGCCTTTGCCGATCTCCAGCGGCGTGTGCGCGTCGGCGCCCAGCACGCCGGCGGCATCGCCGCGCGGATAACGCACCGCGCTCGGGGCGTCGTCGATCGCAGCACACGTGGCGACCATGCGCGAGAGTTCGTTGGCGTCTCCCGCGGCCATCACTACGAAGCCCGGCAGCGCGCCGAGGAAGCCGACGTCAAAGCTGCCCGCATGCGTCGGCCCGTCGGCGCCGACGAGGCCGGCGCGGTCCATCGCGAAGCGCACCGGCAGACGCTGGATCGCCACGTCGTGGACGACCTGGTCGTAGCCACGTTGCAGAAAGGTTGAGTAAATCGCCGCAAACGGCTTCATGCCGTCGGCCGCGAGGCCGGCCGCGAAGGTCACCGCGTGCTGCTCGGCGATGCCGACATCGAACGTGCGGTGTGGAAATGTCTGGCCGAACAGATCAAGCCCCGTGCCGGACGGCATCGCCGCTGTGATGGCGACGATCTTGTCGTCCTTCTCGGCTTCATGGATCAGGCTCTGCGCGAACACTTTGGTGTAGCTCGGCGCACTTGCGCCCTTGGCCTGTTCGCCGGTGACGACGTTGAACTTGGAAACGCCGTGATATTTGTCGGCGGCGTTCTCGGCCGGCGCGTAGCCTTTGCCCTTCTTGGTGACGACGTGGATCAGCACCGGGCGATCGTCATACTCGCGCGCGTTCTTCAAGATCGGCACGATCGTATCGAGGTCGTGGCCATCGAACGGCCCGAGATAGTGGAAACCAAGCTCCTCGAAGAACGTCCCACCCGTCACCATGGTGCGCGCGTATTCCTCGGCCTTCTTGGCGACGTCATGGATCGGCGCCGGCAGATGCTCGGCCACGGTTTTCGCGGCTTTGCGGATGCGGCGATAGGTTTTGGTCGCCGCAAGGCGCGCGAGATAGGAGCTCATGCCGCCAACGGGCGGGGCAATGCTCATGTCGTTGTCGTTGAGGATGACGATGAGCCGCTTGGTGGCCTCGGCAGCGTTGTTCATCGCCTCATAGGCCATGCCCGCCGACATTGAGCCGTCGCCGATCACGGCGATGACGTGATTGTCGTCGCCGCGCTGATCGCGCGCCGCGCAAAAGCCCAGCGCTGCGCTGATCGACGTCGCGGCGTGAGCGGCGCCGAAGGGATCGTATTCGCTCTCGGCGCGCTTGGTGAAGCCGCTGAGCCCGCCGCCACTGCGCAAGGTGCGGATACGATCACGCCGGCCGGTGAGGATTTTGTGCGGATAGGCCTGGTGGCCAACGTCCCAGATCAGCACGTCGCGCGGGGTGTTGAAGACGTAATGGAGCGCCACCGTCAGCTCGACCACGCCGAGCCCCGCGCCGAGGTGCCCACCCGTAACGGACACCGCGCTGATCATCTCCTGGCGCACTTCGTCTGCGACTTGGCGAAGCTGGGTCTCGGGGACCTGGCGTAGGTCGGCCGGGTCGCTGATGCGGTCGAGAAGCGGAGTAACGGGCGCCATGAAACCTCGGGCGGTTGCAGTCACGCCAAGCTAGCGGCGTTTGCCGGCTAAATCGACGCCCCTCCGACAGCGATCACAAGGATTTTCCGTGCATTTTCCGTGCGGCCCAAGGGCGCATGGGCGCGCGCGGCGGTGGAATTGCGGGGCTTTTCACGCCGCCCTGCTTGGCCCTACGGTCCCGCCGAACAGAAGGACCCTCCCCCATGACCCTCACCGCCATTCCGTTGAAGCGCATCGACGGCGCCGCCGACAGCCTCGCCGCCCACAAAGGCAAGGTGCTGCTGATCGTCAATGTCGCGTCCAAGTGCGGGCTGACGCCGCAATATGAGGGGCTGGAGAAGCTTTACGAAGCCAAGCGCGCCGACGGGCTCGAAGTGCTGGGGTTTCCCGCGAACAATTTCAAAGGCCAGGAGCCGGGCACGGACGCAGAGATCGCTGATTTCTGCAAGCTGACCTATGACGTGAAGTTCCCAATGTTCTCGAAAGTGTCGGTGGTTGGCGAAGACCAACACCCGCTCTACGCGGCGCTGACGCGCGCGCAGCCCAACGCCATCGGCGAAGGACCGATGCGCGCGCGCCTCGACGGCTTCAAAATCCCAACAAACGCCGCGCCCGATGTGCTCTGGAATTTCGAGAAATTCGTCGTCGGCCGTAATGGCGACGTGGTCGCGCGTTTCGCGCCGGACGTCGCCGCCGAAGATCCGCGTCTGGTCGAAGTCCTCGATGCGGAACTGGCGAAGACCGCCTAGTAACGCCGCTCGACGATAAAATCGACGGCGTCGAGGAGCACACGCGCGCGCGGGCCAAAGGTGGCGAGGTGACGTTTGGCCTGCGACGCTAACATGCCCACGCGCTCGCGCGTCGCTTCGATGCCCATCACGGTTACAAAGTTCACCTTACCGCGGTCACGGTCCTTGCCGACGGCCTTGCCGGTGTCGCGCACGGCGCCTTCAGCGTCGAGTAAATCATCGACCATTTGGAAGGTGAGGCCGACATCGTGGGCGTAGCGTGAAAGCGCGACGCGCTCTTCATCGCCGGCCGCTGCAATCAAAGTCGCGGCGTCGATGGAGAAATTGATCAGGCACCCGGTTTTCAGACGATTCATGCGGGTCACTGCGATCAAGTCCGAACCGATCTCGGCGCCGGCCATATCAGCGGCTTGGCCCGCCACCATGCCCTGGGCGCCGGAAGCCTTGGCGAGGCCGGCGATGAGTTTGCACCGCATCTGCGGATCCGGATGAGTTGCGGGATCGGCCAGTAATTCGAACGCGAACGTCTGCAACGCGTCGCCGGCAAGCACGGCAGTCGCCTCATCGAAGGCGCGGTGCAAAGTCGGGCGGCCGCGGCGCAAATCATCATCGTCCATGCACGGCAGATCGTCGTGGATCAGCGAATACGTGTGCACGCACTCGATCGCGCAAGCAGCGCGCAACAACGCGCTTTCATCGGCGTCGAGCATGGCGCCGGCTTCCAGCGTGAAAAACGGCCGCAGGCGTTTGCCCCCGTCGAGCGCTGAGTAACGCATCGCCTCCATCAAACGCGCCTCGGGCCCTTGCACGGGCGGCAGCAGCGCATCGAGCGCGATGTTCATGCGGTCGGCGACGGCCTTCAGCCGGGATTGGAGGTCGGGCATTAACACCTTCTTCGTGGGCGCCAGGGGTTAGCAGAGCGCCCGGCGCGCGCAAGCGCCGACGCGACTGCTGCCGGTTGGGGAACGGCGCCTGCTTGCCGCCGGCTCGGCTGGCCTTCGCCCTTCCCAAGCGCCCGCCATCCGGGGCATCATGTGGATAAGGCGGGTCCGTGAGCGCGAGCTTTCGGGCCGGGGCGGGGCTCGGCCTCGCGCTTTGGTTTGAAAAGGTGGGGAAAACTATATGGCATCGGTGGTGATCATCCACGCTGCTGAGGACGCGCTGCCGGCCCGTGCGCTGGCGGAAAAGCTGCGCGGCGCGAAGCTGACGCCGGTGCTCGAGAAATACGGCGCCGATGTTCGCGACGCGGCAAAGGGCGCGAAGGTCGCCATTGCCCTGTGGTCGCCCCGCTCGGTCGGCTCAGCGACATTGATTGAGGATGTCGCGCAAGTTGCGAAGGCCAAAGTCATCCAGGCCAGCATGCAGAACGCCTCACCGCCTCAGCAATTCAGCGCGGACAAATTGTTCAATCTCACCGGCTGGCGCGGCGAAGACGATTTCCGTCCGTGGCGCGAACTCGCCGACGAAGTGACGGCGAAAGCCGGGGTCTCGCCGTTGCCGCCCCCAGCCGCGCGTGGCGCAAGCACATTTTTCCAACCAGGCCGCGTCAATGCTGATGGCGCGCCTGCCGCTGGCGCAAAGCCACCTCCGCAAGCGAGACAGACCGCACAAGCGCCCCGCGCAGCCCAAGCGCCACGCGCCGCGCCGCCACCGCGTCCGGCGCCTGCGCCGCGTGCAGAGCGCAGCGCCCCGCGCGATGAGCCCGCGGAAAAGAAAAGCAGCCCAATCGGCTTGATCGCGATCGTCCTCATCGTGCTCGCTGCGCTTGGCGGCGGCGGCTATTGGTACATGAACCAGTCACAGGGTTCGCAAGCAGCCGCAGGCGCGTGGGACGAAGTAGCGAAGAACGACGCCGGCGCCATCCGGGCGTTCATCGCCGGCGAGCCTGGCGAATTCCGCGACGAAGCCGAGGCGGCCTTGGCCGAACTCGATCAACAAACCTTCGACGCGGCGCAAGAAGCTGATTCCATCGAAGCGTTTGAAGCGTTCCTGGATGAGTTTCCGGAGAGCGAAAACGCAATCGCCGCGCGTGGGCGCATCGCTGAACTGCGCGCCAACCCGCCCGTCGATCCAAATGCGCTGCCTGTCGAGGGTGAAACGGCGCCGGTGGAAGCGCTGCCGGCCGATCCGGACCTCGTGCCGCCGACAGCGGCGCCAGAGCCTCAAGGCGAAACCGGCCCGGCGACGCTCACGCCGCCAAGCGAGCCCGCGCCGGCAACGCCCTAAGGGTTGGCGATGACCAAAAACGCAAAGGGCGCGGATCAATCCGCGCCCTTCTGCTTTTGTCGGCCTGCTTCGCTCAGACGATTTGAGCCGCTTGGTTCAACGTCGCAAACGCCATTGGCGCGAACACGAAAGCGGCGGCGATCAGGCTGTAGAACTTCGTCATGGCAGGCTCCCCTTGGTTCAATCTCGTTCGCCGAAGCGATGATTGAACCTAGGGCCGCCTAGTCCGGATCGATGTGACAACCGTCACGCGCCGATCAATACATCCGGCCGCCGCTGAGCGCTGGGCGATCGACGTTGAGCAGAACCACGTCGCCGTTTCGATCCGGGAAACCGAGGCAAAGCACTTCGCTCATGAACTTGCCGATCTGCTTTGGCTCGAAGTTCACGACGGCGGCCACGCGGCGCCCGAGCAATTCGCCCAGATCATAATTCTGCACGACCTGCGCGCTCGATTTCTTCACGCCCAACGGATCGCCGAAATCGATCCAGAGCTGGTAGGCGGCCTTCTTGGCCTCCTCGAACACTTTCACATCGACGATCGTGCCCAGGCGGATATCCACCTTGAGGAAGTCCTCCATCGAAATGAGCGGTAACCGCGCATTGGATTTTGGATCGTCTGACATGGCGCGGTTTCCTTCCTGAATTTTGTTATTTGCCGAGCCGTGCGGGCTCGGTGCGGGGCCCGTCGGGGCCCATGACGATCTGGTCGACTTCGAGTTGGGCGTCTTTTAGCTGGCCTTCGCAGCGCGCGCGCAAAGCCGCGCCACGCTTATAGATACGAATCGAATCCGCCAGCGGCACATCGCCCCGCTCCAACTGGGCGACGATTTTTTCCAACTCCGCCAAGGCTTCTTCGAAGCTCATTTGGGCTGGATCGAGGGCGTTGGGGCTCATCTGAGTGAAAATATGGGCTTAACGCCGCCGACACAACGGAAACCCGACCGACCGTTGCAGGTGCTCATTTCACTTTCTCGTACTCGTAGCGCCGGTGGGACCAGTATTTGTCCCCCTTATTCTCGATTTCGCGCCAACCTTGAGCGCGCAGCACCGGGCGCATCATCCGATTGAACCAGCCATGGGCGCACAGCAGCACGTTTTCGCCGCGGAGCGCGCGCGAGACGAGCGTGGCGGCGGCGGCCTCAGCCCGGAGTTCGGCCTGTTGGCGGCTTTCCTGGCCATCATGGCGGCCAAACCACCACGAAACGCGCGCCCACGCGCCCCAGAGTTCCGGCGTGCGCAATCCCGGAATTGGCGGCGGCGGCAGCGGCGCCTCAACGAACACAGGGTCGGTAATGATCTGCTTGCCAGGCGCAGCGGCTTCCGCAGTGCGCATCGCGCGCGGCAGCGTCGAGGCGAACACGACGTCCGCGTCGCGACCGTAGTGCAAAAGGCACTCCGGCGGCGTTTCGCCCGCCTTCAAACCGGTGCGGTCATACGCCGACCACCAATCGGCGTATTGGCTCGATGTCAGTTTCACGGTGCGGTCCGCATCGGGCTGGCCATGCCGGGCGATGACAATCCAGCCCGGCTTTTGGCCTCCCCGCGAAGCGGAACGGCGATCACGCGTCGTACCAGGCGCCATGGTCGTCATTCTGACCCTTACGCGGCCCGCGCCCCCTCCCCTCGAGCGGCGTCAGTCGCGTTGGAGCGCGCCCAGATAGCTGGCGGCCGACCGGGCGAGCGCGGGCAAGTCGTATCCGCCCTCCAGAGTCGAGACAAGTTTGCCCTTGCAGTGCCGTAATGAAACTTGACGCAGCGACCTCGCGGCCCAGGCGAAATCCGCCTCATCCAACTCCATCTGCGCGAGCGGGTCGGCTCGGTGCGCGTCAAAACCTGCCGAAACCAGAATGAGCTCGGGCCCGAAAGCACCGAGCGCCGGCAGCACCAGGGTCTCCATCGCCCGGCGCCACTCCCCGCTACCGGCATGGGCCGGCAACGGTGCGTTCACGACATTGCGGTCGAGCCCGGTTTCGCCCACCGCGCCCGTGCCGGGATAGAGCGGGGCTTGATGCGTCGAGGCGAAGAACAAGCGCGGCTCACGCTCGGCGATTGTCTGCGTGCCATTGCCGTGATGCACGTCGAAATCAATCACTGCGACGCGCGATAACCCGTGCGCGTCAAGCGCGTGCAGCGCGCCAATGGCCACGTTGTTGAAGATGCAAAACCCCATCGGCGATAAAGGCTCAGCGTGATGGCCTGGCGGACGCACGGCGCAGAAGGCCATGTCGTCTTCGCCCGTCAGCACTGCGTCCACAGCCGCCGTTAGCGCCCCGGCCGCACGCCAGCACGCTTCGCGCGAACCGGGCGAGATGAAGGTGTCGGGATCGAGTTGCACCAAACTCTCTTGCGCTTCCGCGAACGCGCCTTCGATTGCATCTACGTAGCGCGGCGGATGCACGCGTTCGATCGCCTCACGCGGCGCAAACGGCGCTTCGCGGCGATCGAGGTCCATATCGGCAATCCCATCAAGCACCGCTTGCAAGCGCCCCGCGTGCTCTGCGTGTCCGCGCGGCGGCGCGTGCTTCAACATAGAGGGATGGGTGTAGAGCAACATCGGCCGAAGCTAGCGCGGCGGCGGCGCTTCGCCAATGCACGGCGGCGTTAGAGCGTGATGCGGGCCAGGATGATGGCGCGATCCAAAAAAGCGGCGAGAGCAGCGATGAGGTGCAGCATGAAACCCTCCTGCGGTTCGACCTGGGGAGGCTGCGCCGTCGTGGCTGAATGGCGGATGAGTTAAAGCGAAAAAACGCAAACAGTCCGCAAAAAAGCGAAGGACGCGGAGGGGGAGACCTCCGCGTCCTTCTTGAGCCGCTTCGTTGCGTGCGAGGGCGCTACGCGACGATGTTCGCGGCTTGTGAGAACACCGCCAGCGCCGCTGGCAATAGGAATGAGAACGCGGTGAACACCGCGAAGAACTTGGAGAGCTTGCCGCTGTCGGCGGTGGCTTCGGTGATGGCGTCGAACTTGGTCATGGTGCGCTCCTGAATTCTTAGGCGGTGAATTGAGCGGCGTGGGCGAACGACGCGAACGCGATCGGCGCGACCAACAAAGCGGTCAAAACGAAATTGGCGAAACGGTTGCGGTTCATGGTGTTTCTCCCCTGCCGAAGCGGTGCGCTTCGATGGACAATAGGTAGCCTGGCCTAGGCCGGGTTTATGTGACGGGGGTCACGGGGCGCTACCGCGCGAGGGAACTCGGCGCGCCAACCCAGGCCGCAAACGCGTCCAGCGCCTCGGCCTCCGCCTCGGTGCTCGTCCGGCCGCTAGACTTGAGCACGTTGAAGCTGTGGTCGGCGTGATCGATGAGTTTGAGCGTCGCGCGCTTGCCTAACCCAGCCACAGCGGGCTGCAGCAAGTTCAACTCCGCCAGCGCATCGCGTGTGCCGGAAACGAAGAGCATGGGGATCGAAACGCGAGAGAGATGGTCCGCGCGCTCCGCGCCCGGTTTGCCGGCGGGATGCAGTGGAAAGCCGAGAAAAGCCAATCCAATCACACCGGGGAGCGGCGACTCGGCTTGCGCTTGCGACGTCATGCGCCCGCCGAAGGAACGCCCGCCGGCAAACAGCGGCAGGTCCGGCGCTAACAGCGCCGCTTCCGCAACAGCCGAACGAACCGCCACGTGCGCAAGCTTCGGCGGGTCAGGACGTTTGCCGCCCTTCTCCATGTAGAGAAATTGGTAGCGCAGGGTGGCTATGCCGCGCGCGGCGAGACCGTCGGCGTTCGAGGCCATGGCTTTGTGCGTCATCCCCGCACCCGCGCCATGCGCAAACACGTAGAGCGCCTTGGCGTTCTGCGGGCGCAACAGCAGCCCTGATGTGCGCTCGCCGCCGACCGGAATGGTGACGTTGCGCGCCTCCATCTCAGCCAAGCTTTTCAAAGTTCGGCGGCCGGCGCTCCATGAACGCGGCGAACGCTTCTGCCGCTTCGGCGGACTTAAGGCGCTCGCCAAAAATCCGCCCCTCTTCCTCCATGCGCGCCTTCAATGTCTCGCGGTCACGCATCAGGCCCTTGGCCAGACGCAAGGCCTCGGCCGGCTTTTTTGTGAGCGCCAAAGCGGCGGCGCGGGCCTTATCGGCTACTTCGCTCGCGGGGAACGCAGCGTTGGCGATGCCCGCCGCGACGGCGCCGCGTCCATCCAACACTTCGCCCAGGCCGAGCATCTGAAACGCACGCACGTGGCCCATCCGCGCCGGCATGGTGATGCTTGATGCGTTCTCGGGCACGAGGCCCAGCGAGACGAACGGCGTGCTCAAGGTGGCGTTTTCCCCGATGTAGACGAGGTCACTTTGCAGCAACATGGTCACGCCAACACCGACGGCGTTGCCATGCACGGCAACCACCACCGGCTTCTCAAACATGATCATACGTTCGAGGAAACGCCCCACCTGGCGCGGTAGCGCGCCTTCGCCGGAGCCCGCGTTCACCGCGGCGAAATCCATCAGATCATTGCCGGCGGTGAAGAAGTCACCTTCGGCGGTAAACAGCACCGCGCGTACGCTCTTTTCCGCCGCCGCGGCTTCCAGCGCGTCGGCGATCGCGCCGTACATGGCGTTGGTGATCGCGTTCTTCTTGGCCGGTCGGTTGAAACGGATTTCCATGACGCCTGCATCGCGCGTCACCAGGATGTGCTCTTCGCTCATGTTGGTGCCTTTCCCGGCCTTCTTAGCCGAGCGCGCGCCGAGGCGCGAGGCGGGTACGCCGCGTCAACTTACACTTTGAGCTTATAGCCGGTTTTAAACACCCAATACACGATGCCCAAACACACGGTGAGAAAGAGGCTCACTGCCGCGATCGACACGCCGATCGCCACATCGGACACGCCGAAGAAGCTCCACCGGAAACCGCTGATCAGATAAACGACCGGATTGAACAAAGTGATCGTCTGCCAGACCTCGGGCAGCATGTTGATCGAGTAGAAGGTGCCGCCAAGGAACGTCAGCGGCGTGATGATCAGCATCGGCACGATCTGAAGCTTCTCGAAACCATCCGCGAGCACGCCGAGGATGAAGCCGAACAGGCAGAACGAAACGGACGTTAGCACCAGGAAGATCAGCATCCAGAGCGGGTGCTGTATTTCGTATTCAACGAAGAGGCGCGCCGTCGCCAAGATCACGAGACCGATGATGATCGATTTCGTCGCCGCCGCGCCGACATAGCCCATCACGGCTTCGATGGGAGACACTGGCGCCGAGAGCAGCTCATAAATCGTCCCCGCCCATTTCGGCATGTAAATGCCGAACGAGGCGTTGGACACGCTCTCCGTGAGGATCGACAGCATAATCAGTCCCGGCACGATGAACGCGCCGTAGCTGATGCCGTCGATCTCAACCATGCGCGACCCGATCGCCGAGCCAAAGACAATGAAATAGAGCGACGTCGACAGCACCGGCGAGAACAAGCTCTGCCCCAGCGTGCGGAACCACCGCGCCATCTCGAAGCGATAAATAGACTGGACCGCATACGTGTTCATGCGCGCGTGCTCACGAGGTTCACGAAGATGTCTTCGAGCGAGCTTTGCTCGGTGTGGAGGTCTTTGAACTCGACGCCGAGTTCGGAAAGCTTGCGCAAAAGCCCGGGAATCCCGGTTTCCGCCGCTTGCGCGTCGAAACTGTAGATCAGCTGATTGCCGTTGCCCGAGAGCTCCAGCGTATAGCCGTTCAACCCTTCCGGCACCGCCTTCAGCGGCGCAGGCAATTCGAGCGTCAACTGCTTCTTGCCAAGCTTGCGCATCAGCGTGTTTTTGTCCTCAACCAGGATCAACTCGCCTTTGTTGATGACGCCGACACGATCGGCCATTTCCTCGGCTTCTTCGATGTAGTGCGTGGTCAGAATGATTGTGACGCCGTTCTCGCGTAGCCCACGCACCATCTCCCACATATCGCGCCGCAGTTCGACATCGACGCCAGCCGTCGGCTCATCGAGGAACAGAATTTTTGGCTCGTGGCTCAGCGCCTTGGCGATCATCACCCGGCGCTTCATGCCGCCGGAGAGTTCCATGATTTTGGAATTGCGTTTGTCCCACAGCGACAGATCACGCAGCACCTTTTCCAGATAAGCCGGGTTCGGCGGGAAGCCGAACAGGCCGCGCGAGAACGTGACCGTATCGATTACGCGCTCGAAGGCATCCGTGTGCAGCTCTTGCGGCACTAGGCCTATCTTGCGCCGCGCGGCTTTGTAGTCGGTGATGATGTTGTGACCATCGGCGACGATCGTACCGCCGGACGGATTGACGATGCCGCAGATGATCGAGATCAGCGTCGTCTTGCCAGCGCCATTCGGGCCGAGCAGCGCGAAGATTTCACCGCGTTTAATCTCGAGATTGGTCGGCTTCAAAGCTTGAAGACCAGACGCATACGTCTTCGAGACGTCTTTGATGGTGATGATGGGATCCACGCGCCCTCCCCGGCGACGTTCTATTCACGTTCGCGCCGAGATAGGGCGCGCGCTCCATCATTGCTAGGGGCGAAGTTTGAGAAACGCTCGCGGAACGATCACGCTCGCGACAGGTGCGCAAGATTGCGGAACTGGCGCCCACGTCTCCCTATTTGTTCTCCATGCAGCCTGCCGCGATCCTGCACCCCCGCCCCGAGGGCCTCTATTGCCCGAAAGCGGAGCTTTACATTGATCCCACGCGCCCGGTGTCGCGCGCGCTGATCACGCACGGCCATTCCGACCACGCCCGCGCCGGGCATGGCGCCGTGTTGGCCACGCCGGAGACGCTGGCGATCATGGGCGCGCGCTACGGCGCCGAGTTCGCGGGTTCGACACAGGCGCTGCGGTACGGCGAGACGGTAAACCTGAACGGCGTGCGCTTCTCGCTGCACCCGGCCGGCCACGTTCTGGGCTCGGCGCAAGCCGCGGCGGAGTGCGAAGGAATCCGCGTCGTCGTGAGCGGCGATTACAAGCGCCAACCTGACCCGACTTGCCCGCCGTTCGAAGTGATCCCGTGCGACGTGTTCATCAGCGAAGCGACGTTCGCATTGCCTGTGTTCACGCACCCAAGCGCGGAGCACGAAGTCCGAAAACTGCTCGCCTCCGTCACCATGTTTCCGGACCGCGCGCATGTCGTTGGCGCGTACGCGCTTGGCAAAGCGCAGCGGGTGATGGCGACGTTGCGCGCATGCGGTTGGGACAAGCCGATCTATGTCCACGGCGCGCTGCTGGCGCTGACGGCGCTCTATCAAGAGCACGGCGTTGATCTGGGCGACGTACAGCCCGTCGTCGATGCGCCGAAGAGCTTTTACGCAGGCGCCATCATCCTCGGCCCGCCCGGTGCGCTGCAGACGCCTTGGGTGCGGCGCTTTCCCGATCCGGTGACGTGTTTCGCTTCCGGCTGGATGCGCATTCGCGCGCGGGCGCGTCAAAGCGGGATAGAACTTCCCCTCGTCATTTCCGATCACGCGGACTGGCCTGACCTGCAGCGCACGATCAAGGACACGCAGGCCGGCGAGATTTGGATCACGCACGGCGAAGCCGATGCGCTGGCGCGCTGGTGCGAGCTTGAAGGCATCAACGCAAAGGCGCTGCACCTCGTTGGTTACGGCGACGAAGAAGAGCCGAGCGCGGCATGAACCGCTTCGCAGCGCTCCTTGATCGCTTGGCTTACGAACCGCGCCGGCTCGGCAAGCTCGCGCTGCTCGAAGCGTACTTCCGCGAGACACCCGATCCCGACCGCGGCTGGGCGCTGGCGGCGATGACGGGCGCGCTGACGTTCAAGCACGCCAAGGCCGGCCTCATCCGCAATCTCGCCGCCGCGCGCACCGACCCGGTGCTGTTCGGGCTCTCTTATGATTTCGTGGGCGACTTGGCGGAGACCGTGTCGCTGATGTGGCCCGTCAACGCCGCGCGCGCGAACGCGCAGCTGACGATCACTGACGTGGTCGAAGGGCTCAACAGCACACCGAAGGAAAAGCTGCCGGAGCGTGTCGCCGATTGGCTCGATCGGCTCGACGAAAACGGCCGCTGGGCGCTACTGAAACTGATCACCGGCGCGTTGCGCATCGGCGTCTCCGCGCGCCTCGCCCGCACCGCGCTGGCGCGGCTCGGCGGCCGTGAGCCGGACGAGATCGAGGATGTGTGGCATGCGGATGAAGCGCCCTATCCGCGCCTCTTCGCATGGCTTGAAGGGAGAGGTGAAGCGCCGTCGCTCAACACGAATGTGCGCTTCTATCCGCCGATGCTCTCCCACGCGATCGAGCCGACGGAGTTCGCGCCGCTCGCCCCGGCCGAATTTTGCGCCGAATGGAAGTGGGACGGCATCCGCGTCCAAGCCGCAAGCGGCCGCGACGCCAGCGGCAAGATCGTATCGCGTTTGTACTCACGCACCGGCGAAGAGATTTCCACCGCTTTCCCCGATCTGGTCGACGCCTTCGATTTTGACGCTGTGCTGGACGGTGAACTCCTGATCAAACGCGCCGGCGCCGTGCAAGATTTCAACACGCTGCAACAACGCCTCAACCGCAAAGGCGTGAACGCCAAGTTGATGGCGGAGTTTCCAGCGTTCATCCGGGTGTACGACATCCTCGCGCAAGGCGAGGACGATTTGCGCGCGCTTCCCTTCCGCGAGCGACGCAAGCGTCTCGAAGCGTTCGTCGCCGCCCATGCGCTCGCGCCGATCGACCTCTCGCCTTTGATCCCGTTTGACACTTGGGACGATCTCACCGCCGCACGCGCCGATCCGAAGCTCGCCGGCGTGGACGCGGGCGCGGTCGAAGGCGTGATGATCAAGCGCCACGACGCGCCTTATCTCGCGGGGCGACCTAAAGGCTATTGGTTCAAATGGAAGCGCGATCCGATGACAATCGACGCGGTGCTGATGTACGCCCAGCGCGGCAGCGGCAAGCGCAGCTCTTTTTATTCCGACTACACGTTTGGCGTCTGGAAGGATGATGAACTCACTCCGGTCGGGAAAGCCTATTTCGGCTTCACCGACGAAGAACTCGCCGAACTCGACAAATTCGTGCGCAACAACACCACCAACCGCTTCGGCCCGGTGCGCGAGGTCACACATACGCGAGACAAAGGGATGGTCGTCGAGGTCGCTTTTGAAGGCTTGCAGCGTTCCACGCGCCACAAAAGCGGCGTCGCCATGCGCTTCCCTCGGATCTCACGGCTGCGTTGGGATAAGCCGCCACGCGAGGCCGATACACTGGAGAGCTTGGAAAAGCTGCTGATTCCGAGCGGCGGCGCGAAGCGCTAGTCGTCCAGCGTATGCTGCTTGAAGAAATCCCAGATCACTTGGCTCGCGCTGATGTCCATGTTGGTCGGACCGAAATTTTCTTCCGGCAGCACGCCCTGCACGCCGGGCCACACGTGGCCGCCGCCGTTCACGAGGAAGAATGTCACATCGTTATTGTTGGCGCAGCCTATCTGGTCAAAGCGGATCACCTGTGTGTCCGGACTGCCCTGCGTGAAATCGATGCGGCGTGCTTGGGGCGAACAGCCATTGCGGTTGGCGAAATAGCTCACCGTGTTGGGCACGCTCATCGAAACCTGGCGCGCCTCGCCCTGCGAGCGTTGAACGACGCCGTCAAATGCAATGCTGCGATCTGCTGTTCCGTGGATAAACATAATCGGCGCCGGCGATCCGCGCCGGCATACATCACGGATGTCGTTGTAAAGCGCGGCCCCCACAGAAGCGAAGGCGGCGAAGCGATCTGACGCCTCACATGCCATGCGCATTGTCATGAAGCCGCCATTTGAAAAGCCAGTGATGTAGAGTCGCTGCTGATCGATGTTCAGGTCCAGGCTGAGGTCGTCGATCAGATTGCCCAGGAACGCGACGTCGTCGTTTGGGTATTCATTGGCAAGGCCGATTAGATCAGCCACCGAACGCCACTCCCCGCCGACCCCGTCCGGATAAACGACAATAAAGCCTTCGCGCTCGGCTACAGCGTGAAACTCCGTGATCGCCGCCATGGACGGCGCGTTGCTGGGCCGGCCATGCAAAGCCACCACGACCGGCATAGGCCGCGCGGGATCATAACTAGGGGGCGCATAGACTATGTAGGAACGCCCCGTTTGCATGCTCCCACCACCGCGCGGGAGCGCAAAGCTTTCGCGCGCAAAGAAGAAGGCGTCCACAGTTGTCGCGGCCGATACGCCAGAGCGATTGATGCGCCGGCCGTCGCCGCTCTGAAACCATTCGTGCCCGCCGCGTTCGACAGCGACATAGGCGAACGGCGCACCCGAGCAAGCGCTGTAATAGAGGCTCGCGCCGCGTCGCTCGTTGGCCTGGTCGGCGCACCTGTTGATGCTGAGCCAGCGCGCGATCGTGTCCGCCGCGCTCAACCGATGAGGCGCATCGCCTTCGGCGGCGTCGCCGCCAACCGGCACAAACAGATCGCGGCGCCCGTGCAGCACGATTGCGGGCGTTGCGCGCGCACATGATTGCGGCATGTAACTCCAGCCCGGCGCGCTAACGACCGCGACACCCGCCAAGCGCATTGAGCCGTCGCAGGCCAAGTGCTGCGCCATCACGCCGCCGCTGTCGAAGCCGACAATGAAAACGCGCTCCGCGCCGACCCCATATTCCTCCACAAGGGTGGCGATCATGGCGGCGATGAACCCGGCGTCGTCCATTGGCGCGGCGATCCGGGCGAGGCCAGGATTGGCGCCGTCATTCCACAATGCGCCGCCGGCCTGCGGATAGGCCACCAACGCGCCCCGCACGTCGCCTATCGCATTAAGCCCGCTCAGCGCCTGAAACGCCTTCGGCGAAGAGAAGCGGCCATGCAACGCCACGATGAGCGGGCCGCCACGTCGAAAACTCGTCGGCGTATGCAGGGCGAACGCGCGGCGTGCGCCGGCGTGTTCAATCGAATAGATTGGCGCGTCGGCGTACTGACGAGCGGGCTGAGCGAATGCCGGAGCGCCCCCCCACAGAAGCGCTATCACAGTCAGTGCAGTACGGATCATGCGCGTTCCCCTCAAAGCATTGACGCGCCTTTCGGGCGCGCGACCGCATCACAAACGCGCGATCACGCGCGCCGCACTTCAGTTTGCGACGAACGACGCCTAGTCCTTCGGTCCCATGCTGATCCCTGCGGGCAACGGCGTATCGGCGGGAACAAAGAAATCAGGCATCAGGGATTTGGACGGATCGACGCGATACTTGTCAAAGTCGCGCTCGCCAGCCTCGAACAGCACGAGGTCATCAATAAAAAAGTGTCCGGTGCACTTGCGCGCCGGCTTGTTGAAGATGGCGTAGGCTGCGTCGGCCATAATGTCGGGCGTACGGCAATGCTTCATGCCTTCCCCGCCCGCGAGCGCGAATTCGATCGCCGCCGTGGCGATGCCGGTCCGCGGCCACAACGCGTTGAAGGCGATGCCGTCGTCGCGGAATTCCTCCGCCATACCCAGCACGCACATGCTCATGCCGTACTTGGCCATCGTGTACGCGACGTGACCAGCGAACCAACGCGGGCTCATGTCCAAGGGCGGCGACAGCATCAAGACGTGCGGATTGGAAGCTTGCTTCAAATGTGGAATGCAGGCGCGCGAGACAATGAAGGTGCCGCGTGCGTTGACCTGGTTCATCAAGTCATAACGGCGAATATCAGTTTGCAGGGTGCCCGTCAGCTGGATGGCGGACGCGTTGTTCACGCAAATGTCGATACCGCCAAAGCGCTCGACCGCGGCCGCGACCGCTGCGTTGACGCTGTCCGGTTCGCGCACGTCGACGACGACAGGCAGCGCCTTGCCGCCAACCGACTCGATCTGTTCGGCGGCGGAATAAATTGTGCCCGGCAACTTCTTGTGGGGCTCGGCGGTCTTGGCCGCGACGACGATATTGGCCCCGTCGCGGGCAGCTCGAAGCGCGATCGCCAGACCGATGCCGCGGCTTGCGCCGGTGATGAACAGGGTTTTGCCGGCCAGACTCATGGGGACACGCTCCTCTTTGCCGCCACCTTAGAACCAGGCGCAGACGCCGTCTCGGCGCCCGGTTTTATTGCAGGGGGCGCCTTGACGCCCGCGCTTTGGGCAGGAAACTCCGCGCCCGAGAGGGATCGAATTCTGGAGGACGAACCTATGCGCTTGTTTGCGCTCGCCGCACTTGCCGGCCTGAGTTTCGCTGGCGTCGCCGACGCACGGGTGTGGAACGACCCTGCCGGGCGGCTGACGTTCGACGCGCCGAACGGTTGGGCCACCAGCCAAGAACGGGGCGCCGGCGCGGCGGATACATTCACCTACGTGATCTCCGGCAACGCCAACAACGAATGCCACCTGGTCTCCCAGCCCAATCCGGGCACCGCCCAAGCGAGCGCCGATACGGTGCGCACCACGACGTTGGACGACACGCGCTTCGGCCCAGAATTCTGGCTGCAAACCGCCAACGGCATGCCCCAGATTTTCCCCAACGCATCGGCGCAATTCGTATCCCGCTCCGTTGATACAAGCGGCTTTTGGCCTATTCAACGCGCCGATATCCAATCGCCCGAGCGGGTGATCCACGCGTCGCTACAGTTGCGGCCGGGCGTCAATCTGATGACGTTCTGCATGACCTATGGCGGCGCCGACCGGGTCGATGTTTACACCACCGTGAGCGCCTCCTTGGCCCACCCAAATGACGCCACCTGGCGGACCGAGGCTGAGACGCAGGCTGCGGCCCGCGAAGCTGCCGCCGCGGCCCCTCCGCCAGCGCCGGCGCCCGAAGCGCCACCGGAGAACAATCGCCGCCGCAACCGAAATTAACGCTTCTGTGATCGCACGAGGGCTTTTCGCGCGATCACTCCGCCCGTGCGACATACATAAATGCGCCCGAGCGGCGAAGTTCTGTGGCGGTACAACCTGCGCAAACCGTCTTGACGGGCGGAGCGGTTCCGAAAGAGTTAGGTCAATTAAACGCCGGAAGCGGACGGGCAAAAGCCGCTCCGGCGGAGTGCGGGAGAAGTAGATGCGTAAGGCGACGTTGGCCGCTGCGGCGGCCGCTCTAGCTATGGTTTTCGGCGCCACGGCCGCCGCGGAACCATGGAGTGATCCTTCTGGCAGGTTATCCTTCAGCCGTCCGGATGGCTGGACCGTCAACCAAGAGTTCGGCGACAGCGCGACGGATGCCTACACCTACGTCATCACCGGCGACGCCGCCAACGAGTGCCACGTGATGGCTCAGCCAAATCCAGGCACCGCCGCCGCCACCGCCGACGCCGTGCGCCGCGCCAATGGCGACACCGCCCGCTTCACGCCAGAGCTCTGGACCCAGATCGCCAACGGCGTCGCCAACATTTTCCCGAACCGCTCCGCCAGCGTGTTGAGCAACACAGCCGAAGGAACGCAGTGGCCGATTCAACGCGCCGAAATTCAATCGTCGCAGCGTCTGGTCTTCTCCTCGATGCAATTGCGCCCAGGCACGGACATCCTCGTGTTCTGCATGAACTATGAAGGGGCGCCCCGCGCTGACTTGTTTGATGGTTTGATCCGATCCGTAGGGCACCCGAACGACGCCGTTTATTTCGCTGACGCCGCCCAGGCAGAGTCTGAGCGCGTCGCCGCCGCAGCCGCGCAAGCGGAAGCCGAAGCAATCGCGCAAGGTGTCCAAGAAGCCCAAGAGCGCCCGACTCAAGCGCAATCCGCCGCAGACGCACAATCGCGCCGCGACCGCGCCGCTGAATTGCGCCGTCGGTTACGGGGTCGCTAACGGGTTTCACGCTCTCGCGTGAAACACTGAAATATTAGAAGCGTTTACGCGCGATTCACGACGATGGCGCATGTGTTGAGCACGCGCGGCGAAAGCCGCGTGTGTGAGATGCAGATTGATCGACGCCGCACAAAGCCAGACCGCAGAACGCCAAGCGATCGAAAGATCGCTTCTCGCGTTTTTGATCGCGGCCGGCGTTGGCGCCATTTCGCTTCTCTCTCCGCCGCTCTCGTTTCTGCTGATCGCGTTGCTGGGCGCGCACGCGCTGCTTCAATCTGGCAGCCCTCGCATTGATGCTTGGTCTTGCGCGGGCCCGATCCTTGCGGCGCTGCTTGTTGGCGCTTTTGTCGGCGTAGCTGGCGCGGTTGGCGTATTGTTTGTGTGGCGCCTGTTTGCCGACACAAGGTGGAGCCAAGCTGAAGCAGATCGGCTTGCGCTTACAACCGGCGCACCAGCGCCGCGCAACCTTATGACACGCGCGCACCTTTGGCTGTCGCCACTCTACGGCCTGACGCTCGTCGCATTCACCGCTCCACACATGGTCGCGGGACTGCCGCTCGACCTGCCGCACCTTCCGATGCTTGCGCCGATGATCGCAGCGCTCTTGCTGGCGGCGGGGCTGTTTGATTGGGGCATGCGCTGTGCGGTGAGTTGGCGCCTCGGCGAACTCGCGCCGGCACCGGCGATGCATCTGCTGACTCACCACGCAATTTTCATCGTTGCGTTTGGTCTGGGATTGGACGTTTCGGCCGGCATCGTTGCGATGATGGCGTGGCGCTTAGCTTACGCCGCCCCGCTTCGCATTCAGGCCAATTTGACGGCGGTGCCGTAAGCTAGGACCTCGGTCGCTTGGCCCTGACCGGCATCGGTTGTCTCCATTCGCACGCCAACCACCGCATCCGCGCCAAGCTTGCGGGCTTCTTCGATCATACGATCGAGCGCCTGCTCGCGGCTCTCGGCCAACAGCTTCGTGTATTCGTGAATCTCGCCACCGACGATCATCCGTAAACCCGCGACGATATCGCGGCCGATGAAGCGCGAGCGGACGACATTGCCGCGCACCAATCCCAGGTGCTGCACGACATTGCGGCCGTGCACGTCAAACGTTGTCGACAGGATCATTCACCGCTCCACATTGCGATAACGCTTTTCGGAATCTTCGCCGCGTTGATCGGCGACCACCTGGCCGATCATCCAGACGCCGCCGATCAGCATCAGCACGACGCCAAGCAACGTCATGAGGCCGAGGCCGATCACCATGCCGATGCCACCAGCCACCTGAGCGGGATCGCCCCCAGCCATCGCGATCGTCATCACGCCGCCGACGCCCAGGAACCACGCCAAGGTCGCAAACGCGGCGCCGACGCCAAAGCAGACCATCGCCCCGGTGGAACGGCGCTCGGGATTGGGCGCCTCAGGCTGGCTCATAGAAGATCACTCCAGCGGCATCTTTCACCCGACGCGCACGGCCACGCGCGATCAAGCAATTGGCGTGCGCAATAGCCTCGCCCGTCGCCATCCCCAACACTTCAGGGCCGATTTTTCGCGCGAACAACGCGCCGAACAGATCGACCGCGCGGCGCGGCGCCTGACGCAATCGATGCTCGATACGAGCCAACGACCGCTCATGGCCATCGATCAAATTTTCAAGCCGCGCGTGCAAGCCAAGAAACGGCTCGTTGTGCGAAGGCAAAGTGAGCACATCTTCCGGAATGATGCTGCGCAGCTTGTGGCAGGAATTGATCCAATCGCTCAGCGGATCGGCCAACGGTTCAGTGGGAAACACAGAAACGTTGGACGAAATGCGCGGCAGCACCTGATCGCCAGAAATGAAAAGCTTCATCTCCTCTTGCCAAAGGCACACGTGCTCAGGCGAGTGGCCGTTTCCGGTGACCACGCGCCACGGTTTGCCGTCAATGTCGATGACATCTCCATCGCTCACACGCACGTAACCGTCCGGCGTTTTCGAGAACGCCTTACCGAAGCCGCCGAAGCGCACCTTGTAAGAATCGATGGCGTCCTCGTCCCAGCCCGCGCCTTGGAAGAAGCGCACGCCCTCCACTGGCGCTTCGCGGCCGGTGTCGGCGATTAGCATTCGCGCGGTGACATACTCCAACCGGCTCATCCACAATTCAGCGTCGAACTTGCGACAGATCCAGCCCGCAAGGCCCATGTGATCGGGGTGCATGTGCGTGCAGATGACGCGCTTGACCGGACGCCCGCCGAGCGTGGCGTCGAAAATCGAGCGCCAATGTTCGCGGCTTTGCTCCAGCCCGATGCCGGTATCGACGATGGTCCAGCCATCGCCATCCTTCAGCAGCCAAAGATTGATCCATTGCAGCGCAAACGGCAGCGGCATGCGCACCCAAAAAACGCCAGGCGTGATCTCCCGCGCCTCGCCGGCCTGCGGCGGCTCACCAAGGGGATACACCAAAGACGGCCGCGCCGGACGGTCCAGTTTTGCTTCGTCTTCCGCGCCGTCCATCGACATTCCGCTCTCCGGCCCAAAGTCTAGGACACTAGGTCGGCCCCGTCGCCAATATTTCAATGCGCCCAATCGGCCGCGCTCAGTCAGCCGAGAGCCGCGGCGCCGAGCTTCACCGCCGCCAAACGCGACGCAGAACGTGCAAGCACGGTTTCGCCATAAAACGCCAGCAGCCGGCTTTGCTCATCAACCTGAACCTGTGTAACGCCAACACGCGCCGCCCGCTCCAAACCTTGCGCCAGCAGCAGCGCGCCGATCGTGTCGCCGGCTAAATCAAGATAGGCCGAAGCGCCGGCCAGCACGTCCCTGCGATCCGCGGCGAGGAGATACGCTGTCGCAGCTTCAAGCGCGTCCGCGGCGGTCTTGAGGTGCGGCGCGATTGGGTGCTTTGTGCGCGCCGCGAGATCGAGCGCCTCGTGTACAAAACTACGCATCGTCTCGCCGCGATCATTGCTCAGCTTGCGCCCCACCAAATCAATCGCCTGAATCCCGTTCGTGCCCTCGTAGATCGGAGCGATGCGGGCATCGCGGTAGAATTGCGCCGCGCCCGCTTCCTCCACGAACCCCATGCCGCCGTGAATTTGCACGCCAAGGCTCGTCACCTCGACACCCATTTCCGTGCACCAGGATTTCGCAATCGGCGTCAGCAGATCTTCGCGTCTTTTATCGCCAGCGTCGGCCGCGACGGCGGTAGCGTAGCAAATCGCTCGACCAGCTTGGATTTTCGATTTCATCGTGAGCAGCATGCGCCGGACGTCTGGGTGTTCGATGATCGGTGCGCCGCTCTGTTTGCGATCGCGCGCAAAATCGAGCGCCTTCTGATAGGCGGCCTCAGCCACGCCCACGCCCTGTATGCCAACATTCACGCGCGCCGCGTTCATCATCGTGAACATGGCGGCGAGCCCTTTGTTTTCCTCGCCCAACAACCAGCCGGTGGCGCCCTCGTAAGCCATGGTGCAGGTGGGCGAAGCGTGGATGCCCATCTTTTCTTCCAGGCCGATGCAGCGCACCGCGTTGCGAGACCCATCCTCGTCGCGGAATTTCGGTACGATGAAGAGCGAGATACCCTTGGAGCCCAAAGGCGCGCCCTCGATGCGCGCCAGCACCAGATGGATGATGTTGGGCGTCAGATCGTGCTCCCCCCAGGTGATGAAAATCTTTTGCCCGCTGATGGCGTAGCTGCCATCGGCCCTGGGAACCGCCTTGGTGGTGAGCGCGCCGACATCAGACCCCGCTTGCGGTTCGGTGAGGTTCATCGTGCCGGCCCACTCGCCGGCGATGAGCTTCCCCAAATAAAGGTCGCGTTGGTCGGGCGCGCCATGCGCTTCAAGCGCCTCGATCGCGCCAAGCGTGAGCATCGGCAACAGCCCGAAACTCATGTTCGCGGACTGGATGTTCTCGTAGACCGCAAGCGCCACCGCGCGTGGCAAACCCTGTCCGCCGTAATCAGGGTGCGCCGAAAGTCCGCCCCAGCCCCCCGACGCAAACTGAGCGAACGCTTCCTTGAAACCGGGCGCCGCTGTCACCACGCCATCTTTCAATGTCACCCGCGCCAGATCGCCGCTCCGGTTCAGCGGCGCCAGCGTGTCGGCGGCAAGCGCGCCCGCGCCATCGAGGATCGCCGCCAACGTATCGGCGTCCAAATCTGCAAACCGACCGCCCGCTTTGACCGACCAAAGGTCGGCGGCGGCCTCAAGCGCGAAGCGCTGATCTTCGGTTGGCGCGATAAAACTCATAGCCGCCTCGATAAATTCGTCGTGATGTCGAGCATTCGCCTAGACTGACGGCGCTGACAACTCTTGCCAAACGTGGCGCATCCGCACGTGCTACGTCACCGAGACGAAGGGGATCCACCATGCGCCAATCCATTATCGCCGCCGCAATCTTGCTTGCCGCCTGCGCGGCGACGCCAGCCGCCGAAGCGCCTCCGGCGACCGCTGCTGCGGGCCCTGCAATCCCCTACGACCCCGCGACCAACCGCAACGCGGCCGAAGCCCCCTCCGGCGCTTATACGCTCGACGGGCGTCACGCGAGCGTCATCTTCCGCCTCCGCCACGGCGGGATGGCGCTGTCGACCTACCGCTTCGACACGCTGTCCGGCACGCTGGACTTCAATAGCGCCGCGCCGGCCAGCTCCATCGTCAA
This sequence comes from alpha proteobacterium U9-1i, assembly GCA_000974665.1. Classification (NCBI taxonomy): domain Bacteria; kingdom Pseudomonadati; phylum Pseudomonadota; class Alphaproteobacteria; species alpha proteobacterium U9-1i. The sequence goes on along the minus strand of BBSY01000003.1, from coordinate 30,281 downwards.
TTTCGCCATTGCCGCCAATTCCGTTTCCACCGGTATCCTGAACCAGGCTGGCGAACGCGGCTTCGATCGCGAAATTCAAGGCTTCATCGGCGCGGAAGCGACGCCCAATATCACGTTCGTTTCCACCGCCGCTCGCCTCACGGGCCCGGGCGCCGGGATCGTCAGTGGCAATCTCACCATGAACGGCCAAACCCATCCGGTGGACGTTGAGGTCAGCTATCATGGGTGGCGCTTCAACGAAGCGCGCCAACGCCACACGATCGCCTTCGAAGGCCATGCCGTTATCGACCGCACCCAGTGGGGCGTGAGCGGCGGCGTTGTCGATCGCGTCGCCAGCCGCGAGATCGAAGTCTTCATTCAAGCCGAGTTCAACAAGGCGAACTAACTGAACGTCGTGCGCCCCTTGTCGATCAAGTCGCGGGGGCGCATGTGCCCTTGGTCATGGTAACGCCGCGATCGAGGCCAGACATTCCGCCAATGCGCACACTTTCCTTGATGCTGCTCGCTATTTCCATCGCCAGCTGCGCGGCGGTCCTGCCCTCTGCGCCAGTAGCGGTCGCGCCGGCGGCGATCAGTGGGTCGCCTGTTCCTGCGGCTTTGCCGCAGGCCGGGGACACCTCGCTCGATGCGTCGCAGGCGCCCGCGGGCGCCTACACACTCGACGGACGACATGCGAGCGTCGTCTGGCGCATTCGGCACATGGGGCTGAGCCCCTTCGTCGGCCGCTTCGACACGATGCGCGGCACCTTGACCTTCGATCCGCGAACCCCAACCAATTCAGCGCTGGACATAACAATCGCCGCGAACTCGGTTTCGACCAACGTCGTCGGCCGCGATGGCGCGCACACGTTCGACCAGCAGATCGCCCGCGAAGTCTTTGCCGCTGAAGCAAACCCAGACATTCGCTTCGTCTCGCGCACGATAACAACAACTGACCCGAACACCGGCCTGATCAGCGGCGATCTGACGTTCAACGGCGCGACCCACCCCGCCACCCTCGAAACTCACTTTGAGGGTGGGCGCGTGGACCCGCTACGCGGCGGCTACGTGCTCGCTTTCACGGCGCGCACCATCATTGATCGCAGCCAATGGGGCGCGCGGTTCAGCAACCCAATCGCCAACGGGACTGTTGGAAACGACGTCGAGATTTTGATCTCGGCGGAGTTTGTGAAATCCTGACGCCAAGAGGACCGTTCATGCGCTTTATTCTCATCGCCGCCGCCCTGACGCTCTCGGCCTGCAATCAGCCCGCGCCCGAGGCGCCGCAAGGCCCGGTCGCGCCGGTCACGGTGGATGCGCCCTCTGGCGCGTACATGCTCGACAAGAACCATTCGAGCGTCGTGATCCGCGCCACCCATTTCGGCATGTCGCACTACACGCTGCGCATGACGGGTCTCGACGCAAACCTTACGTTCAACGCCGAAGACCCGACACAATCGAGCGTCACCGCCACCATCGCGGCAAACTCCGTGGCCACGGAATATCCAGGCGAGCGCGACTTCAACGATGAGTTGGAGAACTCCGAATGGCTCGACGCCGGCACCCACCCGAACATCACCTTCACCTCGACGTCGATCGAACTCACCGGCCCCAACAGCGGGCGGATGACCGGCGATCTCTCCATTCGCGGCGTGACCCACCCTGCTCGGTTCGACGTCACCTTCAACCAAGCCTATCGCCAACACCCGATGGGTATGCCCGGCGCATTGCTGGGCTTCTCCGCAGTCGGCAGCTTCAAGCGCTCGGAGTACGGCATGAACGTCCTGATGCCCGCGCCCGGAACGAACGTCGGCGTCAGCGATGACGTTGAGATCATCATCGAGGCGGAATTTACGATGGCGCCGCCGCCGGCGAGCGCGGTGAACTGACGTGTCCGCCGGCAGCCAACGCTACACCGCCGTCGCGATCGTCCTGCATTGGGCGATCGCCATCGCCATACTCGGCATGATCCCGCTCGGCTGGTGGATGGGCGACGCGCTAGAGAATCCAGCGACTCAGGCCCAGGCCGTCGCCGCGTTTCAGCTGCACAAATCCGTCGGCCTTACGATCCTGCTCCTCAGCCTCGTCCGCCTCGGCTGGAGGCTCATGCATCGCCCACCCGCACTGCCAGCGCATATGCCGGCGTGGGAAACGTTCGCCGCGAAGGCCACGCACTGGGCGTTCTATTTCATCATCATTGTGATGCCGCTGACGGGTTGGCTCTACGTCTCGACCGCGTGGAACGTTCACGACGAGCGCGCGCTCAACGTGTCGACGCTTTATTTTGGCCTCTTTCAGATCCCGCATCTGTTTGGCCTGTCGCATCTCGCCGACGGCGCCCGCAGTGACGTCGCGGGCGTGCTTGAAACAATCCACAGCAAGCTCGCCTGGGGCGCCATCGTCCTGCTGGTTCTCCACGTTGGCGCAGCGTTGAAGCACCACTTCGTCGATAAGGACGAAGTGCTGACGCACATGATCCCCGGCCTCAAGCCGCCGAACGGGTCAGCGACGCCTGCCGCGCCGGGTCGCGCTCCCGCCTTGATCGCTGGCTTTGCGGCGATCGCCATCGCCGCCTCAAGCGCCTTGTTCATGTTCGTGAACCCGCCGACCGGCGCGGGCGCTGCGCCCGCTGAAGTGATGCACACACATGAGGGCGGCGAGGATCACGGAACCGACGACGCGCTCGGCCCGCCGCCAACGCCATCGACAACCGCCGACGATCACAATGCCGACGGCCACACACACGACGCCGCAGCGCCAACGCCGGCCGCAACAAGTGGGCCGCCGCCGACGTGGCGCGTCGATCAAAGCGCCAGCTCAATCCGGTTCAGCGGCACACATGCGGGGATCAACTTCACGGGCGCCTTCGCGCGCTGGAGCGCCGACATCCGCTTCGACCCCAACAATCTCGACGCATCGACCGCGATTGTGACAATCCAGACCGGCTCCGCCGCCGATGGCATACCGCTGCACGATCAGAGCATGCCCGAGGCGGAATGGTTTGACGTCGCCACCCACCCGACCGCCACGTTCCGCACCACGCGCATCCGCTCGCGCGGCGAGGGGCGTTTCGAGGCCGATGGCACGCTGACGCTCAAAGGCCGAGGGCTCGACATCGATCTGCCGTTCACGCTCACCATCAACGGCAATCGCGCCACCATGGACGGCGCCATAGAGATCGATCGCCGCGACGCAAATCTCGGGCAGGCCTCGGACCCCGACGCCGAGTATGTCTCGCGCGAGATTGGCGTCCGCGTGCACGTGGAAGCCACGCGCGCGCCATGAGCATTGAGGACGCCGTCGTGGCGTTGCGCCGGGGCGAATTGGTCGCGTTTCCGACCGAGACGGTCTATGGCCTCGGCGCGGATGCCGGCAATTCCCGCGCCGTGGCGCGCGTCTATGCGGCCAAGGGCCGGCCACACTTCAATCCGCTGATCGCCCACGTGCTCAACGTCGCCGATGCGGAAGCGCACGCACTCCTGCATCCGACCGCGCACGCGCTTGCAGAAACCTTCTGGCCCGGCCCGCTGACGCTTGTCGCGCCACGCCGCGCAGCCAGTAGCGTCTGTGATCTCGCGTGCGCCGGCCTTTCCACGATCGCCGTGCGCGCGCCGTCACATCCGATCGCACGCGATCTTATCGCTGCGTTCGGTGCGCCGATTGTCGCACCTAGCGCCAACCGCTCAGGTCATGTCAGCGCCACGACTGCCCATCACGTGATGCTCGATCTCGGTGACGCGGTGGACATGATTCTCGACGGCGGCTCCTCCGACATCGGTCTTGAGTCGACCATCGTCGCCGTGGACGCCAACGGGCGTGCGACGTTGCTGCGTCCGGGCGCGATCCCGCGCGAAGCGATCGAGCCACTGAGCGGCGTTCTCGCGTCCGCAAAAGCCTCGATCGAGGCGCCCGGGATGATGGCGAGCCATTACGCGCCGCGCGCGCGGCTCAGACTTGATGTTGATGCACCCGCAACAGGCGAAGCCTTCCTCGCCTTCGGCGCCGAAGCGCCTGCGGGGGGCCTTACGCTCTCGGCGACCGGCGACCTGGTCGAAGCGGCGGCCAATCTCTATGCGCATCTGCGCGCGCTTGATGCCTCCGGCGCGCCTGTTATCGCGGTGGCGCCAATTCCCCGCCAAGGTCTGGGCGAAGCCATTCGCGATCGCCTCGCCCGCGCCGCCGCCCCGCGTTAGGTAGAGCTCATGTCCTCGGAATTATTTGAGAAACTTGCCGCGCGCCTCGGCCCCAAGGGCTTCGCCACCGACACCGAGACGCTCGCGCCGCACCTCGTCGAATGGCGCGGCAAGCACAAAGGCGCCTCGCCATTCCTCGCGCTGCCACACTCGACGGACGAAGTGGCCGATGTGGTGCGCCTCTGCGCCGCCGCTGGCGCGGCCATCACGCCGCAAGGCGGCAACACGGGTCTTGTCGCCGGACAAATCCCTCAGGGTGAAATCCTCGTGTCGCTGAAACGCATGAATCGCATCCGCGCGACAGACCGGGCCAACGACTCACTCGTCGCCGAGGCGGGCGTTATCCTCACTGCGGTGCAACAAACTGCACACGACTCAGAGCGCATGTTCCCGCTTTCTCTCGCGAGCGAAGGCAGCGCGACCATCGGCGGATTGATCTCAACCAACGCCGGCGGCGTTCACGTGCTGCGCTATGGCATGATGCGCGACCTCGTTCTGGGCATCGAAGCGGTGCTGCCGGACGGCTCGGTGTTCGATGGTCTGAAGGCGTTGCGAAAGGACAACACTGGCTACGACCTCAAGCAGCTCTTCATCGGCGCCGAGGGAACTCTGGGCATCGTCACGGCGGCGAGCTTGAAGCTCTTCCCCCGCCCGCGCGGTTACGCCGTCGCCCTCGCCGCGGTCGCTACGCCGGAGCGCGCACTCGCCCTACTTCATCGCTTGAAGGCGGAGACAGGTGCGGTCTCGGCGTTTGAGATCATGAACCGGTTGTCGGTCGATCTCGTCGTCAAGAACGTCCCGAACAGTCGCGACCCGATGCCCGACGCCCCGTTTGTGGTGCTCGTCGAGTTCGAAGCCGCACGCGAGGACGGCCTGCGCGAACTGATTGAAACGGCGCTCGCGGGCGCGATCGAGGCCGGCGACGTTGTAAATGTCTTGATTGCTGAAAACACAAGCCAAGCAAAGGATTTTTGGCGTGTGCGCGAAGCCATTTCCGCTGGTCACAGGCCAGAAGGCGCGCAGGTGAACCACGATATCAGCGTACCAGTTTCGCAGACGCCCCTCTTCCTTGAGCGCGCCAACGCGGCCGCGCTTGCGCGCTGCCCTGGCGTACGCATCGTCGCCTTCGGACACATGGGCGATGGCAACTTTCACTACACGTTAATGCAGCCGGAAGGATCCGACGCCGCCTCCTTCCCCGCCCTGGCGCTCACTGACATCGTCAACACGATCACCACAGACCTGGGCGGTTCCATCTCCGCCGAACACGGCATTGGCGCCGTGCGTGTCGGCGACCTCGCGCGCTTCAAGAGCGCTCAATCGCTCATCATGATGCGCGCAATAAAGCGGGCGCTTGATCCGATGAATGTGATGAACCCACGCGTGCTCATTCCGCGATGAAGATGAATCGTTCGCATGGTCACACTCGCCATCGCGTACGAATCGATCCAGTTGATCGCGCGCTGTCTCGTCGTGTGCAGCCGCGACTCATTGTTGCAAATTCGCCTCGGTGAATTTTTTCAGTGGCGTTGACGTTTGCGCATGACATTATAGAGACGTCCTTGCGGCTCTGTTGCCGCAAACACAAAAGGAGCCAGGGCAATGGCTATGAAGAAGAAAGCAAAGAAGGCTGCGAAGAAGGCGACCAAGAAGGCCGCCCCCAAGAAGGCCAAGAAGACCGTTCGCAAAGCCGCCAAGAAGGCGAAGGCGAAGCGCGGTCGGTAAACCGCAGCCGAACGGACGCGTTAGCGTTCGAACGGATCAAGGGGCGAATGCTCCCAGAGATGCGCGACGCGAAAGCGTCGCGCATCTTCTTTTTGGGGGCAGGCGATCACGCCGCGGCGCGGCGCGGCGAAGCCCAAAAAATCCGTATGAGTTCCGAAACGTAGCCCTCAGCCAATGAGCGCGCGTCCGCGCGGTTCGCAGCGCGCCACGTCGCGACGCACGATACGCGTGACGAAGTCAGGCGAGGCGGCCGTGCTGAAGCGATAATTGTCGTCGCCGTCGCGCGACACCCCCCAGCAGCTCGTCCGGTCGTAGTTTGACGACGCGTAACTGAAGCAAGCTTGTCCGTCCGCTGTGATGGTGAGCCGCCCAGCATCGACCCGCTCTTCGATCTCGTAGAGCGTCGTTCCATCCGGCGCGATGCACTCGCGCCAAGGCGTTTCATCTCCCTCGACCACCCCGACAAGTTCGACCCCGAATAGCTCCGAACGGGCCTCGGCGGCGGTCAACGCCAAACTTTTTGCAGTTGCCTGCGCGCCGAGCGCCGCCATCACCATCAATGCGGCCATCATCGCTTTGGGGACCATCACCATCTCCCGTTCGCCACGGCATGCGAGTAGATCATGACGCCATGAGCAGCGAAACGAACCTCAACATCGCGCGAGCCCCGGTCGCCGCAGTCGGTCTCGTCTGCTTTCGCGGCGAAGACGTACTGCTGATCCGGCGGGGCAAGCCACCGCGCGACGGTGAGTGGTCCCTTCCCGGCGGACGCATCGAATGGGGCGAGCGCGCCGAGGACGCCGCGTTGCGCGAGCTCAAGGAAGAGACCGGCTGCGAGGCGCACATCATCGGCCTGATCGATGTGGTTAACGCCATCCTGCGCCCATCTGGCGCCGAACAGCCACCGTGGGGCCATTATGTGCTCGTGGATTACGCTGCGCGCTGGACAGCGGGTGAGCCGACGCCCGGTGACGACGCACGTGAAGCGCGCTTCTTCGCGCCGCAGGAGATTCCTGCGCTGAATCTATGGAGCGAGACGCTTCGCATCATGGAACGCGCACGCACCATGGTGGGTTGAGCAATATGAAGGGTTGGTCATTTCGCCACGCGGGCTTGTCTCCGCGCGCCCTTCGCCGATGTAGATTAGGTTGAGACGAAGGAGTTGGCCTCATGCCGCGCAAGGAAGAAATCCAGGATAACGTCGAGAGCGTCCGCCGCCGGGTCCGGGCCGCCGCCGCATCGGTCGGCGCCGCAGCCCGAGAGCAAGCCGAAGACGCATTCGACTCCATTGTCGACGCCGCCGAGGAAGGTGGCGAATACGCTCACCGCTATCTCCGCCGCCAGTGGAAAGATCGGCCGGTCGCTGTCGCCGCCACCGCGCTTGGCGTTGGCCTCCTCATCGGCCTCCTGGTCAACAGCGGACGCCGCTGATGTTCGACCGCGCGGCTTCCAGCGTGATCGTCATCGCCGCCATCGGCGCATCATCAGCGATGGCCGTCGTCGCCACCGGCTTTGCGATCTACGCGCTTGTAGAACCACACGTCGGCGCACCCGGCGCGGCGGCGATCGTCGCCGGCCTGTCAGCGCTCACGGTTGGGATTTACGCGTGGGTCATGTCAGCGCGCGCCAAGGAGCGCGAGCGCCAGCAGGCGGTGGCGCAAGCCAGTCTTCTGGACTCTCTGCCGCTCGGCCTGGGCAATATCGCACGGGACCATCCCATAGCGGCCGTGCTCGTCTCATTATTGGGAGGCGCCGTGGCCGCTCGCCATCCAAGGCTGATGAGCGACCTCGTTCATCTCTTTGCAAAGGCCACAGACAGAACCTGACGCACCGTCTACCTTTACTTAGGTCCTGCTAACGGCGATTTTGCCCCCGCAGAAAGCACGAGGGGGGAATCATGCGCCTGGTAGCCGTCGCGATTGCGGCACTGGTGATGGTCAGCGCGGCCGACGCGCGCACGTGGCGCATCCGCCCAGGCGCCGCCGCCGAACAAGCCCTGCAAACGGCGTTCGTCGAGGCCGAGGCAGGCGACACGATCCAGCTCGCGCGTGGGCGCTATGAATTGACCGCAGGCCTCGCGCTCGACGCTGACCGCGTCACCATTCGCGGCGCGGGCCAAGATCGCTCCATCCTCTCCTTCACCAACCAGACACGCGGCGCGGAAGGCTTGCTCGTTACCGCCAACGGCGTGACCCTGCGCGACTTCGCCGTTGAGAACGCCCGCGGCGACGCCATCAAGGCGCGCGACTGTGTCGGCATCACCTTCCGCGGCGTGCGCGCCGAATGGACACGCGGCCCCAACCCCGACAACGGCGCCTACGGCCTCTACCCGGTCAATTGCTCCGACGTCCTGATCGAGCGCTCAATCGCCCGGGGCGCGTCGGACGCTGGCATCTATGTCGGCCAGTCGCGCAACATCATCGTGCGCGAGAACATCGCCGAGCGGAACGTCGCCGGCATCGAAATAGAGAACAGCTACAACGCCGACGTCTTCCGCAATGTCGCAACGGGCAACACCGGCGGCATTCTTGTGTTTGATCTGCCAGGCTTGCCGCAAATGGGCGGCCACTCGGTTCGCGTGTTCGAGAACACCATCGCCAGCAACAACACCGCCAACTTCGCGCCCGCTGGCAACATCGTCGCCACCGTGCCCGCCGGCACCGGCGTGCTGATCATGGCCAACCGCGATGTCCACGTATTCGACAACGACATCGGCGATCATGGCACCGCCAACGTCATCATCACGGCCTACCGCGCCGAGTTTCAGGACGCGACGTACAACCCGTTGCCGCGCAACATCATGATCCGCGACAACCGCTTCGGCAACACCGGCTTCCGCCCTGACGGCGACCTCGCGCTTCTAGCGCAAGCCGGCATCCCGCTTGCCGACGTGCTGTGGGACGGCGCGACGCTCTATTCGGCCGGCGGCCAGCCGCGCAGCGAGAGCGTCCGCATCGTCGTCCGCGACAACACGTCGACACGCACGCGTATCGGCAGCTTCCTGTCGCTCGGCGTTGTGGCCGCCGGCGCCCCGCTCACTGAAGCCGCCCCCGATCCAACCATGCCCCCGCTCCTGCCGCTCACCGAGCCGGCGGAAGTGGAGATCGACGATTGATGCAAGCTCTGCATCACCCCCTCCCCCACCCGATCGCGAAGCGATCGGGAACTTTGGAGGACGGGATCGCGGAGCGATCCCGAGGGGGAGGGGGTAGGGGTGAACCGCCACCGCCAACAGATATGCGCGCGACGAAAAAAGATATCTTCAAAACGCCGAGGGTCACCCCACCCCCTTACCCCCTCCTCTCTAGAGGAGGGGGAGCATGATGCGTCGCGCCCTCCTCTCTTTGTTTGTGGTGCTTGCGCTCACAACGAGCGCCACCGCGCAGGCGCCGCAAGCGGTCGATCAACGCGCCATCATGGCCGAGCGCCCGCCGGCGACGCTCGCGGCCTATCGCTTCTTCCGCGACGCCGACGCGCGGGAGCCAAACACCGGCGTCACGCCCTATGATCTCAACACGGCGCTTTATTCCGATGGCGCGCTCAAGTTCCGCTACGTGTTCGTGCCTCCTGGCGCCCGCGCGACCTACAACGCCGACGGCGTGTTCGACTTTCCCGTCGGCACGGTGCTGATCAAGACATTCGCGTTCGCCGCGGACATGCGCGCGCCTACGGAGAACGTGCGCTACCTCGAAACCCGGCTCCTGATCCGCCGCGCCGATGGCTGGATCGCCCTGCCTTATGTGTGGAACGAAGCGCAGACCGAAGCGCGCCTCTCACTGATCGGCGCGACAGTCCCCGTAAGCTTCACCGATGAAGACGGCGCCGCCATCGGCCTCGACTGGCAAGTGCCAAACCGCAACCAGTGCAAAGGCTGCCACGATACCGCCGGCGAGATCACGCCGATTGGCCCAAGCGCCCGCAATCTTAACCGCGGCGACCAACTCGCGCGCTGGCATGCGGCGGGGTTGATCGACGCCGCGCCTAGCGACGCGCCGCGCGTGCCGGACGCATACGCGTCATCCGACGGCGCCGTCGCCCAGCGCGCCCGCGCCTATCTCGATGTAAATTGCGCCCACTGCCACAACCCGAACGGCCCAGCGCACACGTCGGGCCTGGATCTGCGCTGGAGCGCATCGCCCGCGTCCGCGTGGGGCGTGAACAAGCGCCCCGTCGCCGCCGGTCGCGGTTCCGCCGGCATGGATTTCGCCATCGCGCCCGGCGATCCCGCGCACTCTTTTCTGCTCTATCGCATGGAAAGCACCGATCCCGGCGTGATGATGCCCGAACTCGGCCGTCAGCGTGTCGACGCCCGCGCTGTCGCGCTCATGCGCGACTGGATTGCGGGGATGGACGCTGACGGAAACGTCCCTTCTACCCCGTGAGGGGGAGAAGGTGGCGCGAAGCGCCGGATGAGGGGGGGGCGTCTGAACCGAGCACGACATCAACGATGCAGCATTGTGCTGCAATGCGCCCCTCACCCGCTTCGAACAAGTTCGAAGCGACCTCTCCCCCGCGCGGGGGAGAGGTGACGAAGCGATCGGCTTTCCTTAGCCTACCCACACCCGAGGAGAATCATGGCCAGAGAAACTGACCAACGCAGCCGCACGCCGTTCCTGGAAGCGGCGATCGAATGGACGATCTACACCAGCCGCTGGCTCATGGCGCCGGTGTACCTGGGCCTGATCGCGGCTTTGGCGATCCTGATCGTCACCTTCTTCCGCGAACTTTACATGCAAGTCCCGCTCGTCCTCACCATGGACGAGACAGACATCATCTTGCTCGTGCTGACGCTGGTCGATCTCTCGCTCGCCGGCAATCTGGTGCTGATCATCCTCTTCTCGGGCTACGAAAGCTTCGTCTCCAAGATCGAGTCCGCGCACAAGGATCACGACCGCCCCGATTGGATGGGCACGCTCGATTTCGCCGGCCTCAAGATCAAATTGATCGCCTCGATCGTGGCGATCTCTGGCATCCACCTGCTCAAGATTTTCATGAACCTCGGCAGCTACTCAGAGCATCAGCTCCGCTGGTACACGATCATCCACATCACCTTCATTTTCTCGGGCGTGGCGGTCGCGGTGATGGATTGGATCGAGGAGAAGGCGCACCAAGCGCACGCCCTCTCCGCCGCCAAGAAAGACTAGTGTAGGACGTCCGGCACGAAGCCAAGCGCGATCGCCGCATGGAACGACATGGCGATCAGCACGATCGTGCACACCACGAAGATCAAAAACCGCAGCGGCACGAAATTGAACGTGCACTGCACCAGGGAATGCACGACACGCAGCACAACATAGGTCCAAGCGAGGCCAATGTTGATCGGCTGCGTCTGTTCCAAGAACTGAAGCGCAAAGCACAACGCATAGAACAGCGTCGGCTGCTCCATCAGATGGTTGTAATTGGCCGCAACGTTGCGCGCGTGCGTCGGCAACAGATCCAACGCGGCCTTGCCGCGCGGATCGTTCGGCTTCACGCCGGCCGCCCGCATCGCCGGAATGCGCGTTGCGTAGAGCCAGATCAGAATAACCAGCGACCAGATGACAAGCGCCACCGCCGGCGCAATCAAACCGTGATCGTACATATGGAAGCCTCCCCGCTGTCGTTGACGCGATCCTGCGCGCCGGCGCGGTTCAGCTCAAGAGGATGAGGGTCGCCAACCCCAAGAAGGCGAGGAAGCCGACGAGATCGGTCACAAACGTCACGAACACCGACGACGACACCGCAGGGTCCGCTCCAAAGCGACGCAGCGTCAACGGCACCAACGTGCCGGCCAATCCCGCGCAGGCGAAGTTGATCAGGATCGCCAGGGCGATGGCCAACGCCAGCAGGCCATTGTGGAACCACACATAGACGATCGCAGAGAGCAGGACAGCAAACAGCGCGCCATTCGTGAGCGCCGTGAGTGCTTCCCGCATGACGTATCGAGGCGCATTAGAATCCGTAAGATCACGCGACGCTATCGCGCGCACGGAAACCGCCAGGGATTGCGTGCCCGCATTGCCGCCCATCGACGCCACGATCGGCATCAGCACGGCCAGCGCCACCAATTCCGTGATCGATTCCTCAAACGCCCGGATAACGCCCGCCGCCACCAAGGCCGTGCCGAGGTTCACCACCAGCCACGGCGCCCGCGCGCGTACAGAGCGGAAGACGTTGTCGGTCTGCGCGGCCTCGCTCACGCCGGCAAGCTTGAGCAAATCCTCTTCGCCTTCTTCGCTGACGACGTCGATAATGTCGTCCACCGTCACCATGCCCGTGAGACGCCCGGCTTCATCGACCACCGGCGCAGACGCCAGGTGATACTTCTGGAACGTGTGGGCGACCTCTTCCTGGTCCATCTCCGGCCGCACCAAAGCCTTCAGCGGCTGCATAATGTCGGCCATCGGCGTGTCGCGCGTGGCCCGCATCATCGTGGATACCGGCACTGCGCCAATCGGGCGCATCATCGCATCGACGAGATAGACCTCGAAGAACACGTCCGGCAGCTCCGCCGCCTCCGTCCGCATACGGTCGATCACATCGCCCACGGTCGAGCCCTCGTGCGCCGCAACGAACTCGCGCTGCATGAGACGGCCGGCCGTCTCTTCCTCGAACGAGAGCGCCTCCTCGACGACGAGGCGCGTCTCTTCGTCGGCCTGCGCGAGCACTGCGCCCAGCTGCTTCTCGTCGATGTCGGCGGCGACTGCGGCGGCGTCGTCGGTATCCAGCTCACCCAGCGCTTTGCCGACGTAGTCGGCCGGCAGCTCGGTGAGGATCTCCTCACGGCGCTCCCACCCGAGTTCGGCCAAGAATTCCACCGGCAGGTGGCGCCCGATCATCTTGGCGATCGTCCGCGCCGTCTCCAGCGGCACATGCTCGATCACGTCGGCGATGTCGGCTGGGTCGAGGTTGGCCAATTGACGGCGCAGGGCCGGCCAGTCGTGATCGCCAGCAGAGGCGATCACGCTCGCAAGGAACGCCGTGTTCTCAGACGGAGGCGCGTGCGTTTCGGCCGCCGTTTCGGTTTCGTCGTTCATCGGCGGACTCGGGTTCGGGGCGCGCTTGTGTGTTTTCGAGGCTCCCAAAACGCCGCGCCGCGCCCCACGTCAAGTGCGCGTCGTCTTTTATACCCCGGAGGGGTACTTGACGATACCCCAACAGGGTACTAGGTGCCGATCGATGAAAAAGGATCGAAATCAACTCTTGAACCGCCTGTCGCGCATTGAAGGGCAAGTTCGCGGCGTCTCCCGCATGATTGATGAGGGCCGTTATTGCATCGACGTCCTGACGCAACTGCGTGCGGTGCGCGCCGCGCTCGCGCGCGTCGAAACGTCGATGCTGCAGGACCACCTCAACCATTGCATTGAGAACGCCATCGTCTCCGGCGACGCCAGCGAGCAACGCAAGAAGGCGGCGGAATTAGTAGAATTGTTGGGCCGGAGCGAGCGATGAACACGACCGGCGTCACCCTCCTCGCAGCGCTCGCGATTGCAACGCCAGCGGCGGCGCAACAAGCGCACGATCACGCGCAGCATCACGCGCAACCTGCACAACCGGATCACGCACAACACCTGACGGCGCCCGCGCAACAGCCTGACCACGGCCAAATGGATCACAGTCAGCATCAATCCCAGCCCGCGCCGGACGCGAACGCAAGTCAGGACATGGGCGGGATGGAGGGCCTGCTCGGCGCTTACGCCATGGGCCGCGACGCCTCAGGTACATCGTGGCAGCCGGACGCCTCGACGCACGGCGGCGTACATGCGCAAGCCGGCGAATGGCGGCTGATGGGTCATGCCGCATTCAACGCCGTCTACGATTGGCAAGATGGCCCACGCGGCAATGAGGAGGCGTTCCTTTCCGGCATGGTGATGGGCGCCGCGCGGCGCGATTTCACCCATGGCACATTGAATTTCCGCATCATGGCGAGCCCCGATCCGTTCATGGGGAAGGACGGCTACCCGCTTCTTTTCGCCGCCGGCGAGACCGCGAACGGCGTCGATACGCTTGTTGATCGCCAGCACCCGCACGACCTGCTGATGGAATTGTCCGCGAGCTATTCGCATCGTCTCTCTAACGCAGACAGCTTGTTTGTGTACGCGGGCCTCCCCGGCGAACCGGCGTTCGGCCCGCCAGCTTTCATGCATCGGCTTGCGGCAATGGATTCACCAGAAGCGCCGATCACGCACCATTGGTTCGACTCGACGCACATCACCTTCGGTGTCGTCACCGCCGGCTGGGTGCATGACGATGTAAAGCTTGAAGTCTCCCAGTTCCGCGGCCGTGAGCCGGATCAAGATCGTTTTGATATCGAGAGCGGCGCTCTGGATTCTACGTCGGCGCGCCTCTCCTGGAACCCGACCGAAAATCTCGCGCTGCAAGCCTCGTGGGCCGACGTCGAAAGCCCCGAGGCTTTGCACCCGGACGACGACGAGGAGCGCCTCTCCGCCAGCGCCATATACACGCGGGCGCTCGGCGGTGGGCGCTGGTGGTCGCTCACGGGAGCGTTCGCAAACAAGGAAAAGAGCGACGGAACCTCGCTCGACGCATGGCTCGGCGAAGCAGCGCTGCACCCGAACCAGCGTTGGACCATCTTCGCGCGCGGCGAACGTATTGAGACAGACGAACTTGACGGCCATCACGGAGACATTCGAACGGTTGGCCGTCTCTCGCTCGGCGCCATCCGCGATTTCCGCGTCAGCGATCACGCAGTGATAGGCATCGGCGCGCTCGCGCAGCAGCATTTCGCGCCCGATGCGCTGGAGACCGCTTACGGCGGTGACCCTCAAGGCGCGATGGCGTTCCTGCGGCTCAAGATCGGCTAATAGCCGCCTCGCTGGGCGTGCGCTTTGGCGCGTCCATGAACGACGTACGAACGCGCGATCACGAACTAGCGTTGCGCCAGCCGCTCCATGGCCTCTATCGCCACCTGCGCCGCAACGCGCTCGGGCGTCGCCCGATTGATCGTAACGCGCTCAAATCCACGCTCGCCGGCGACAAAGCGCGCCCGCGCGGGCGGTGGATTTCCCGACGTGAGGAACTGGGCAGTCAATGAAGAGGTGGGTAAGTGACGAATGCTAACCGAGAAAGCCATGCCCGTTGGGCTCGTCGTGCTCGGATCGGGCAACACTTGGATGAGATAGACCACGCCCTCATTCAGCGCCTTCGATTCGATGAACTGAAGATCGGATCGGTCGGCGGCGCTCACGCCTACAGAGCTGCGTCGCAGCAGCGCGTCGCGGTCGATAACCCGCGCGCCCGCCTGCAAGAAAAGATTGGCGAACGTGGTTTCCAACAAGCGCTCAGCGGCGGGGTCCATCTCTGTATAGCGCCCTCCGGTCACCGCTTCAGCGCTCGTGACCCGTTCGCTGCGCCGCTGGCCGATATTCTCTTCGTTGCTCTGCGACGCCTCACCAAACTGCGTGCTCGTCGTCTCGCTTACGATTGACGTCCCGCTCCGGGTGTCTTCAGTTTCGACGACGCGCTCAATTTCGCGCGTGGTCGTCTCGTCTGTCAGCACGCGGTTCCAGAACACCATGATTTTCGGCCGGCCGGCTGTCCGGTTCCAATTCGCGAAGCGCGCCAAGATAGCGTTGGCGCCTGCGTCCGGATCGGCCTCCGGCGCTTGCGGGATCACCCCGGGCACGCCTTCGCGATATTGCGCCGTGGCAATTCCGGGAATGAAGGCTGTGAGCGTCGCCACAAGGGCGCCCAACAACGCCGCGCGAATTCCCGTCATACTTTTATCTCCGACGTGAGTGCGAACCAAACAGCACACGCTCGCGCGCGTCCTCGTAGCGGGCGCGTTGAACAGCTTGTATGTCAGCCCAGCCCTGAGCCCAGCGCTCTTCCGCTGGTTCGGTCATGTAGGCCGGAAAAACGGGGTTCTCGAGCGCGAACGGCTCGCCCGCCCAAGTCCGCGCCATGCCGCGCTCCAGCTGCGTGCGCGTCGCCACGGCGCGCTGCTCGGACACCGCCTCCGCTGCTTGTGAAAAGCCTGGCCGATACTCTTCCGCGCCCGCTGCGCTCGCAAATCCAGCGGCGAGAAGGCTGACCAACAGCGTCCGCATGCAAACCTCCAAACTCACCCGCAATGACATCCGCCAGGATGAGAGTCTTCGTCATGGTTGGGATGACATGTATCGTGTGTATTGAAGGTGCGGGGCGTACATTGCGCGCCGCTTGAATCATTCGCCGACGGCATCGGACTCTGCGCGGCGGCGCCGCCGATTTGAAGCGTCGTGGCGGCAACCGTGCCCAGGAAATCCATAAACCCAGATCCGCCGCCGCTCGATTGCGCCTGCTGACTGGCAGCGGCTTGGCGCTGCGCGGCCAAAGCCGCCTGCTCGGCGTCGTGCGCCGCCTGCTGTTGCTGCAACGAGCTGGCGACGGCGCTATACTCGCCCTGCGCTTGCGCACGCATACTCGCGCGCTCGGCGTCGTAGGCGCGCTGCCGCGCTTCAGCTTCCTCCATGATTGCTGCATCGGACGGCAACAGCGCCCATGCCCAGAAATCGGTGACGTGATCCTGAAGCGTGGCGCCATTGATGGTGACGTTCTCGCGAATGATCTGACCAACACTGAGCCCCGCGCTCCACGCGCCGCACAAAGCCGGGTTGCCCCCCATTGCCGCGCAACCGCCGCGATCGATGGCCTCTTCGGTAACGGTTTGAGCCGCGTTGGCGTACTCGCCCTGCACGACATCGACCCCGACGCTGCCGACCGAAAGAGTTGTACCGACACGGCCAAGCACGTCACTGGCGACGGACATCCGCGACGCGCGGCCAAGCTCGGAGGCAGCTTCTGCCTCAAGCCCTACCGCCGTTTGCGCCGCGTGGCCGGTCATGAAACCCGAACCCGCCGCATCATCGATCGCATCCACGGCGTCTTCGGCCTGACGTGCGCGATCCAGCGACAATCCCTGACTCATGTTCGCGCCAGAGCCCGAAAATCCAACCACGCGCTGGCCCGCTGCAACCTCTTCCTCTGTCATCGGCCGAGACATCGGTTGATTGATCGGCGGAGCCTGCCGCGAAACCGACGTTGTAGCAGGGCCGATTGTTGGGCCGCTCGGCGCAGGCACGGCGTTCGGATTAAAACGCAATGCGTCTTGCAAACCGTTGTTGGCCGGCCCCGTGGGCTGCAGCATCGGCGGCACAGGGCTTAGCGCGGACGGCACGGCGTTTGTCTGCGTCTGCGCCGCCGACATTTGCACCGTCGCCGCCGCCAACATTGCAGCGCAAGCCACAACGCCTAACGTTCGCCAGTGGACACGCGGCATCGATGCCTCCTCTTACCGGCCCTCGCGCAACTCGATCAGATAATTTCCAACCCGCGTCGCATCGACGGACATCTCTTGGTAGGAGCCGATCGAGCGCGGCGGGATGATCACGCGTTTCCACGCCGACACCGGCTCCGTCGCCATTTGGTCGCTGGTTAGGAAATGCGTGCGCCCCTCGATCTGCACGGTTTGGTCGGTGCAGTTCACAACACGGGCGACGACTTGCACCGTGTTGGTGGGCGTGCGCGTCGCGCCAACGGTCTGCACCATGAGCCAGCGCGCCATTCCAGGCTCAAGCATTGTGACTTGATTGAGCGGGATCGGCGTGAAGGTGCCAGGCAATTGCGCTTCAAGCGCGGGGCCCGGCGGCAAGCTTGCATTGCGCAGCGCGCTTGCATCGCACGTGACTGTCCGTCCCACCGGCTGGCCGGGTTGAGACGCACACCCGGAAGCCAGAAACACCAAGCCGACGAGAGCTGTTCGGAACAACGCCATTGAGAACCTCTTGCCTTAACGCCGACGACGTTCGCCGTGCGCCGAGTTCGGCGCAGCCGGCGCCAGAGTGCCGCCCGGCTGCGAACGCACCCAGGCAACGCCGCAGCGATTTTGTGAATCCATCACCACGTTGGCCGGAACCGTTCGCACGGATGCGCCCGCCTCATCGACGAAGCTCGCGCGGAACGCGCTGCCGCTCGGCGCGAACGAGAGATGCACCTCAGCGGGTAGATTGTCCCAATACCGAATGTCGGCTTGCGGTGTAGTTGCGGCCGCGACCGCGCGCGAAGCCAGGCTGAACGCCATCAAGCCAAGACCGATGCCAGCGGCTGCGTTCGCCCCGCCCATATCGACATTGTAGCCCTGCGCCATCATGCTTTGCGCCTGCGTCATCATCGAGTTCGCCGTCTGGATCGCGACACTCGAAAGCTGGCTTGTGGTGTCCGCGAGTTGCGTGGCGTTGGCCTTGAACTCAGCCTTGCCCGCCAGGATGCCGTCAATCGCGCGTCCGCCGCGCGTCGAGGCTTGCCAGAACAGGTTTTCGGCGCGCTGTCCTGTAAGCGGCGCCAACGCGGCGCTTGGCGCATCAACCACGGCCGCAGCGATGGCTGTGTCTACCGTAGCCGCGCCCTCGGCAGGTGCCGCCGCAGGCAGCGCATCCATGTTCAAGCCGATCGACGCCACCAACGCATTTGCGCCCTGAGCGACTTCTTGCTTCGCAGTCAGCGTCGCTTGCGCCGCATTTGCAGCTTCACGCGCCGTGGCGAGATCCGCCGCGGCCGTGTCGGCGCTGGCGCGCGCTTGCGCGGCTTGGCGAATAAGCTCCGGCGAAACCGCAGCCGGGGTCGGCGCCGGGGCAGGCGCCGCCTCCTCCACCGCGCCGGCATCCGTCGCGGTGGCAGCTGCTTGCACCGCAAGCGCCGGATCGACCACCGCAGGCGGCGGCGCACTTGCTGCGGCCGCGGCGACGGCCGCCGCTTCCGCTGATTCAGCGACAGACGTGCGTGCGGCAAGCTCCGCTTGAGCTGCATCGTACGCGGCCTGCGCCGCCACTAGGTCAGCCTGAGCAGTGCGCGCCGCAGAGGCGATCGCACCATCGACCTCGGGCGAAGAGAACAAAACCCGGCGCTCTGTAAAATTCGTTGCCGGCTGGAACCGTAGGTTTTCCTGATATTGCCCGTCAGACGTCTTGATCGGACCCACGCCAAGATCGGCCACGAGCAGCACGCGATCCTCTGGCCCCGGCATCGCGAACGCCTCACGACCGGTGGTGGACAATGCTTCGCGCGCTTCGTTGTAAGATTCTTCCGCAAGACTTGTTGCGCCGAGGCATTGGCTGGACCAGCCTGACAGCACCGAGAGCATCGCAAAATCGTTCTGATAGGTCGTGTCCTCGGCGTACGTATCCTGCAATTGCCCGCCTTCGAAACTGGCGCGCGCGTTCTCATAGTCGCCGGCCCGCAGATAGAGCAGGCCGCGATAGTAATAGGTCATGGCCCTCTCGTAGGGCTCGCCTTTGAAATCCTTGGTGGCCTCGCGCACGAAGTTTGAACGCGCACGTGTCGCTGCTTCGTTGTCGGCGTAGATCGCCTCGATCCGCTCCAGAGCCTGATCAAATGCCGACGCAGCCACGGCGTCCGCGCCCATCTCCATCGCCGCGAGCCCGGTGCGCGTAAGATTCAAAACCGCGTTGCGCTCGCCCTCCGTCATGTAGGTGCGGAATTGTGCGTGCAGTTCCGGCGGCTTATCGGCGAGATACGCGACGATCTGTTCTTCGCTTGGCGGCCGGGCGCGGCGTTGAGCGTTTGCATCGGTCGGCACGGAAAGCGCCAACACCGACGCCGCGCACAGGAATGATAGAATCCGCTTGGTCATGAGCCCTCTCCCCAGAGTTCAGAGTTCGCCTCAGCGATAAACCACGTCATCGGCGGCTTCGCGCCGGAACTCGTATTGTCCGCTCCAAACGATGATGCCGGTTTCGGTGTCGAGCATCTCGAACGTGATCTGGTTGTAGCGGCTCACCATGCCGGTGCTTTGCTGCATGGAATCGAGCGACGTGATGCGGCCGGTGAGACGAAAATCGCCGCTGGCTTGCGCGCGCGTCATGCCCGTGGTGCCGGTGTCGACTACGCCTTCGCGACGCAGCTCGCGCTCCTGGGCGATCATCGCGGCGTTCTCACGCGAGACAAACGCCATGCGTCCCGCGGAAGCGCGGTTCAAATTTACGCGCAGCCGATCCGTGATCATGTTCTTGTTGATGCGCTGCGTGGATTCATTCACGAAATACTCGGCGTCGAGAATGATCCGCGGAGGCGTCGCTCGCCCTGCCAACGTCGGCGTCGCGAGCATGTCGCGCATCATCTGATCTGTCATCGAAACGATGTCTTGGCTTTCGATGCCGACGCCGGCGACAGCGCCGCGCGTACCGGGATCGATCGTCGAAACTGCCGCACCAGACTGATTTGGCGCCGCTGGCGGCGCACTGGCGCAGGCTGCGATGCCTACAATAAACGACGCCACGACGGCGCGACGCGCCGAACTATTCAACCTTAGCATTGGGCCCCCGCACAAAACAGGCGGAGGTTTTAACTGGAGATAAAATTTGTCAACCGAACATTAACCATCCGAAAGGCGCGCATCGCGCAGCGGTACAAGAATACGCAAGCGGTTCAACGACTAAGCGGAGGAAAAAAAATTCGCCCGCTGCGGGTATAACGGCCTACGGTAAGCGTTGCAGCCATTACAGAACGCCACATCGTGGGTCGCAGACCTGTCGCGATGGCGTTCGGGCGAGCTGCGCTTCCCTCAACCCTCCTTCGTTCCGCTTTTCGCCCTCGCATGTCGGGAATGACGTCAGCGATCCGTCCTTTGTGCGCGAACGATCTAGGGAGACGTCATCATGAAAGCTTCAGTCAGCGTCTGGGCCGGGCGCGTGCTCTCCGCGTTGTTCGCAATTTTCATTCTCGGCGCGTCGGTCGCGCCGAAGCTGCTGGGCATGCCTATCGCCGAAGACACGATGGCGCAGCTGGGTTGGCCGCACGGGTGGGCGTTTCGGATAGGTGTCATCGAACTGACCTGCGTCGTGCTCTACCTCATCCCGCGAACAAGCGTGTTTGGCGCCGTGCTGTTCATGGGCCTGCTCGGTGGGGCGATGGCGACGCACATCCGCGCCGACAGCCCGCTCTACAGCCACATTCTGTTCAGTCTCTATCTCGGCTTGTTCATGTGGGGCGGCCTCTGGTTGCGCGACGAAAAACTGCGCGCGCTGTTTCCATGGCGTCGAGCGTGAGTGGTGTGTCGCGCGGTGATGCGTGCTGCAACGGTAGTGGAACGCGCGCAAGATTCACCGTGAACGCGCGCTCGAGGCGCCAAGCATTCTCCTCTCGGGCGAGCAAATACGCGCGTTAGACACGCTTTAGCGTCAACCTACACAGCGAAACACGCAATTCGCTTGCGCTCTCCACAACGTGGCTTTCCAGTGGTCGGGACGCCTGCGGGGACAATGCCGCATCGTCATGCGGGCGTTGGAAACGCCGAGGCGCAAACACCAGGGGACACCAAGTGAAGAAGCAAACGCACCGCCAAGTACTCACGGCATTTGTTTCCGTCCTAGCGCTTGCCGCGGCGGCGCCCGCGATGGCGCAAGATTCTCAGTCTGCATCCGCCGAAGCCACGGGCGAAGAAATCGTCGTGACCGGCACGCGCACCGCGGGGCGCACGCGCCTCGACACGATCGCGCCGGTCGATGTGATTTCCGCCGAAGCGCTGACGCGCGACGGCGCCGGTACAGAAACCGCCAAGGCGTTGGCGGAAGCCGTTCCCTCACTCAGCTTTCCGCGCCCGGCTATTTCCGACGGCTCCGATCACGCCCGTCCCGCAACATTGCGCGGCTTGCCGCCAGATCAAACTTTGGTGCTGATCAATGGCCAACGCGGGCACGTCGGCGCGCTCGTCAACGTCAACAGCGCGCTCGGCCGCGGTTCGACGGCGTTCGACCTCAACACTATCCCATCGGTAGCGCTCGGCTCCGTCGAAGTGCTGCGCGATGGCGCGTCAGCCCAGTATGGCTCCGACGCCATCGCGGGCGTTGTAAACCTTCGCCTCCGCGAAGCCGACGAAGGCGGCGCCGTCACGGTGAGCCACGGCTTCTTCGACACTGAGTTCGACACCGCACGCGGTTCCCACGAGCGCCGGGACGGCGAGCAAACATCGCTCGCCGGCTGGGTAGGCATGCCGCTCACCGATGACGGCTTCCTCACGGTTTCGGCGGAAATCCAACAACGCTCACCAACGAACCGTTCGGACTACGCCGCGCCGTCCGCCGTCAACGGCGGCTCATCGAACACGGTGCTCGCGCGGTTTGGCGATCCCGAAGTCGAGGCCCGATCCTTTTATGTCAACAGCGCTGTAGGACTTGGTGGAGGCTGGGAGCTTTACGCATTCGGCGGCATCCAAGACAAAGACACCGAATCCGGCGCGACGGCGCGCCCCTTTAACGACGCACGCAATGTCGCGTCGATCTATCCGAACGGCTTCACGCCGCGCATCGCGACAGAAATCTTCGACTACAATCTTTACGGCGGCGTCCGCGGCGAAGCCGGCGGCGTCGATTGGGATTTCGCGCTTGGCTATGGCGGCAACCAACTCGACTACACGGTCAACAACTCGCTGAACCGCTCTTACGGAGCGGCGTCGCCAACGTCGTTCGACGCGGGCGGCCTCGGCTACAATCAGCTGACATTGAGCATCGATGGCGTACGTCCGCTCGAATGGGGCTTCGCTGCCCCCATCAACCTCGCCTTCGGCCTAGAATATCGGACCGAGGAATTCACGATCGATGCCGGCGAAGTCGCCTCGTATGGCGATGGCGGCGCGGGCGGCGCGCTCGGCTCCCAAGGCTTCCCCGGCTTTGCGCCGCGCAACGAAGTCAGCGAAGAGCGCAACAATTGGTCCGCTTACGCCGACCTTGAAGGCGAGCTGACGAGCGGGTTCACAATGGGCGTCGCCGGTCGCTATGAAAATTACTCCGATTTCGGATCGCAAGTGACGGGCAAGCTCTCGGCCCGCTACGACTTCAACGACAATTTCGCCCTGCGCGGCGCCGTCTCGAACGGCTTCCATGCGCCGGCGCTGCAGCAGCAATATTTCAGCTACACCTCGACCAACCTCGTCACCCAGCTCATCGGCGGCGTACCCGTCACCAGCCTCATCGAAGCCGGCACCTTCCGCGTCGAGGATCCGGTGGCGATCACGCTTGGCGCGCAACCGTTGGAGCCCGAAACGTCGGTAAATTACTCGGTCGGCGCTGTGTTCCGCGGTGGCGGATTTGAGCTGACGGTCGATGCGTACCAGATCGAAGTGTCAGACCGCATCATCTATTCCGAAAACTTGGGCACCACGCGGCCAAGTCAGTCGGCCGCGACCACCAACGCGGTTGTCGCCCTGCTGGCGCCGTTTGGCGTGAGCGCGGCGCGCTTCTTCCTCAACGGCTTGGACAGCACCACCACTGGCATTGACGTCGTCGGCCGTTATCGCCTGCCAACTGACAGCGCTGGCCGGTTTGACTTCACACTTGCGGGGAACTTCAACGAAACGTCCATCGATAGAATTCCCGAGCAGCCGAACATCGGTATCCCAACATCGCCGTTCTTCTTGTTCGATCGCTCCAACATCCTCGCTTTTGAAGAAGGCACGCCTTCCACCAAGGTGACGGGTAGCGTCGATTGGCAATTGGGCGGCTGGAGCGCGCAGGCCAAAGCGACCTATTACGACAGCGTGCTCGTCGCCAACAACGCGCCCGCGCTGGACTATTCCACCGGTTCGGCGACGCTCATTGACCTCGAAGGCCGCTACGCGTTCGAGCAAGGCCTTTCGGTGGCGCTCGGCGTGGAAAACGCCACGGACGAATATCCAAACTTCACGCCGGCCACGATCAACGGTGCGACAGGCTCCGTCGGCTTCCCGCAATACTCTCCGTACGGCTTCAACGGACGGTTTGTGTATGCGCGATTGAGCTACGCGTTCTGACCGCGCGCGGGGCGCCGTGAGCATCGCTCGCGGCGTCCCAGCGCGGACGCGAGGGATTGAGCGAGCTATCACTTAGCTCTGGCGCCACGCGGGAGACGCTACGCGGCTCGCCTGCGGGCAAAGCAGCTTCTCCGCGCTGCGCGCAGCGAAAGCTGGTGCGCTCGAGAGGACTCGAACCTCCACGATGTTACTCGCTGCCACCTCAAGGCAGTGCGTCTACCAATTCCGCCACGAGCGCATTTTTGGAGGCGGCAAAGCCGCCCCGACTGGAAGGCGGGTCACCTATCAGGTCCCGCCAAAACGAACAAGGGCCGGGGATAACCCCGGCCCTGCCGTCTCAGACCGTGCGGTCCGATTACTGGGTGTAAAGTTCCGAGATATGGAGTTGGGCCGGCTGCAGGCTGGCGTTGCCGTAGGTGCCAATCCAGATGTCGTATTGGCCAGAGCGTGGAGCGTTGAACCGCACCATCGGGTTCATGCCGGCATTGCCGCTGTCGTCATCGCAATACCAGGTGCCGTCCGGCGCGTTGACCACCAAGGTCGTATCGGCGGCGGAATTGGCGGAAATGATGAGCGGCAGTGAGCCCGACGTGTAGTTCAAACGCACGTCCGGCGCGTTGGCGATGAAGCCGCGGCACGACGAGCTCAGGGACTGAGCGTTGACACTGCCGCCCGACTGGACGTTCACGACATAAGGGTCGGGCGTGAAGCCCGCCGTGAGGTTCGCGGTGCCGTAGGTCGGGTTGAGGCTGTAATTCTGGGCGACAGCCACGCCAGCGGTGGCGATTGCGGCCAGGGCGGCGGTGGCCGCGATTATGCGAGCGATCGGCGACATAGTGGATTAACCCCCGGGGTTACACGCGCCGGCTCCGACGCGCCTAGGCACAATGGATTAGGCTGCCTGAGCCCAACATGAACAATGCGATAAGGATTCGTCCAGACCATATGATCTGACGCCGTTGGGTTTTCTCGTTTTTGGAGTTGAACCAAGCCGCGCTTACGCGGCAGCGTTGAATTCGTGAACGTCGGCTGGGTCGGTCACCGTAATGCAGAGCCGGTCACCCTGAATGGTGATTTCTCCGCGCGCGATCGGATGCCCCGCAGCCAGAATCCAAAGCTGATCGGTTTCCTTAGTGTCGAGCGGGATCACCGCGCCGCGGCCCATGCGCAGCAATTGCTGCATCGGCATGTGGCAGCGCCCCAGCACCACCGACAGCTCGACATCAACCAAATGGACCTGGGTTCTTTCCGACATAAGGGCGCACCATCTAAACGAGTCACAAGTCGAACCTGAAAGGGTTGAGCAGACGTGAACGAGACAGCACCGATCGGTTGGGCGACGTCCCCCGGCCTCGTCGCGTACGAGGCCGCCGTCGCGTTCATGGAAGCGCGGGCGACCGCCATCGCCGAGGGGCATGGCCAGCAACTCGTTTGGCTGTTGGAACATCCCCCGCTCTACACCGCCGGCGTCTCAGCCAAGGCCGGCGATCTCCTCGCGCCGGACCGCTTCCCGGTTTTCCAAACCGGGCGCGGCGGCCAATTCACCTATCACGGCCCAGGTCAGCGCGTGGCTTACGTCATGCTGGATCTGCGCGAACGCGGCCGTGACGTCACCAAGTTCGTCGCTGACCTCGAACGTTGGATCATCGGCGCGCTCGATGCGTTCAACGTCAAAGGCGAAGTGCGCGACGGCCGCGTCGGTGTCTGGGTAGAGCGCAAAGGCGCAGGCTGGAGCCGCGAAGATAAGATCGCCGCCATCGGCGTGCGCTTGCGCAAATGGGTGAGCTTCCACGGCATCGCCTTCAACGTGGAGCCCGACCTTGAACACTTCTCCGGCATCACGCCGTGCGGAATTTCATCACCGCAATTCGGCGTCACAAGCCTCGTCGATCTCGGTCTGCCGGTAACGATGAACGATGCGGACGCCGCCTTGCGCGCCTCGTTCCACAACGTGTTTGGCCAAACGGAAATCGTACCTCCGCCGCAGCCTGCGCCGGTCTAGGCTGCATTGCCTAATGTTCGCGCGCGGCAAACGCCTCTACGTCGAACATAAGAGGCGAACAGATGATGCGTGGAATGAAACCTCCGGCAGACCGAATCGCAAAGCGCGCCGATGCGCCCCGCGCCGTGCTCGCCGCTGACCGCACCGCCCGCCGTCAAAGCGTGCCGGCGGATCGCATCGCGCAGCGCGCGCAAA
This sequence comes from alpha proteobacterium U9-1i, assembly GCA_000974665.1. NCBI lineage: Bacteria > Pseudomonadati > Pseudomonadota > Alphaproteobacteria > alpha proteobacterium U9-1i. The sequence continues at coordinate 4,405 of BBSY01000003.1, read as the reverse complement.
CGAAGCTCTAAACTACCGCATCCAAACCGCGCCCGCGGCGCATCCCATAAGCAAGAGGGGCAGAGCCGCCCCAAGCTGAGGGAGCCTGCGATGGAAGCCGAAATCTTTGTCCCGTTTATCTTTTTCGCCTTCTTGGCGGCCGTGATCCTGGTTCCGATCCTGTCCAAGGAACGCACCAAGCGCTCAGCGCACGATCTGGTGTCCCAGGCCATGGCCCGCGGCCAGACGCTTGAGCCGGCTTTGATCGAAAAGCTTTCTAGCGAAATGCTCGAAGAGGGTGACCGCGCCCGCAAAAGTCTCGGCAAAGGCATCATCCTCACCATGCTCGCGGGCGGGCTGTTGGCCGCCGGCTATTTCGGCGACGGTTGGGACGAAGGCGCATACATTCCCGCCACCATTATCGGCGCGCTGGGCATCGCCTTCCTGCTGCTGGCGCTCATCGATTATCTCGGCCGCAACCGCGCGTAAGTCTCGCGCGAGGCTGCAGTGCAAACGAGAGGCCGCACGCGAGTGCGGCCTCTTTTTTCTTCCGTCATTCCGGACGCGCGGAGCGCGATCCGGAACCCAGGCAAACAACGGCGCCCATCAATCTAATTTCGCGTCCGGCGGACCGTACTTGTTATCACCGCGCGTGCCCGGAATGACGAGCAAGATCACAAAAAACACCAGCACTAGCGGAAACAGCAACCACATCATCCACTCGAGCGGAACCCAACCGAGAGGCAGGAGCAGGGTCACCACCATAGGGGCAAAGAGCGGAGTGACCCACCACCCCGAAAGTCCCACATCGTGGAACCGCCTCACCACGAGGCTAATGTCGGCATACATCAAGGGGACCATCACGACCGATGTCGCGATTCCAATGGCTAAATTCTGATCCGAGCCAAGGGTCCACAGCCCGAACATCAAAGCCATGCCGGCGAATGTACCGACAAACGACACGACGAAATGGCGCCAGAGAAATTGACTCCGACGCAAGCGGCCTTTGTAGGCGACGAAGTCCCTAAGCCAGCTCAATCATAACCTCATCCGCCGCGACGCTCGCGCCAGCCGCGAAGTGCACCTTCTTCACCACGCCATCGCGTTCGGCGCGGATGATGTTTTGCATCTTCATCGCTTCCACCACCGCGACGCCTTCGCCGGATTTCACCTCCTGGCCCTCCTTCACGTCGATCGAAACAATCAGGCCCGGCATCGGCGAGATGATCAGCTTTGAGGTGTCGGCCTTCTGCTTTTCCGGAATCTTCTTGTGCAGCTCGGCGCCGCGCGGGCTCGCCACCAAAGCGCGCACGGTCGAGCCGCGCAGTTTCAGCAGATAGCCTTCCGGCTCGTTCTTCATCTTCACGGCGAACGGCTCGCCGTCGAACTTGCCTTCGAAGACGCGTCCACCGGGGCGCTTTTGCGTGTCGAGGCGATGGAACTTGCCGTCGATACTGATATTGGCGCCGTTGTCGTCGAGATCGACCTCAACCGGGTGATGCACACGGTCGAGAATGACGACCCAATCGCGCCGCCCCGGCCCCGCATCGCCATTCAGACGCCCGCTCGTCTGCGCCGCGCGCCGCGTCGCGAACGCACGCGCGAAACCGGCACACGCCACCAGCAGCTTCTCCTGCGCCTTGCTCGGCGGCACGCCGGCGAAGCCTTCGGGGAATTTCTGCTTGATGTAGGCGGTGGTGATGTCGCCTTTGCGGAAATCCTTTTCCTCCATCACCGCGCCGAGGAACGGGATGTTGTCGGCGATGCCTTCGATCATGAATTGATCGAGCGCCCGCGCCTGCGCGTCAATCGCCGCAATCCGCGTCGGCGCGTGGGTGACGAGCTTGGCGATCATCGGATCGTAGAACATCGAGATTTCGTCGCCCTCGCGCACGCCCGTTTCGTTGCGGACAGTCACGTCGCCGACTTTGCCTTCGCTCGGCGGCCTATACGCGCGCAGCCGCCCGATCGACGGCAAGAAGTTGCGATAGGGGTCCTCCGCATAGATGCGGCTCTCGATCGCCCAGCCTTTGATCTTCAAATCCTTCTGCTTGAACGCGAGCTTCTCGCCAGCGGCGACGCGTATCATCTGCTCGACCAGATCAAGCCCGGTGATCATCTCCGACACCGGGTGCTCCACCTGGAGGCGCGTGTTCATTTCCAGGAAGAAGAAGCTCTTGTCGGCGCCGCTGGCGACGAACTCCACGGTGCCGGCGCTGTCGTAGTTCACCGCCTTCGCCAGCGACACCGCCTGTTCGCCCATGGCGTTGCGGGTCTTTTCGTCCAACAGCGGCGACGGCGCTTCCTCGATGACCTTCTGGTTGCGACGCTGGATCGAGCATTCGCGCTCGAACAGGTGCAGCACGTTGCCGTGCTTATCGCCCATGATCTGAATTTCGATGTGGCGCGGCGCAGTGACGAATTTCTCGATGAAGATGCGGTCGTCACCGAAGGCGTTCTTGGCTTCGGCGCGCACGGCCGGAAAACCTTCCTGCACTTCCTTCTTGTTGTAGGCGACGCGGATGCCCTTGCCGCCGCCGCCGGCGGAGGCCTTGATCATCACCGGATAGCCGATCTCTTCCGAGATCTGGATCGCGTGATCGACGCCTTCGATTTCACCGATGAAGCCCGGCACGCAGGACACGCCCGCTTCCTGCGCCGCTTTCTTGGACTCGATCTTGTCACCCATCGCCCGGATCGCATGCGGGTTCGGGCCGATGAAGGTGATCTTCTCCGCCAACAGGCGGTCAGCGAACTCGGCCTTCTCCGAAAGGAAGCCGAAGCCCGGATGGATCGCCTGCGCGCCCGTCTGCTTGGCCGCCGCCACGATCTTGTCGATCACCAGATAGGATTGCGCCGCCGGCGCCGGGCCGATGAAAACGCCCTCGTCTGCCATATCCACTGCAAGACTGTCCCGATCCGCCTCGGAATAAACGATGGCCGTCTTGATCCCGAGCCGCCGGGCGGTGCGGATGATGCGGACAGCGACTTCGCCTCGGTTGGCGATCAGGATTTTATCGAACATGGAGGGGTAGTTAGCCGGGTTTATCTGGGCCGTCATCCCGGCACTCGCCCCGCGTGGTGCAAACGGCATAACCTGCGACGGTGAATCGCAGACACCTCCTCCTCGCCGGCGCCGCCAGCGCCTGCGCACCCGCCGCAAGCCGTCAGCCCGCGGCGCCGTTTCCGATGCGGCGCGGCGTGAACCTCGGCAACGCGCTCGAAGCGCCCAACGAAGGCGATTGGGGCTATCGGATCGAATTGGCCCATCTCGACGCCATCGCCGCCGCCGGCTTTGACGGCGTCCGTCTGCCGGCGCGCTGGGATGCGCACGCGAATTCTGCACCGCCTTTCGCTATCGCGCCGGCTTTCTTCGACCGCGTGGACGAGATTGTGCAGCACGCACTCGGCGCCGGGCTCAAGGTTCAACTCAACTGCCATCATTACGATGCGCTCGTGCTTGAGCCGCAGGCGCACCACGATCGCTTCCTCGCGCTCTGGCGGCAGATCTCACGTCACTATCGGCGCGCCCCTCCTGGCCTGATGTTCGAACCTTTCAACGAGCCTAACGGCGATCACTGGCGCGGGCGGCGGCTCGCGGACTTGCAGCGCCAAACGTTGATTGCCATTCGAGACTCCAATGCCGATCGCCTCGTCGTGCTCGGCCCCGGCAATTGGCAAAACATCGACGCACTCGACGATTGGACCCCGCCCCACGATCCCAACATCGCCGTCAGCGTCCACTATTACGAGCCACACGCCTTCACCCACCAAGGCGCCGAATGGCTGGACGAAGCGCCAAATTTCGGCCGCGCCTGGGGCGAGGATCGCGATCTCGCCGCCATCACACGCGACGCCGCGCGCGCGGCGCGTTGGACGGCCCAGCGCGGCTACGCGCTTCAACTCGGCGAGTTCGGCGTCAATCGCGCATTGCCTCTGGCGCAGCGCGCGCTCTGGACGAAGCTCGTCCGTCAAGCTTGGGAAAACGAAGGCGCTGCTTGGTGCGTGTGGGATTTCGCCGGCGCGTTTCCGGTGTGGGATCGCGAACGCGGCGTGTTCATTCCGGAAATGCTGGACGCCCTGTTCGGCTAATAGTCGAACATCTTCGCGTCACGTTCGGAGCGCTTCTTCGCCTGCGCCACCACGTGCGCGCACAGGCCGTCGCGATCCAAATCGGCTGTCGCGCCCGAAGGGTCGAGATTGTGTTCGGCGATCATTGCCTGGAGCGCCGGCAGGCCTAGATCTTCAAGCGCATCAATCAAGGCTTTTTCGCCGTCCCGCTGATACAGCCCAACCGGATTGAGCTCGGGCGCGTCAACCGCGCCGTCATCGCTACCGGCGGGAGGGCTCTCCTTTGCTCCCCCGCTTGCGGGGGAGCTGTCAGGCCGGGCAGCGGGCTGACTGAGGGGGGAGCGCGCCTCCCCCC